>JAFSQD010000076.1 GCA_017446765.1 Alloprevotella sp.
CTTTGGTAGTATTTCGAAAAGTCGTATCTTTGTAGCCAGAATATAAAACGTAAAAATTAGAGCGTATGGAAAACCTGACAATGTGGTTTGGCGACCTGCCTCCCGCTCTGCGCATTTATTGGGGCATAGCCATTTTTGCTTCCCTTGTCTTTGTCATTCAGATTGTGCTGACCTTCATCGGCATTGGCGACACCGACCTTGACATGGGCGGTGCTGACGGAACCGATGGAGACACAATGGACACGGGCGGTGTGTTGCAACTCTTCACCGTGAGAAACTTCGTCAACTTTCTCCTTGGCGTAGGTTGGGGCGGTGTCTGCCTTTGGGGAGCTATCCCCAACACCCCACTCTTAATCCTTGCTTCCATCATCGTCGGTACGCTCTTTGTGGGAGTTTTTGTCTTTATGTTCCGCAACCTGCGGCGTCTGGAACACACTGCGCGATATGACCTTCACGATGCCGTGGGGCAGATTGCCGACGTCTACCTGCGAATCCCCGCCGAGCGCAACGGCGAGGGAAAGATTCAGACTGCCTTTGGTGGCTCTGTGCAGGAACTGCCCGCCGTCACTGATGGCGACGACATCCCTTCGGGCAGCAAGGTGCGCATCCTGGCTGTCATCGGCGACCACACCTTCCTCGTAGAAAAAGCAGAATAAACCCGACCACGGAAGAAGGGACCGTCCGATACTCTCTTACTCAAAAACCATCTGAAATTCATGGTTAATTAACGATAATTTGTGTTTACCCCAACCCCAAAAACCTAAAAACCAAACCACAATATGGAACTCTATCTCATCATTGTGCTTGCGGTCGTGGCCGTATTGCTCTTCATGGCGATCATCAATCGATACCGCCGTTGTCCCTCGGACAAGATTCTGGTTGTCTACGGTACTTCCACCACAAGCAGAAGTGCCAAATGCGTACATGGCGGTGGCACCTTCGTATGGCCCATCATCCAAGACTATGCCTACCTCTCGCTGACCCCTATCAGCATTGATGCAAACCTGACCAACGCCCTTTCGCGCCAGAACATCCGCGTGGACGTACCCTGCCGCTTCACCGTGGGCATCTCCACCGAGCCCGAAAGCATGCTGGCTGCTGCCGAGCGCCTCCTCGGCCTCACGCCGCAACAGATTCAGGAGCTGGCACGCGACATCCTCTTCGGACAACTCCGTCTGGTCATTGCTACCATGAGCATCGAAGAGCTCAACTCCGACCGTGACAAATTCCTTGATGCCATCTCGTCGAATGTCGAGGTGGAACTGAAGAAAATCGGCCTACGCCTCATCAACGTCAACGTGACCGACATCAACGACGAAAGCGGCTACATCGAAGCACTCGGACAAGAAGCTGCTGCCAAGGCCATCAATGAAGCCAAGGTACGCGTAGCCGAACAAGAAAAAATGGGTGAAATCGGTAAGGCCGACGCCGTCCGCGAAACCCGCATCCGTACCGCCGCTGCCAACGCAGAAGCCGTGAGGGGCGAGAACGAAGCAAAAATCAACATTGCCAATTCCGACGCCGACCGCCGCGAGCGTGAAGCCGAAGCCTTGCGTCGTGCCACAGCCGCCGAAAAGGTGGCACAGGCACAGGCCTTGGAGGAATCCTATGCAGCCGAGCAAAAGGCCGAAAATGCCCGTGCCGAGCGCGAACGCTCCACACAGAATGCAAACGTCATCGTGGCGCAGGAGATAGAAAAGAAGCGCCTTGTCATCGAGGCCGAAGCCGCTGCCGAACAGAAGCGCGTCAACGCGAAGGGTGAGGCAGACGCCATCTTCGCCAAGATGGAGGCCGAGGCAAAGGGTCTCTTCGAAATCCTCACCAAACAAGCACAGGGCTACGACAAGATGATACAAGCCGCCGGCGGAGATGCCACGAAAGCCTACACCCTCTTGCTGCTGGAAAAACTGCCCGAACTCGTCAAGACGCAGGTGGAAGCCATCAAGGGCATCAACATCGAGAAAGTGACGGTTTGGGACAACGGCGGTGGCGGCAATGGTCGCACCAATACGGCCGATTTCCTCTCGGGACTCATGAAGAGCATTCCTCCATTGGGAGAACTCTTCGACCAAGCCGGCATGTCGCTGCCTGAATATCTGGCCAAGAAAAAGGACATACCCGAAGCCGAGGCTGAAGCCCTCACGGATGAAACTGCAGAAAATGGAATGAGCGTGTCGTCGGGAACAAAGAAACAAGATGCCGCAATGGCCGTTCCACCACCCCCAAGGCACAAGTGAGGTCCAGAAAAAGAAACCGACACTTTGTTTTTATGGCGCGAATACGTATCTTCGCGCCGCATTTTCACGAAAACAATACGTAAGAAACAACCATAATTATGGACAAAAACCTGCAGAAAGGTCGCATTTCGCAGATCATCGGCCCCGTGGTCGACGTGATGTTTGAGACTGGGGGACGCCCCGCCAGCGAAGTGCTTCCGAAAATCCACGAAGCCCTTGAAGTGACCCACCCCGACGGACGCAAAATCGTCATCGAAGTGCAGCAGCACCTCGGTGAAGACACCGTCCGCACAGTGGCCATGGACAATACCGATGGTCTCCAGCGCGGCCTTGAGGTCGTGAGCCTCGGTTCGCCCATCACCATGCCCACAGGCGACCAAATCAAGGGACGTATGATGAACGTCATCGGCGAAACCATCGACGGCCTGCGCCCCGTCAGCAAGGAAGGCTCAGCCTACCCCATCCACCGCGCAGCTCCCGACTTCCAAGAACTGAAGACCAGCCAAGAGGTGCTCTACACGGGCATCAAGGTCATTGACCTGCTCGAACCCTACTCCAAGGGTGGTAAGACAGGACTCTTCGGTGGTGCCGGCGTGGGCAAGACGGTGCTCATCATGGAACTCATCAACAACATTGCCAAAGGTCACGATGGCTTCTCAGTCTTCGCCGGTGTGGGCGAGCGTACCCGTGAAGGCAACGACCTGCTACGTGAAATGATTGAAAGCGGTGTCATCAAGTATGGCAAGGCTTTCGAGGAAGCAATGGAGCGTGGCGAATGGGATCTTTCGAAGGTTGATTACGATGAAGTAGCAAAGAGTCAGGCCACATTGGTATACGGTCAGATGAACGAACCTCCCGGCGCACGTTCCAGCGTAGCCCTGAGCGGTCTTTCCATCGCTGAAAGTTTCCGCGACAGCGGTGCTGCCGAAGGTAAACAGACCGACATTCTGTTCTTTATCGATAACATCTTCCGCTTCACGCAGGCTGGCTCTGAGGTGTCTGCCCTACTCGGACGTATGCCGAGTGCTGTAGGTTATCAGCCTACGCTTGCCAGCGAGATGGGTGCCATGCAGGAACGCATCACATCAACCAAGAATGGTTCTATCACCAGTATTCAGGCCGTTTACGTGCCTGCCGACGACTTGACCGACCCTGCACCGGCTACGACCTTTACGCACCTTGACGCCACGACCGTGCTTTCGCGTAAGATCACCGAGCTCGGCATCTATCCCGCTGTGGATCCGCTGGCCTCCACCAGCCGAATCCTCGACCCGAACGTCATTGGTCAGGAGCACTACGACTGCGCCCAGCGCGTAAAGCAGATTCTGCAGAAGTACAACGAACTGCAGGACATCATCGCCATCCTCGGTATGGACGAACTCTCCGACGAAGACAAGCTCACCGTAAACCGCGCCCGCCGCGTGCAGCGCTTCCTCTCGCAGCCGTTCACCGTGGCCGAGAAATTCACGGGCGTTCCTGGCGTAATGGTGCCCATCGAGGAAGTCATCCGTGGCTTCAACATGATTCTCGACGGCGAAGTGGACTACCTGCCCGAACAGGCATTCCTCAACGTCGGCACCATTGACGACGCAATAGAAAAGGGTCGCAAACTGCTTGAAAGTGCAAAATAATGGCCAAGGAAGTAAAACGTCAAGACGGCAATGCCGTCGAATGGACTGTTGTCCCCGACGCGCTGGAGGTCACAATAGTAAGTCCGGAACAAACGCTCTACGCCGGTACGGTTGAAAGCATCACCGTACCAGGCGAGCGTGGACGCTTTGAGGTGCTGAAAGGGCATGCTCCCATCATCTCCAGCCTCACAGCCGGCACCATCATCTGCACAGGAGAGGATCCTTTTGAACTCGCCATAAGCGGTGGCTTCATCGAAGTGGCACACAACCGAGTATCGCTCTGCGTAGAAGAAAGCGTATGAAGACCTGGCCGGCCCTACTCCCCCTATTCGTAGGTCTGCTGCTTTTCGCAGTAGAAGGCTTTTTTTTGTTTGACACGACATGGGATCTATTGGCAGCTATCACTCTGCTGCCCGCTCTTATCTATGCAGTACTGACGCAAGCCGAGCTCTCCGTCATAGGTCGCAAGCGCGAAGCAAAGAGCGGAACACTCATCGGAGCCTATATGCTCTTCAAGGGTGTGCGCCTATTGTTAACGGTGATAGCCCTCGCCTCCTATATTTACGCCGATGCTCCCTTGCGTATGGCTTTTATTGTTAACGTCCTATTCCTTTTCTTCTCTGCCCTTGCCACCACCAGCATCTGCCACCTCCGTGCCGAGCGTAAGAATACGCAATAGGTTTGCCCGCTATTCCCTAATCGCCTTTTCATCTATGACAAAGGTTATAGTCCGAGGTAGAACGTTTCTTTCCCCCTTTTCTCTTCTTTCCCAGCAAAAAAAGACTCCTGATTTCTGTTTTCAGGAGTCTTTTTACAAAAATCAGGAGTGTTTTTAAGAAAGTTTGCTATTTTTTTGCAGCCGCAAATCAACGTTAAAATACAGCAAATCACATTATGAGAAGAAACATCCTTTTGCTTGCCTTGCTGCTTGGTGCGGCAGGCATGGCATGGGGGCAGAGTACCGCCACGCAGCGACTTGTGGTATGGTTGGCAGACGGTACGACTGTCAGTCACGACCTGACGGACGAGCCTGAGACGACATTCCAGGATGGTGCCCTGTTCTTGAAGACCGACAAGGTGACGGTCAGCTATCCTTTGGATAAAGTCCTGCGCTATACCTACGAGGGTGAATTCCCGAAGGTCGGCATCCAGCCCGTACGTTCTGGCGAGGTGCGCTTCTCGCAGGGCGCGGACGAAATGAGATTCGACGGCCTGCCTGCTGGCACGCCGCTCGAGCTCTATTCCCCCGACGGACGCCTCCTCGCCGTTCAGACGGCTGCGGAGGGGCAGCCCGCCGTCATATCCCTCAAAGGCAGACCCACGGGCACGTATATCGTGAAGGCGGGGGACGCCAGTTACAAATTCTTAAAGAAGTAGGAAGCCATGAGAATAATGATATCAGGATGGACGAAAATGTCCGCACGCCTTATAAAAAAGGCTTTTGAATTGAAGGTTCTCATGTTGTTGGGGCTTTTCGGTTTTCAATTTTCAGCTTTCAACTCCCTTTTCGCCCAGGACGCCTTTTATATCTATCGCAACGACGGCGACTTCGAGGGATTCTTCTACGATCAGGTGCAGCGCATCGGCTATTCGAAGATAGATCTTGAGGGAATGGAACACGATGAGTATGTCATTCAGGAGGTTGAGACCGTGGACTCGCTCTACCGTATCCCCCTCTGCGCCATCGACAGCATAGGCTTTGTTCAACCCGAGATACGCTTCAGCCCGCAACTACGTATGATGGACGAGCTGGGGCATACGGACTGGATAGACCACATTGCTCCTCAGGGTGACGGAACGGCTCTGCTCTACTTCAAAGCAGGGATGCCAGAAAGCCTCAAACCCGAAGTGGGCAATGTCCTTGTAGGTTTCGATGAGGGCGTTTTTGGAAATGGAGGCTATGGCGGCAAGGTACAGTCGGTGTTCAAAGTTGCTGGCGCATGGTGCTGCCAAATGGGCGACATAGAAAGTTGGGGTGACATCTTCGATCAAGTCATCACCGTAGAGCAGATAGGAACTGATGCCGAAGGCAATGTGCGGCGGCGTGTAGCTGGTTTTGCACCCGATGGCAGCGTGCGTGCACCAAACCGCGTATCGGGCAATTACGACCTGACGCTTTTTAACTGGAGCGGACGCCTGCAAAAGGAACTGTACCATAGTGGCAACCAAAGTGTGAATGTCGGCCTTGACCTCGGCCTTACTGCTACGGCGCAGGCTGTTTACAACATTTCGGGCGTATTCTCGAAACGAGCATATTTCAAAGTTGTATTTCGCGAGGGCTTTTCTGCTGGACTTAGCGTGCATGCTTCAGTTTCTGGTGGACATGAGTGGCCCGTTGCAACACCGTTGGATTTGCTTCCTGCGGTGAAGTTTCCTGCTTTTTTCCCAATCTTCGAATGCGACCCGAAACCAAAGGGCTTTGTCCGCATAAATGGGTCGGCAGATATCGGAGTGCAGTTGCCTAAGTACGACTTCGGGTTCTCCCAGACTCTCATCTACGACAGCGAACTGGAAGAGCCTTTCGCTTTCAGTTGGGGGAATCTGGATAAGAACGAGGACAATCCTGAAGTTCTTGACGGAGAGTTGACGGGCTTTGGACTTGGCTTCGTGCTGAATGGTTTTGTTCAGTTCGGCTCAAAAGTCAGCCTTGCCGTCAAGAACAACTCTTGGCTCAATTCTCTCCTCGAATGTAGTGTAGGACTGGAAATATATGCTGGTCCGAAAATGGAGGCAGAGGTGAACTTCAACCTCTCGGGCGACGGCAGCTACGAAGTATTCAAGGATTCAAAGGTTGAAATTTCTCAGCTCAGCTTCGACCGTGAGCTGAAGTATAGCTGGCGTGTAGGACGTCGCCCGAGGCAGGAGCGCTCGCTCTGGAGCGACACGCAGAAGTTTGGCGCAGTGGCGTGGTACTTCTTGCCCGACTTCCTCGAGACAAAGGCCGACGACAACGAAGCCGCAAAACAGTTCCGTGCCACCGTCTATCCCCGCAGGATGGTGCTACTCCCCTCCAATATTGGTATAGGTGCATACGACAAGGACGGAAAGCTCCTCATTGCGCGCTACGGGAAAAAGTACTCCTTCTCCAACACCTTCGAGGAATTCTCTGCAACATTCAAATACGATGAGTTCCCTGGCCCAGGGAAGTATAGCCTCCGCCCAATCATCGAGAGCGGTTCTACGCCCTACAGTGCAAAGAGCGCTGCCGCCGAGGTGGAGATACCCGCCTATCTGACCATCGAGACCGACAGCATCGTACTGGAGAGCAAGGCCGATGTGCAGCGCATACCATTCGAAAGCAACGTGGACGACGTACGCTATCTCGGTCGCGACGGAGATTACTTTCAAGCCTCACTCGAAAAAGACCAAAACGGGCAGCGCCACATAGTTATAACGCCTGAGGAGAATAAGAGCATCTATACGCGGCGCGGCATGCTGTTCTTCGAAGCATACGACAACGACGGGCGTCCAATGCGCGACACGCTCATCGTCCGCCAGTACGGGACAGACGACGTAGCAAACCTGTATCAGTCAATCAGAGCAGAAATCAAATGGGAGTCTCTGAAGAACGGCCACCGCTATGAACAAGACACGGAAACGGGTAAAAACGATAAAGAAATATACAGTAACGAGGAACGGAACAGCAGCGAAAGCCTTGTATTCTCCCGGGCAGAAGGAAGTGATCATGCCGAGTTCAACATAGTGCGTCAGGGAGAGAAAATCATTATTGATGCTGTACGCACGAGAAATGCTGTAGCAATTGAAGGCGACAACGGACAGGACGTCTATCAGCTGCATCTGGAATATGATGTTTCAGCAGAGCGTAGGTACGATGGGTTACTGAGAGGTCGCTGCTCCCGGAAGCTGGACCTCACTGGCCACCTTTCAAAACCGGAAAATACTAAGCCATACACCCAAGACCGCGAGGTTCATCTCAGCTTCGAGGCAGTCTGGGGAAAAGGCCTTAATACGTCAGTCTCCGAAAGCGAGAAGCGCTCAACAAACCGCGTAACACAAAACACGTATGACGGCAATACCTATTACTATACTTACGACGTTGACATAACCTACACGATGAAACCAGGAACAAATCCCAACATATACATTGACGAGAGGTATTAGCCCCCGAAAACGAGATAAAGACGTTTTCAAAAAAGAGCATTTGGGGAAAGTTCGTATAAATGTATATGACGCGCAAACTCCCGCGGCGGCACGCCCGTTGCGGGAGTTACTTCACGTTTTTGAGCTGAAGGGCATTGCGCAGAAGTGGCAACAGGCAATGCGAACTACGTTACCACAATGCCTCTATGCGCCAGATGAAGTGACGCGTCTCGGAATAGTCGGTGTCGGGGCGCCCGTCCTTGTCAACATCATGCATACACCAGTATAAGTCGGCTGTGGCTCGCCTTGGCCGTCGCCGTCCTACTCATTATTATAATAAAAGCGGAAAGAGTTTGCGGATAAGAAATTTTTCCGTATTTTTGCGCTCGCAAAAGGACGTTTTCGTCAAGGAAGTATATCCGGGAATGAGTATATTCAGACATATTGCAGTTGCACTGTTGCTGCTCCTGTGCATCCCCTGCGGAGCCAATGCCTCCACGGAGGGGACGGAGGAGCCCATCAACGTGCAGGAAATCATCTTCGACCACATGAGCGATGCCTACGAATGGCATCTTTGGGGACATACACATATCTCACTGCCCGTCATTGTGAAGCATCACGAAGGTGGTTGGGAAGTATTCAGTTCGGCACGCTTTCACGAGAGCGCCGACGGCACCTACAACGGCTTCTACATCGACCACGAGCGAAAGGACAAGATCTACGAACGTGGCTACGAGGACCGCCCTTGGGACTTGAGCATCACCAAGGACGTTCTCCAAATATGGATCAACATCGCCGTCATGCTTCTCATCTTTATCCCTTGCGCGCGCTGGTACGCGCGTCGCCGTGCCGAGGGCGACCACAGTGCGCCTAAGGGTTTCCGAGGTGCCGTGGAAATGCTTACGATGTACATCCACGACGACGTCATCAAAGCTTGCATCGGCGAGAAGCACTACCGCCGCTATGCACCCTACCTGCTGACGGTGTTCTTCTTCATCTTCGTGACCAACCTCATGGGGCTTATCCCCATCTTCCCCGGCGGCTCGAACGTAACAGGCAACCTCAGCATCACACTCCTGCTGGCTGTGGGAACGTTCTTGCTTGTAAACATCTTTGGCAACAAGGAATACTGGAAGGAGATTCTTTGGCCCGACGTGCCTATGATGATGAAATGCCCTGTCCCGTTGATGCCCGTGGTGGAAATCATCGGCATCTTCACGAAGCCCTTCGCCCTAATGATGCGTCTCTTCGCCAACATGTTTGGCGGCCACACGGTGATACTCTCCCTGACATGTCTCATCTTCATTACCTTCAAGGTGAGCATAGGTATGGGTTCGTCAATGACGGTGGTGAGCTTCCTGATGCTCATCTTCATGAACTGCCTTGAACTTCTCGTAGCTTTTCTTCAGGCTTACGTCTTCACGATGCTCTCCAGCGTCTACATCGGATTGGCACATCCTGAGCACCATCATGCGAAGTGACAAGTGACGAAACCTAAAAACTTAAGCAACTAAACAACAAACAAAACCATACAAAGATTATGTTAGCAATTCTTGAAGCAGCTGCAGCTGCAGGTATCGCAAAAATGGGCGCCGGCATTGGCGCAGGTCTCGCAACGATCGGTGCCGGTCTCGGCATTGGCCGCATTGGCGGAAGCGCCATGGAAGCCATCGCACGCCAGCCCGAAGTGAAGGGTGACATCATGACCAACATGATCATCGCCGCTGGTCTGATTGAGGGTGTTGCCCTCTTCTCCGTAGTAGTCTGCTTGCTCACCGTACTGGGATAAACGCTCATGGGAAACCTACCATCCATACTGACGCCCGACTTCGGTCTGCTCTTTTGGATGCTTGTTTCGTTCCTCGTAGTTTTTCTCCTTTTGGCCAAGTTTGGTTTTCCAGCCATCATCAAGGCCGTCGAGGAAAGAAAAAACTTCATTGACGAAAGCTTGTCGAAAGCCCGCCAGGCCAACGAAAAGCTGGCTGGCATACAGGCTGAAAGCGAGAAGATTCTCCGCGAAGCTCGCGAGCAGCAAGCGCAAATCATCAAGGAGGCCATGGCCACACGCGATGGTATCATACAGGATGCACGTGACAAGGCACAACTTGAAGGCCGCAATCTCCTTGACGAAGCGAAGAAACAGATAGAAGCCGAGAAGGAAGTGGCTCTGCGCGACATCCGTACGCAAGTGGCCGACCTCAGCGTGCAAATTGCCGAAAAGGTCATCCGCCAGCAACTTCTGCACGACGATGAGCAAGAAAAATTCATCGCCCGAATGCTTGAGGACGTGAAATAGCAACCGGACGACAAAGGGACGACAAGCAAGGGGCGGAACTATGCCTTAGCAGCATAAGACACGCCACTTGTCACACGTAACTTGTCACTTGTCACTCGTCACTTGTCACTTGTCACTAAAGAAAACTATGGACATCGGAATCATCTCTTCCCGCTATGCCAAAACCCTCCTTCGCTTCGCCACGGAAAATGGCGAAGAACAGAAGGTGTATGAGGAAATGGCGACGCTGGCCGAGAGTTTTCGGCGCGTGCCGGCCTTGCAGCAGGCTCTCCTGAACCCTGTTCTGACAGCTGGGCAGAAGGAATCCCTCCTTGCCAGTGCCGCATCCGGTGAGCATCAGCCCACGGCCTCTACGCACAGTTTCCTAAAGCTGGTCGTGGCAAACAAGCGTGCCGACCTTATGACCTTCGTAGCCAGCACCTTCATAGAGCTTTTTCATCGCGAGAAACACATCATTAAGGGGCATCTCGTGGTACCTGTCGAGGTAAGCGAAGCCACTGCCGCAAAGTTGCGACAGATGGTGGAGGCACGCACGCAGAGCCACGTGGAGTTCACCACTGAGGTGAATCCCGCCATCGGCGGCGGCTTCATCCTCGAATACGACACCTACCGCCTCGACGCCAGCCTTCGCACACAGCTCGCCGAACTGCGCCGCAATTTGGGCTGAAGCCAAAGAGACAACACATTCACGTTTCTCCCTATACAAAAAATCCCGTGGCATCTTGCACGCCACGGGATTTCTCTGTATCTTTGCGCACGAAAACAAAAAAGAAGCTGGTATTGTATTATAGCAACAAGGCAATGAATGCCTCACCCTCCTCTTCTTACAGCCCGACACGCATTCGGACTTGTTCTGAGTGCTTTCACTGACAAACAAAAAACAACTCAATTATATGCCAAACAACATTAAGCCGAGCGAAGTTTCCGAAGTGTTGCTTCAGAAACTCAAGGAAGTCGGCGACAGCGTACAGTTTGAAGAAGTCGGCGTCGTGCTGACCATCGGTGACGGCGTGGCACGCATCCACGGCCTTACCAACGTGACAGAAAACGAACTCATACAGTTTGAAAACGGCGTGATGGCCGTAGCGATGAACCTTGAGGAAGACAACGTGGGCGCTGTGCTCATGGGACCGAGCGAAGGCATCAAGGAAGGCCAGAGCGTGAAGCGCACTGGCCGCGTAGCCTCTATCGAAGTAAGTGAGCAGATGCTGGGTCGCGTCATCAACCCCCTCGGCCAACCCCTTGACGGTGGTGCAAAGATTGGGGGTGATAAGTTTCTTATGCCCCTTGACCGAAAGGCACCAGGCGTCATCTACCGTCAGCCCGTTGACCAGCCCCTGCAGACAGGTCTGAAAGCTGTTGACTCCATGATACCCATCGGCCGCGGACAGCGCGAGCTCATCATCGGCGACCGCCAGACGGGTAAGACGGCCATCGCCATTGATACCATCATCAACCAGAAAGAAAGCTACGAACAGGGTGACCCCGTATACTGCATCTACGTGGCTATCGGTCAGAAGGCATCGACCGTAGCCGCCACAGTGCAGACGCTGAAAAAGTTTGGTGCCATGCCCTACACCATCGTCGTAAGTGCCACCGCCTCCGAACCTGCTGCCCTGCAATACTTTGCTCCCTTTGCCGGTGCCGCCATCGGCGAGTTCTTCCGCGACCGCGGTAAGCATGCCCTTGTGGTCTATGATGACCTCTCCAAGCAAGCCGTGGCCTACCGCGAAGTCAGCCTCATCCTACGCCGTCCCTCGGGCCGCGAGGCTTATCCCGGCGATGTCTTCTACCTCCACAGCCGCCTGCTGGAGCGCGCCGCAAAGATCAACGACCAGCAGGAAGTGGCTGAAAAGATGAACGACCTGCCCGCCAGCATGAAGGGACACGTTAAGGGTGGCGGTTCCCTCACCGCACTGCCCATCATCGAAACACAGGCCGGTGACGTCAGCGCATACATCCCCACCAACGTCATCTCCATCACCGACGGTCAGATATACCTTGACACCAACCTCTTTAACCGCGGCCAACGCCCCGCCATCGACGTGGGCATCAGCGTGAGCCGTGTGGGCGGTGCCGCACAGATCAAGCCCATGAAGAAAGTGGCCGGAACGCTGAAGATTGACCAGGCACAGTATCGCGAACTTGAGGCATTTGCAAAGTTCTCCAGCGACATGGACGCTGTGACCGCTATGACCATTGACCGCGGACGTAAGAACAATGAGCTACTCATCCAAAAGCAATACAGCCCCATGAGTGCCGCCGAGCAGGTTGCCATCCTCTACTGTGGCACACGCGGCCTGCTGCGCGACGTTCCCGTGGAGAAAGTCAGCGAGTTCCAAACCAACTTCCTGCAAATCATCCGTTCCAACCACAAGGAAACCGTTCTCGACCAGATACGCGCCGGCAAACTCACCGACGAAGTGACCGCCACCATCGAGAAGGTGGCCGCCGACGTGGCCGGACAGTATAAATGATATTGAGATAGTGACAAGTGACAAGTGACGAGCTTCACCGCCGCGCTTCGGTTTGTTTATTGTTTAACGTTTAACGTAACCAGGCTTGTCACTCGTCACTCGTCACTTGTCACTCGTCACTTGTCACTTTAAAAATACATGCCTAGTCTAAAAGAAGTCAAAAACCGGATAAACTCGGTCAACTCGACTCGTAAGATTACGAGTGCCATGAAGATGGTGGCCTCTGCAAAGCTACATTCTGCGCAAAAGTCCATCGAAAGCATGCGCCCCTACGAGTCGCGCCTGAGCCGCATCATGGGCACCTTCGTCAGCACCATCGAAGGCGAAGTGTCCTCCCCCTACGCAGTGGAGCGGCCAGTAACGCGCGTGGCACTGGTCGTGCTGACCTCCAACAGCAGCCTCTGCGGAGCCTTCAACGGCAATGTCGTGCGCGAACTACGACACACCATCAGTCACTATCACGATATTGGCGTAAAAGTCACGGCAGTCTATGCCCTGGGAAAGAAGGGATTTGAAGCAGCTCGCAAGGCTGGTATGCCCCACCGCATGGGCAACGAGGGTGCAGAACTCCTTGACCACCCCGCCTATCCCCCTGCCGCCGACATCGCCCAGCAACTCATGGAGCAGTTTGTGGCCGGAGAGATTGACCGTGTGGAACTCATCTATCACCACTTCAAGTCGGCTGGTTCGCAGATTCTTGTGAAGGAGCAGTTCCTCCCCGTACGCCTTGACGTGCCAACGGCCGAGCAGCCCGAAAAGGAAAGCGGATACCTCAACGACTACATCGTAGAGCCCTCCAAGGAAGAACTCATCGTCAAGCTAATCCCAAAGAGCCTCCACCTGAAGCTCTACACCGCCATGCTTGACAGTCTGGCAAGCGAGCATGCAGCCCGTGTCATAGCCATGCAGGTGGCTACTGACAATGCAGACGAGCTCCTCCACGACCTCACCCTCCAATACAACAAGACACGCCAGCAGGCCATCACCGCCGAACTCCTCGATATTGTCGGTGGTTCCATGCAGTAAAATTGTCACAAGAATAGCGCAGGCGCCACAGCAACATGCTTAGGCGGCTGCGCTTTTATTTCCACCAAGCCCTAAGAAACAAGCAATGAAACGCGGGAAACTGAGGACAACAATTGCCGTGCTCTCCGTGAGCCTTGTTGCGGCCGTGCTCACATGCTGTTCGCACGATGACACAAATCTTTCTCCAACGGATGACACGAGCCAGTTTGTCACTCTGACCGACATTGTTCCAGATGCCATACTGGAAATTCGCTATTTTGGCACCTACAACTTTGTAGGCGACCGTATAGACGGCTACGAAGAACCAACAGCGATCCTAACGAAGGTGGCTGCGGACAGCCTGCTCGCCGTGAGCGAGGATGTCAAGGCGCAAGGTTATCGCTTGAAGATCTACGATGCCTACCGACCCCAGAAGGGAGTAGACCATTTCGTGCGCTGGGCACAAAATGACGACGTGAGCATGAAAGCCTTCTTCTACCCTGACCTTGACAAAGGCGTACTCTTCAAGCAGGACTATATCATGGAGAAGAGCGGCCATACACGCGGTTCCACCGTCGACCTCACCCTCTTCGACATGAAGACCGAGAAGGAACTCGACATGGGTGGTACCTTCGATTGGTTTGGGGTAGAGAGCCATCCCGATTTCTGTGGCAATCCCGAAACGGGAGAATACACTGGTGGCACCTCACCTGCTGGACGTAGCATCACCAAGGAGCAGTTTGCCAACCGCATGATACTGCGCCAGGCCATGTTGCGCCACGGATTCAAGGCCCTTGACAGCGAATGGTGGCATTTCACACTGAAGAACGAGCCCTTCCCCGATACCTACTTCACCTTCCCCGTAAAGCAACTGAAGAAGTGAGTTGGTCAAGTTTCATACACACAAAAGCTACTATGAAGATAACTGAACTAGACAAACAAATGATGCGCGAGGCCATACGCCTGGCAAGTGAAAGCGTCAAGAATGGCGGCGGCCCCTTTGGTGCAGTCATCGTAAAAGACGGAAAGATACTGGCTGGATGCTCAAACTCCGTGACCATCGACAACGACTGCACGGCCCACGCCGAAGTGAACACCATCCGTGAGGCCTGCCGGAAACTTGGCACCTACGACCTCTCTGGGTGTACCATCTACACGTCTTGCGAACCCTGTCCTATGTGTCTCGGTGCCATCTATTGGGCACATCTCGACAAGATATTCTATGCCAACAACCGCAAGGATGCCGGGCGCATAGGCTTTGACGACGACTTTATCTACGAGGAACTCGACAAGCCTATGGACAAACGCTCTACGCCCATCGTACAGATGCTGCGCGACGAGGCCTTGGAATCCTTTGTTGCCTGGGAGGAGAAAGTCGACAAAACGGAATACTGACCTCATTACTCGCCATTTGCAGAGACATCGGATGAAACGTTACCTCGTTGCTACACTGGGCATGATGCTTGTCGCATTGGGCGTGGCGGTATCGCTGAAGTCCAACCTTGGAACGTCCCCCATTTCCTGTCCGCCTGCCGTCCTCAACCTAAAGTGGCCGGGCATCTCTTTCGGCACGTTCACGTGGATTGTGAATTTCAGTTTCATCTTTCTCCAACTTGCCCTGTTGCGCAGCCGCTTCCGCCTTGCCGACCTCATGCAGATACCGGCCGTCATCCTTTTCGGCCTGTTTTGCGATGCTGCGGTATGGCTTTGCCAGTGGTTACCAGCCACTTCCTATGTCCTGCAACTGCTCTGGACTTTCATCGCCATCGTCATCACTGCCATAGGCTTGCGCGTAGAGATTGACGGAGGTGCATGGATGCTGAGTGGCGACAAGACGGTAGCCGTCATTGCCGATGTCACAGGCTCCACGTTCAGCACGGTGAAAGTATGGAGTGACATGGCCTTCGTCCTCTCCTCTGCCGCCTTTGCATGGTTTGTTTTCGGTAATTGCTTTGGCGACGGAGAGGCAAACGTCATCCGCGAAGGCACCATTCTGCTGGCCCTGCTGACGGGTCTTTGCATGAAGTTCACAGATCCGCTGGTACATAGGTTGACGGCCCGCATGCTATAAGCCACACGGATATATAAGGCAAAGCCGGACGACCCTCACGGGTGGTCCGGCTTCATTTCATTGTTTAACTAAATCCAATCAATTAATCAATGGTATGGGGGGATGGGGAATAGGGGTCGTCACCCGTCATTTCAGCCCGCTCCGCTTTAGTTCCTTCTGTGCTAAAGCCAGATAGCGACATGCAGTTTCATATTGATGGCCCTTAGCTGCTTCCACCATGATAATCAGTTGGTCATTGACAAGTTCCTTTTCATCTTTACTCAACAGGTTTTTATTCACTGCATCTTTCACAAGTAGATAGATGCCGACAGGAAGATTAGCGTCGTTCTTTACGTCGCCCCGCATCCAACGTTCTGATAATGCATTAAATGATTTCAGAAAGTGCTCAAGGCGTTTCTCCTTACTCTGATTTATTGCAGCGACGAGATTGCCCGTCTTTATTTGAGCTTCTATGGGTGAGAGTTCTTGCAGGCGCTCAAATTCCGCTGTCAAGCTATCTAGGGGCAACGTTTTCCCGTCGAGGGTAAATGTACGCTCCTCCGCATTGATAGTGAGGCCAGTCCCAAACTTACCGCCTCCGAACATCGTAAAAGGATCATCTGATGTACTATTTCTTACACTCGCATTGTATGAGGGCGTAGTTTCTTCTGGCATCTTTGCATAGAGGCACATATATCTGCCAAAGAGGTCATTTTCAACCCCATCATACCACTCCAAAGCGTAGCAATAGCGGTAGCCTGGATTTGCTTTGTCCGCAAAACATGCAAAGATATAGTTCTTATAACGCTTCTCACCTATGGTGACATATTGCGTGGCATCCTCACCATAGAGAAGATTCCATTGTCGGGGCTTATCCATACTGGGATAGCGATAGGAAGCTATGCGGTAACACTGTGGATTGGAAGCCTCATTCTGTATGGCAGCTGCGATGTCGCTGACGTACTGACGCATGTGGTCCACATAGCGTCCCTTCTTATTGGGCTTGTGGATAGCGAAACTGTTGATTTCGCACATACTGGTCTTGCCCGTCACACTGACTCCGGGCTTGCGGTCCACCTGAATACTCTGGCTGATGCTGACCTTCGGGTCGGAAGCCATACGACGATAAAGCTTCTCAATCTGTTCTTGTGCCTGAAGAGGAGCTGCTGCCGAAACTATACACAGAGCAGCGAGAATTAAACGTTTCATAGTTCTTAATCTTGGAGGTTATTTGTTTATGAATGTTTGATATTCAAGTTTCATATCTTCCTGATGATATCTTTATCTGCTACCCGCTCTACCCGCATGGACTGAATGGCGTCCCTTTCGCGAATGGCGATGCGATCTTCCTGCACGACCTCTGCCGTATAAAGTTCGGCCACCTCGCGCATGGCTTCTGCATGTGCCATGAGTTCGCGCTCATAGGGAGAGTATGACAAGGCGTTAGGATCCTCAGCTTCTTGAGTTTTTTGTTTTGATACTTCGAGAGCTTTTGAGACCGCGTCTTGTGTAGGAGGTGCTGATGGGAGGGGCAACTCTGAAACAAGGTTTTCGGAATGTTCCGACTGTTCGGAGGAAACCAGGATTTTAGTCTGTGCCGATTTCTCTGAGTGGCCAGCACGAACAGAGCTATAGACTTTTTTAGGGGTCTGGAGGTTCGCAAGCGCCATTGTCGGGGAGGACGCAGAAACACCTTCGGATGAATGTGCGGGCATCGTCACGGTCTGTACTATTGCACCCGTAGGCGTGGGTATATCTTCCTTCAACGGCAATAGCACAACCCATACCACAACTGCGGCCACGGCGGCGACACCAGAAAACCACGCTACAAGATGACGATGCTTAGGCTTTGCATGGGTTACGCCCATTTGAGGTAGTCCTTCGCGGCGCAGCCTTTCCATGAAGCGCTCCGTCATGCCGTCATGTGGAGTTGCCTGCGTACGCCGTAAGGCTTCAGCAATCTGTGTGTTGAACTTCTCGCTTTCCATTGCCTATGAATGCTTTGAAAGTTGATTCTTTAGTTTTTTCCTGATGCGCGACAGTCGCATTGCCACAGCTTGAGGGGTGAGAGACGTGATGTAAGCTATGTCCTGCATGGAGAGACCGTCATAGTAGCAGAGTTGCAAGAGTGCTTGCTCCTCTTGTCGGAGATGGCCAATGGCAGCAATGAGGCTCTCGATCTCTTCCTCAGAACTTCCTTCTTCATCGGCAACTCCTGCATGGTCTGCATACGTTGCATATTCTGGCTCGTCCAGCGAGATCAGTTGCGGTCGTTTCTGCCGCAACTTGCTCATTGCCATGTTGTAGGCGATGCGCCGAATCCACGCGGAGAAGCCCGAGCCTTGTGAGCGGAAACCTGCCAAAGCGGCAAAGGCTTGCATGAAAACGTCCTGTGTCAGTTCCTCGGCTTCTGCCTCGTCGGCCAGCATACGGCTCACGAGCCCAAATACCATTCCGCTGAACTCGGCGAAGAGTTGGCGATAGCCCTCTTCGCGACCTTCCTGCGCTGAAACTATGGCTGATTCGAGTTCGTTGGTAGACATCTTTTGCGACTGATGAAGAGTGGCTTTTAGGACCTTTCTCTACCTATATAACGCAGAAAAACGAAGAATATAACGATATCCACAAAAATTTTTCTTATTTTGCCATGAGCTATCGGACATTCCTTAACCTGTTTTTGCGACGAAAAAAGAATTTCCATACACATGATAGGCTTACCTGGTGCGTTGCCCTGGGCTAAGCCTACGGGGAGTTCCCAAACAGGCGGTAATTTCATTGCCCGAAGCATGAATCAGAGATAATACCTACCCTGGTGTGCCCGGATGCTTTGGGAGTGTGGAATATATTGTTTAACTTTGTGGCGCTAAAAGAGTACGAAGCCCCCAGCTACATGGCGAGAGGGCAAGACGTCCGTTTCTGAAACAAACCAACAACAACAGATATGGCACAAACACCAGACTTCAAGTATGCGCCGATGTTCCAGCTGGGGCCGGACACGACGGAGTATTACAAACTGACAAGCGACTATGTCAGCGTGGGTGACTTTGAAGGACACCCCATACTGAAAGTAGAACGCGAAGGCCTCAGGCTGATGTCGCGACAGGCTTTCCGCGACGTGGCATTCCTCCTACGCCGCGCCCACAACGAGCAGGTAGCGAAGATTCTCACAGACCCCGAGGCGTCAGACAACGACAAATACGTAGCCCTGACATTCCTGCGCAATGCTGAAGTGGCTGCCAAGGGACAGCTGCCTTTCTGCCAGGACACAGGCACGGCCATCATCCACGGCGAAAAGGGTCAGCAGGTGTGGACTGGGTTTGAGGACGAAGAGGTCCTGAGCCGAGGTGTCTACGACACGTATACCCAGGAAAACCTGCGCTATTCGCAGAATGCCCCACTGACAATGTACGACGAAGTGAACACACGCTGCAACCTGCCAGCACAGATTGACATCGAAGCCACAGAGGGCATGGAATATAAATTCCTTTGCGTCATCAAGGGCGGCGGCTCGGCCAACAAGACCTACCTGTACCAAGAAACGAAAGCCATCCTGAATCCTCAGACGCTCGTCCCCTTCCTCGTAGGAAAGATGAAGAGCCTCGGCACTGCAGCTTGTCCTCCCTACCACATCGCATTCGTCATCGGCGGAACGTCGGCTGAGAAGAACCTTCTGACAGTGAAGCTGGCATCAACGAAATACTATGACTCACTGCCTACCACGGGCGACGAGACGGGACGTGCCTTCCGCGACGTTGAACTGGAAGAGCGCCTCTACGAGGAGGCTTGCAAGATTGGCCTCGGTGCTCAGTTTGGCGGAAAGTACTTCGCCCACGACATCCGCGTGGTGCGCCTCCCGCGCCATGGCGCAAGCTGCCCTGTCGGTTTGGGCGTAAGCTGCTCGGCCGACCGCAACATTAAGTGCAAGATAAACAAGGACGGAATCTGGATTGAGAAGTTGGACGACCAACCCACGGAACTCATCCCCGCATCCATGCGCCAAACCGGCGAGGGCGGCGGTGTGAAAGTAGACTTGAACCGCCCGATGAAGGACGTGCTGGCACAACTCACGCAGTATCCCGTATCAACACGACTCTCGCTAAGCGGAACCATCATTGTGGCCCGCGACATTGCACACGCAAAGATCAAGGAACGCCTGGATCGGGGCGAGGATATCCCGCAGTACCTGAAGGATCACCCCGTGCTCTACGCCGGACCCGCCAAGACCCCGCAAGGCATGCCTTGCGGTTCGATGGGACCCACCACGGCCAACCGCATGGACCCCTATGTGGACCTCTTCCAGTCGATAGGAGGCTCTCTGCTGATGATAGCCAAGGGCTACCGCACGCAGCAAGTGACCGATGCCTGCAAGAAATACGGCGGTTTCTACCTCGGCAGTATCGGCGGCCCGGCGGCTGTGCTCTCCTATCAAAGCATCAAGAGCATCGAGTGCGTGGAATATCCCGAACTGGGCATGGAGGCTGTATGGAAGATTGAGGTGGAAGACTTCCCTGCCTTCATTCTCGTGGATGATAAAGGCAACGATTTCTTCAAAGGGCTTGGACTTTAAGCCTGCCTATACAACAGAGCGCCGGAGGTGTATGGTTACATCTTCGGCGCTTTGTTATGAATATGAACTTGAGTGAAGTAATCAATTCTGATTGAGAATCTTCACCTCACGCTGGAGGAAGGGAATCTCTATATGATTGTCTCGCAAGGTGTTGTAGATAACTTCGCGTGCCCGGCTTTTGTAGAGAGCCTTTTCGGCCACGAGAATCCACTGTACCACAAGCAGATTGACGCTGTCAGCACCGAAGTCATCGAAGAGCACATCAATGCCACGGTTGGGATCAATGATTTCACAATCGTAGCGGTCTTTTGCCTGCAGCTTCATCAGCTCTTCCTTAAGCAGGTCGCGCACCTGCTGGACGTTGGTGCCATAAGCCACGCCGATGGGTATCTTGATGAGTTCGTAGGAATGGTTACGGGTCAGGTTCTTGAAGTTTTTGGCGAAGAGCGTACTGTTGAGGAATGCCATCACACAGCCATCGAGCGTAATGATCTGTGTGCTCTGGTAGGAGATGCTCTCTACCTTTCCCTGCACACCGTCGCACTCGATATAGTCGCCCACACGCAGGCGTCCCGTCATGAGCTGTATACCATAGAAGAAGTTGTTAAGGATGTCCTTCATGGCAAATCCAAGACCCGTAGCAAGTCCGGCCGTGACGATGCTGATGCCCGACTTGGGAATCTTCAGCAGCACGATGGCCACGATGAAATAAATGCCCCAAGCGAGGATGCTGATGACATTGTAGCCCAACGTAAGGTTTACCTCGTTGGTACGCACCATACTTTCACCGCTCTTGTTCATATAGTTTTGCAGGCGTACGTGTCGGTAGAAAGCCTTCGAGGCATAGTTGATATAGCGGAAAATGAAGAACAGCGCGGCTACTACGACCAGCTTGAAGAGCGAAAGCTGGATGACGCCTTCCACGTCGACAAACGGCGTGATGAAGATGCCTATGACCGTCGCAGAAAGGTCAAAGACATCTGCGGCCAGGTAGATGCTGAGCAGTATGGAATAAACAGCGGCAATGGGTACGAGCGCCTTTTCCACGAAGTCGAACATCCACGTCTGTGTGATGTAGCGTCCCTTGCTGGCACCCCTGTGCATTTCTTCCTTGGTGATGCCTTCGCGCAGCAGGCGACGGCGCAACTTTCCCTGCTCGTACATGCCCAGCAGGGAGAAAGCCAACGTGATGGTCTGGATTGCCGTCAGCTGGAACAGCCACCAGATGAATACCTCAACGGCAAGGAGCGTATAGCCTATCCACGCACTGACGCACGACACGAACATGACGGCGAAGGAAATCCACGTATAGAACATGTCACTGCGCGGCACACCGCTTGAGTGGCGACGAATGGTAAACCACTGCCAGATGGTGAAGCCCAGGACAATGGGCGGGAACAGCATGTTTACCAACGTATTGGGAATAAAGACAATACGGAAGATGATGATGATGAGTCCCATCAGGACAATGGGCGTATAGATGATGAAGCCATTGCGTATCTGGTCACTACTGAGACGTATAAGCAGGCTCACAAAGATGACCACGAGCAACCAAGCATATTCCACAAGCAAGTTGGAAGCCATGACATAGAAGTTGTGAGTCAGGAAGATGCGAACGATCATAATGCTGATGGCAAAAAACAGCACACCGAGACACACATTGAGCGGTACGCGGCGTCTCTTCATCTCTTCCGTCTGGAGCTTTTTGACGTGACGTAGCAATACTGTCACAACACTCACACTGAGGACAATGGCCAGCACGAGATAGAAGAGCACAAACATCACGTATCCCCACACCACGTTGCCTCGCCACTCACTGTTGACAGACTGGAAGTCCTGTGACGAGCTGTACTTATTCTGTAAGTCGCGCTTCGTATACTCCCAGTATCGTGGAAAGCGCATCAATAGCTGGAAATAGTTTGTACCCGAATTGCTGAAAATACTCTGCTGCACGTCATGATAGCGTTTCCGAGCATAATCATGAAGTCCTGACAGCTGTTCGTCAAGAAACTGATAGCTGGCCTGGTCTTCGTTCACCTGGTTGTAGAATCGCACATAATTATTACGTAGTGCCTTGGCATAGAGCAGGCATTCCTCGCGGTCGGCCTGTCCCTGCTCGTCGAGCATGTAGCGTTGCAGGCTGTCGCTGCTCACGCCCATGGCGGCTGCACCTTCCTCCCCCTCGGGCAGGACGGGACGGTTCAGCGAGGGCGGCAACATCTCCAACGCCGCAATAAGGCTGTCATAGCGTTCCACCTCCGAACGCATGCGGTTGGCAATGCGGTCGAAAGGCATGCGGTTGCGCTTGAAGTCAAAGTATTGCTGCGTAGCCTCGTGACACGCATAGGTGAGGTCAAAGACATAATCGTCCTTCTGGGAATAGAGCATCAGACCTATCTGACTGCTTTTCTGCATGATGTCGAGCATACGCATGTGCTGTGCTTCGTTCATCATCTGGAAACGCGCCATCGTCTGCTTCTGTTGCAGATAGGCATTCTTCAGCTCCACCCGCAGTACGGATAGCGACTGTGCAAGGTTCTTCTCGTTCAGCACAGCATCGGCGGGAAAAGCCGAAAGCAATGCGAACACAAACAAAAGGAGTTTCTTCATATTTAAGTTACATCCATAAAACGTGGCGCAAAAATAGTGAAAATATATGGAAACCACACCCGCCGTTAAAAAATGCAACTAGGATTTGCGTTAAATGAATTTTTCCATAACTTCGCCGTCCGAAAGGGAACTCCCGTTCCGCCATCCGCGAACCTCAACACACTACAATGGATACAAATAAAGGGAAACAAGCTGGGAACCCAGCTACAAAGAGTGCGCCGAAGGCACGCTCTGAAAGACAAAAAAACCTCATTGCACTACGCAACTGGACACTCTCGCTCCTCGGCATTGCCATCGTTATCGGCGTAGCGTGGGCGCTACTCTCTTCCGGAGGCGATGGCGAGCCCGTGGAAGTGCGGCCATACGACCTGGCCGATACTACGGACGCTGACGTAGAGGCCACCGTGGACTGGCTGGGCGTCTCCAACGGGAAGCCTGCTGGTGCCACAGAAGAGACCGAGCGTCCTGCAGAACCGACACAGCCGCAAGAGGAAGCGGAAGCAGAGATGCAAACACCTGCAGAGACAAACGAAGAAATCACGGTTGAAACCATCACCCCGGCACCATCACCTTCATCCGCATCTACCCCTGCTCCTGAAGCAAACGGCGAATAACAATAGAAGAGGCTCCCACATATTGACGGGAGCCTCCTTCATTTTAATGTCTCAAGCATCAGGCTACTTCACTTCTATCTTCTGTAGCGTCTGCTGTTTCTGCTCGGCCGTAAGCTTAGGCAGTTCTACCGTGAGCACTCCATGCTCCACACCGGCAGAGATGCCTTTCTTGTCCACGTCGTCCGGCAAAATGAGTGTCTGCTGAAACTTCGTGTAGGAAAATTCGCGACGCAAATAGCGCTGGTTCTTCTTTTCTTCCTTTTGTTCTTCTTTCTTTTCCATCTTGATGACGAGGTTGTTGTCATCATCAATATGAATTTGGAAATTCTCTTTTGACATTCCCGGGGCTGCCAACTCTACGCGGTAAGCCTTCTCGTCTTCCAGCACGTTGATGGCTGGAGCCGTAGCATTGGTCTTGCCCATGAAGTCATTGTCAAAAAAGTCATCGAACATTGTCGGAAGCCAACTTTGGTTGTAACGTCTGATAGGTAACATAGTTTTGTCTCCTTTCTTTTATTGATTAATTATTTTTGTTTATTGTCATTTCACGCTTCCCTTTCGGTTCGTGCGTTTGTCATATATCTTGGCAACCGCCGTGCCAACTCCCGCTTTCCCTCCACCTTAGGACATCGTGCTGCCAACATGTCCGATAAAAACGACAAAATGGCACGAAAGCCATGTAGACAGGAACAGTTTTTTGTCTCTCCATGCTTCCGAAACTACGGGATTGTTTATCTTTGCGCTCACAATAATATAAATAAAAGGTTATAGTACTCATGAAAAGTTTACTCCTTACCATCCTGACGCTGCTGACGGCGATAACCGCAACATCGCAGACATTGCCTACGTTCTCTACGGCCGAGAACCCCGTTTACTATTATGTCCAATTCAAGACCGGCGAGGCCTTCTTGACCGACCAGGGAAAAGGAAAGAACCTCCAGACCGCAGCGCGCACCGATGCTGACGGACAACTTTGGGCATTCATCGGCACACAAAACGACTTTGTGATGCTCTCAAAAGCCGGAAACTACGCCTCCTACAATGGCAGCCGTTTCCAGGCCACAGCCTCAGGCGTTCAGCTCAAGATGGTGAAGTCCACCGCTTCGGGAGCCTCCGACTGCTGGGAGCTGCAACGCAAGACGGAAAGCAAAAGTATGAATCAGTGGGGAGGTTCAGGTGCCGGCAAAGAACTGGGCGAATGGGACAAAGGAGATGAGAACAATCCCGTCAGATTCCTTGACCCAACTTCGCTACCCGAAACCGACCCACAACCCGCGAAGCTTCCTGAGTGGGGATGCTCTGCCTATGCCGGCTATGTGCCTGACAATCTCTTTACCCTATGGTACAAGATTCCCGTAACGAAGCAGACGGTGGCGAATCCTTGGATGGAATACGCATTACCCATTGGAAACGGCCAACTGGGAGCCATGATTTACGGCGGCATCCGTCAGGACATCGTACAGTTCAACGAAAAGACCCTATGGACCGGTTCCAGCACGAACTACGACCGCGGCGCTGGCTATCAAAACTTCGGGCACATATACATAGAAGATACAAGCAACCGCTTTGGCACCACTTCCTCAAGCGGCGTAAAGGACTACGTCCGCACACTCGACCTATCCAATGCTACAGCTACAGCAGAATGGAAGAATACGGACAAAAGCGTAACCTTCCGACGTGAATACATAGCCTCCTACCCCGACCAAGTTGTGGCGGTACACCTCACAGCCAGTGAGCCCGGCCAGTTGAGCCAGCGCATCTACCTTTGGAACGCCCACAACGCGCGTGCTACCTATAGCGACGGCGAAGGTTCGTTTGAGGGAAAACTGGAAACCGTGTCCTACAACGCGCGAATGAAAGTTGTCGTCATGGGCGGCACAACAACGACCGACAAGCAGGGTGTCCACGTGACCAATGCTGACGAAATCCTCATCCTCCTCTCTGCTGGCACCGACTACGACCCCATTGCTGCGGGATACGTCAGCGGCACCAACCAGATTGCAGCCCGCGCTAAAGCCGCTGTTGATGCAGCCGCACAAAAGGGCTGGGAAGCCATCTACTCCGACCATGTGGCCGACTATAAGGAGTACTTCGACCGTTGCCTGCTGGATTTGGACGGCGCCGTCAATACGAAGGACACGAAGGCCCTCGTAGATGCCTATGCCAACCTCAACACCACGGCAAAGCTACGCCAGTCCAAGGACGCACGCCAACTGGAACAACTCTATTTCCACTACGGACGCTACCTCCTCATCTCAAGCTCCCGTGGCATAGACCTCCCCAACAACTTGCAAGGCATATGGAACAATTCCAACAGTCCCGCTTGGAATTCCGATATCCATGCCAACATCAACATTCAGATGAACTACTGGCCTGCAGAAATCACAGGCCTTCCCGAAATGCACGAGAAGTATCTGAACTACCTCTACAACATGGCTCTTGTCCAACCCCAGTGGCAGGCTTACGCAAAGAACTGGCTCGGACAATCCACGGGGTGGGCATGCTTCACGGAGAACAACATCTTCGGCAACTGCACCAACTGGATGGCCACACAATATCCAGAAGCAGGCGCATGGAGTGTCGACCATATGTGGCAGCACTACCGCTTCACACGCGACACGGAATTTCTCAAGAAAAAGGCACTACCCGTCATGATTTCCTGCGTCCGCATGTGGATGGAGCGCCTCGTAAAGGCAAAAGACGGTACTTGGGAATGTCCCAACGAGTGGAGCCCGGAACACGGCCCCACAGAAAATGCCACGGCTCACAGTCAGCAAATCGTTTGGAACCTCTTTGACCAAACCATCAAGGCCATCGAGTTGGTGGGTATCCAGGAGGCTGGCGTCACTCAGACATTCCTCACACAGCTAAAGAACAAGTTTAAGGCACTCGACACGGGCCTGCACACTGAGACTTACAACGGCACCTATGGCAATCCTCGCGAAGGCGTCTCGTCCGGTGAGACAATCCTGCGAGAATGGAAGTATACTGACTATGCCACGGGAAACGGAAGCGAAGCCGGCCACCGTCACCTCAGCCACATGATGGCACTCTACCCCTTTGCCAACCTTCCTGCCACCAACCCTTACTACCAGCCTGCCGTGCGCAGTCTCATGCTGCGCGGCCTGCCTTCTACGGGATGGTCAATGGGATGGAAGGTAAACCTCTGGGCACGCGCCTTGCAACCTCAGCAATGCGTGGCTCTCTTGCAGCGGGAATTCAAGCACAGCACCAGCTATGGCACTGACCAAAATGCCGGCGGCATCTACTACAACCTTTTCGACTCCCATGCTCCTTTCCAAATCGACGGAAACTTCGGCATCTGTGCCGGTATGGCCGAAATGCTGCTTCAGAGCCACACTGACACCCTGCAACTCCTCCCCTGCCTCCCTGAAACATGGCAAAAGGGAAGCATTCGCGGCCTGCGTGCCGTAGGCGGTTTCATCGTTGACATCTCATGGGAGAACGGAAAGGCCGTACGTGCTGAGATTAAGAATCCACTGGGTGTGGAAACCGTGGCCAGCTATGGCAGTCACATCGTTAAACTCAACAAGGAGAAAGGAAGTACGACGATAATCACCTTTGACGAAAATGGAGTCCCCACGACCGGCATCTGTAGTCCCAAGGACGAGCTTAATGAAGCCTTCTCCATCCAGGAGCGCACGGTGACGCTGACAGGCAACGGCGTAAAAGGTGCGAGCATCTTTGACCTCCAGGGCCGCAAGCTGCTTGCCACGAAGAAGCGTTCCTTTCAAGTTCCCGCCACGGCGGGCTCCACTGTAGTGCTCCGCCTCGCTACAACAAGCGGAAAGGAAATGATCCACAAACTACACTTGAAATAGCCGAGCACAGCTACCGAAGAGCGGGACAGCCACCATGTGGACTGCCCCGCTCTTCGGTTTTACAGGATGCTGTCAAGCTGACATCAGATCATACTGTATACCACATCCATGATTTTCTGCCCCAGCGCCTGTGCGGCCTCCATCGTGTGAGCCTCACTGTATACGCGGATGATGGGCTCGGTGTTAGACTTGCGGAGGTGTACCCATTCGTCGGCAAAGTCTATCTTCACTCCGTCGATGTCCGTGACGCGCTCGTCTTTGTACATATCCTTCACCTTAGCAAGGATGGCGTCCACATCGGTACCGCGCTGCAGGTCAATGCGGTTTTTGGCAATGAAATAAGGGGGGTACTGCGCACGCAACTGGCTGGCCGTCTTTTTTGCCTTTGCCATATAGGTGAGCATGAGGGCAATACCCACGAGGGCATCGCGTCCGGGATGAGCAGTAGGGTAGATAACGCCGCCGTTTCCTTCGCCGCCGATGACGGCATTGGTCTTCTTCATCAGCGTGACGACATTCACTTCGCCCACGGCAGAGGCATTGTACTGGCAGCCATACTTCTCGGTGACATCGCGCAACGCACGGGTGCTGGAGAGATTGCTGACGGTGTTGCCTGGCGTGTGCTGAAGCACCCAGTCGGCACAGGTGACAAGGGTATACTCCTCACCGTACATTTCGCCGTCCTCCTGAATGAAAGCAAGACGATCCACATCGGGGTCGCAAACACAGCCGAGGTCAAAGCCGCCTCCGGCCATGACGCCACAAATCTCGTCAAGGTGCTGTCGGAGGGGCTCGGGATTATGGGCAAATTCGCCATTGGCTTCTCCGTTGAGCACCTTAACGTTTTTGACGCCCAGCTGTTCGAGAAGTTTGGGAAGGATGATGCCGCCGACGGAATTGACTGTGTCAAGGCATACGGAGAAATTGGCATCGCGGATAGCTTCCACATCGACGAGTGCGAGATTCTTCACCATGTCAATATGGTACTGATCATAGATAGGTTTCTCGCAATAATGGCCGAGGCTGTCCACATCGGCATATTCAAAGTCTCCCTCATCGGCCAGTCGCACCACTTCTGCAGCGGCTTGAGGACCGAGAAACTCACCACGCTCGTCAAGGAGTTTCAAGGCATTCCACTGACGGGGATTGTGGCTGGCGGTGAGGATGATACCGCCCACAGCGTTCTCGGCCGTCACGGCAATTTCCGTGGTAGGTGTGGAGGCAAGGCCTATGTTGACAACGTCAAAGCCCATACCCATGAGCGTGCCGCAAACGCAGTGGCTCACCATTTCGCCTGAGATGCGGGCGTCGCGACCCACAACGATCTTTTTCTCGTATTTACCAACGAGGGGCTTACGCAAGGTGGCGTATGCGCTGACGGATTTCACGATGTCAAGAGGATTGAGCGTGTCGCCTGGATGTCCTCCTATCGTGCCACGGAAGCCCGAGATGGATTTGATTAAGGTCATGGTTTGAATTATTGATTAGTGAGTTGATCTTGAAGAGTTTCGTAGCTGCAGATTAATGCTCGCCCAGTCTCCTTGCCCATTTACCTCCAAACCAGCAATAGGCGCCGACGATGACGAAGGGGATAGAGAGCATCTGCCCTTGGTTGAGACCTATGACACTGAGCATGTCAAGTTCCCATGGCTCTTGCACGTCCTTGAGGAACTCCACGAGGAAGCGGAAACCGAAGATGCTTGTAAGCAGCCAGCCGAAGAAATAGCCGGTGCCTACTTTTCCCTTGTATTTTCTATACAAAACGATTCCTACGGGAAAGAGTAGCAGATAGAAGGCCGCTTCAAACAACTGTCCTGGCCAGCGTGCAAAGTCTTCGCCATTTTGGACAAAGATAAAGCCAAGTGCCGAATCGGTGGGTTTCCCCACAATCTCCGAATTCATTAAGTTACCCAGCCTGATGGCGCAAGCCGTAAGAGGCACGGCAATAGCAATGTTATCCATTACGCGCATGATGTTGAGCTTATACTTTCTGACGTAGAGCCAAAGGGCGATGATGAGACCGGCCGTACCTCCATGGCTGGCCAGCCCGGCATAGCCCGTGCAGCGCCACCCGCCATCCGCCATCCGGTGTACGGGGAGGAACATCTCAATGGGATGGGTGAGGAAATAGGCCGGTTCGTAGAGCAGGCAATGTCCAAGGCGAGCACCGAGGATGATGCCAAAGAAACAATAGAGGAACAGCGGATCAAACTTCTCCTCAGGAATCTGCTGATCCTTGAAAAGGCGTTGAACGACAAAATAGGATAAGGCAAGGCCTATGACCCAGCATACGCCATACCACACTACTTCGTGTCCGAAGAGTGTGAATGCTACCTTGTCAGGATCCCATACTACTTGCAGGAGATAGACGCTCATGATTTTCTGCGGAGATACAATTATCTTGATTCTATAGAAACTTAAACATTAAATCTAAAGTGCATAATGTCGCCATCCTGAACGACATATTCCTTGCCCTCGATATGGAGCAGGCCCGCATCGCGTACCGCTGCCTCGCTCCCCAGACGTACATAGTCGTCGTATTTGATGACCTCGGCACGGATGAAGCCCCGCTCGAAGTCCGTATGAATGACACCGGCACACTGCGGAGCCTTCCAGCCTCGCCGGTAGGTCCAAGCTTTCACTTCCATCTCTCCGGCCGTAATGAACGTCTCCAGCTGCAGCATCTTATAGGCTGCCTTGATGAGGCGGTTGACACCGCTCTCCTCAAGTCCTACGTCCTTAAGGAATTCCTGTCGCTCGTCATATGTCTCCAGTTCGGCAATGTCGGCTTCCGTTTGTGCGGCAACAACAAGAATCTCTGCATTTTCTTCCTTCACGGCTTGGCGCACCTGCTCCACATAGGCATTACCCGTGGCAGCACTTGCCTCGTCAACGTTGCAGACGTAGAGGACGGGCTTGGAGGTAAGGAGGAAAAGGTTGCGAGCAGCCTGTTGTTCCTCCTTCGAATCAAACTCCACAGTGCGCGCACTCTTACCTTGTTCAAGAGCTGCCTTGTAGGCCTTCAGCACCTCATATTCCACCTTCGCGTCCTTGTTTCCTCCCACCTGTGCCAACTTCTCCACGCGGGGCAGGCGGCTTTCGATGGTCTCAAGGTCTTTCAGTTGGAGTTCCGTGTCGATAATCTCCTTGTCGCGCACTGGGTTTACACTCCCATCCACGTGGACGACATTGTCATCGTCAAAACAACGCAGGACGTGGATGATGGCATCCGTCTCACGTATGTTGCCGAGAAACTGGTTGCCAAGACCTTCTCCCTTTGAGGCTCCTTTGACAAGACCAGCTATGTCCACTATCTCCACTGTCGTCGGCACGATGCGCCCAGGGTGCACCAGCTCGGCAAGCACGTTAAGGCGCTCATCGGGTACGGTGATGACGCCCACGTTAGGTTCAATCGTGCAGAAGGGAAAGTTTGCACTTTGCGCTTTTGCGTTTGAGAGGCAGTTGAAAAGTGTGGATTTACCTACGTTGGGCAGACCCACAATGCCACATTGTAAACTCATTGTTTATAGCTATATTCTTTATTTCCGCGGCGAAGATAACGCTTTTTTGCCGACATTGCATGCCGCATGCCCACAAAAGCAAAAAAGAAGATGCTTTTGCAAAGCCCAAATGACAAAAGAACATGGGCTCAGGGGGCAGGTATCATAAATTTCGGCACAGGAGCCTAAAATGAGCAAACAAAACAAATGAAAAGTTTTGCAGCGAGCATTTTTTCCGTACTTTTGCATGCGGTAAACAAGCACATCAATCAGCTTCATCAAAATTCATTATTATAACACAACTTACTATGGCAGCATTAGACCTGACAAAGTATGGCATCACTGGTTCAAAGGTGATTGCCCACAACCCATCTTACGAGTACCTCTTCGAAGAGGAGACAAAGGCTGGCCTCACTGGCTTTGACAAGGGTGTGAACACCGAGCTCAACGCCGTAAACGTGATGACTGGTATCTACACTGGACGTTCGCCCAAGGACAAATACATTGTCTGCGACGAGCAGTCGAAGGACAAAGTATGGTGGACAACCGATGAATACAAGAACGACAACCACCCCATGTCTGAGGAAGTATGGGCAAAGGTGAAGGAAATTGCCATCAAGGAACTTTGCAACAAGGAACTCTACGTCGTGGACGCTTTCTGCGGTGCTAACGAAGCTACACGCCTCGCTGTGCGCTTTATCGTAGAAGTAGCTTGGCAGGCTCACTTCGTGAAAAACATGTTCATCCAGCCCACAGAGGAAGAACTGAAGAACTTCGAGCCCAACTTCGTCATCTACAACGCTTCCAAGGCAAAGGTTGAAAACTTCCAGGAGCTCGGCCTGAACAGCGAGACCTGCGTAGCCTTCAACACGACAAGCCGCGAGCAAGTCATCATCAACACATGGTACGGCGGCGAAATGAAGAAGGGTATGTTCTCCATGCAGAACTACTACCTTCCCCTCCAGGGTATCGCCTCTATGCACTGCTCTGCCAACACCGACATGGAAGGTAAGAACACGGCTATCTTCTTCGGCCTCAGCGGCACGGGTAAGACCACCCTCTCCACCGACCCCAAACGCCTCCTCATCGGCGACGACGAACACGGATGGGACGACGAGGGCGTATTCAACCTCGAAGGTGGATGCTACGCTAAGGTGATCAACCTCGACAAGGAGAGCGAACCCGATATCTACAACGCCATCCGCCGCGACGCCCTTCTGGAGAACGTAACGGTTGATGCAGAAGGCAAGATTGACTTCACCGACAAGAGCGTGACGGAAAACACTCGCGTCAGCTACCCCATTGAGCACATCGAGAAGATTGCCAAGAAAGTGAACGGCAAGAGCGCAGGCCCCGAGGCAAAGAACGTCATTTTCCTCTCTGCCGATGCCTTCGGCGTACTGCCTCCCGTAAGCATCCTGACGCCCGAGCAGACGAAGTACTACTTCCTCAGCGGCTTCACCGCTAAGCTCGCCGGCACAGAGCGCGGCATCACCGAGCCCACGCCCACATTCTCCGCTTGCTTCGGACAGGCATTCCTCGAGCTACACCCCACAAAGTATGCCGAGGAACTTGTGAAGCGTATGGAGAAGAGCGGTGCAAAGGCATATTTGGTGAACACCGGCTGGAACGGTACTGGCAAGCGTATCTCCATCAAGGATACACGCGGCATCATCGACGCCATCCTGGGTGGTGACATTCTGAACGCTCCCACAAAGAAAATTCCCTACTTCGACTTTGAAGTGCCCACGGCCCTGCCCGGTGTTGATCCCGCCATCCTCGACCCCCGCGACACGTACGCTGACGCCAGTGTATGGGACGAAAAGGCCAAGGACCTCGCTGGTCGCTTCATCAAGAACTTCAAGAAGTACGAAGGCAACGAGGCTGGCAAGGCTCTCGTAGCCGCTGGTCCCCAGCTCTAAGGCTTTTCGGGGAACCTTTTTCTCTCACACCCGCTCCCTCACATGAGGAAGCGGGCTTTTCTTTTTCTTCGCAAAAGCGCTTCCATAGAGCTTCTCTTCACATCAAAAAAGTACATATTATGACCCATGTGGCAGAGTTGCAGTATTCCACAAAATAATATTTCTCAAAAACCATGTGTCCTAAAATACAAAAGACCGAGGCTTACCACGGTCTTTCATAAACTGCTCACATTGGGCGGTCAATGCTATTTGCCCCCAAAGGAGTTCGTGTGCCCCGAGCGGGACTCGAACCCGCACAGCCATTTCTGGCCAAAGGATTTTAAGTCCTTCGTGTCTACCATTCCACCATCAGGGCTGACGGACTTTGCGCTGCAAAAGTAATCATTCGCTGCAAAAAAAAGAAATAAGAAGCTATATAATGCATCTAAAAGCAGGGGCGACACCAAATAGAGGTGTCGCCCCACGCGCGTACATATACGATATAGAATAATGTGCAGTAGGATTTAGAGGCTCCAGTCTTCCTGCGTCTTACGGACGTAGCTCTTGTAGCGCTGCTGCGCTGCGCGCTTCGTAGCAGCATAGAGTTCGTCGGCCTGTTCGGCACCGAGTGCTTTCTTCAGGGACAGGAAGCGAACCTCGCCGTCCAGATATTCCTGGAACTTGTCCCACTGAGGTTCCTTGGAGTCGAGCGTAAAGGGATTCTTGCCCTCGTCGGCCAGTGCGGGATTGTAACGCCAGAGGTGCCAGTATCCGCAATCTACGGCGCGACCTTCCTCTGCCTGCGAACGTCCCATACCACCTTTAATCTTCAGACCGTGGTTGATGCAAGGAGCGTAGGCAATGACAAGGCTGGGGCCATGCCAAGCTTCAGCCTCTCGGATGGCCTTGAGGCACTGAGCCTGGTCGGCGCCCATGGCAACCTGTGCCACGTAGACATAGCCGTAGGTAGTCTGCATGAGGCCGAGGTCTTTCTTCGTAACGCGCTTACCGGCAGCTGCAAACTGTGCGATAGCAGCTATAGGCGTAGCTTTGGAAGCTTGTCCGCCAGTGTTGGAGTAAACTTCGGTGTCGAGCACGAGGATGTTGACGTCCTCGCCGCTGGCCAGCACATGGTCAAGACCTCCGTAACCGATGTCGTAGCTTGCACCGTCACCACCGATGATCCACTGCGAGCGCTTAGTGAGGAAGTGCTCAAGTTCCTTGAGTTGTTGGCAGACGGGACATCCGGCAGCGGCGCTCTCTTCGATGAAGGGGATGAGCTTCTCGGCAGCAGCGCGGCTTGCCTCGGCATCGTCCTGGGCGACGATCCATTCCTTGGCGGCTTCCTTATAGCCTTCAGGCTTGTCGGCATCGATCATCTGCTCGAGCAGTGCCTGGATGCGCTTGCGCATCTTCTTGTTGGCAAGCACCATGCCGAGGCCGAATTCGCAGAAGTCCTCGAACAGGCTGTTGGCCCAAGCAGGACCCTGACCGCGCTCGTTGGTGGTGTAGGGTGTGGAGGGGATAGAGCCAGAGTAGATAGAGGAGCAGCCCGTAGCGTTGGCAATCATCTGGCGGTCGCCAAAGAGCTGGCTGACAAGTTTTACGTAGGGTGTTTCGCCGCAACCGGAGCAAGCACCGCTGAACTCAAAGAGCGGTGTGGCAAACTGGGAATTCTTCGGGTTTGCCTTGACGTCTACAAGGTGTTGCTTTGAGGCGACGTTCTTCACGCAGTAGTCCCAATTTTCGGCTTCGGCCATCTGGCTGTCAAGCGCCACCATCTTGAGAGCCTTCTCGGTGACGAGTTTGCCATTTTCGTCGCGCATGGGCTTGCCGTCTTCGCCCTTCACGGGAGCACCGGGGCAGACGTCAACACAGTTGCCACAACCGAGACAGTCGAGCACGTCAACCTGCTGTACGAAATGCATGCCCTTCATGGCGGCGGGAGCCTTCATCTCGCGCGTCTGACCCTTGAAGCCAGCCTTTTCCTCATCGGTGAGTACGAAGGGACGGATGGCTGCATGGGGGCACACGAAGGCGCACTTATTACACTCAATACAGTATTCACTCTTCCACACGGGCACAAAGGGAGCCACACCGCGCTTTTCGTAGGCGGCCGTGCCTTGCTGCCACGTGCCGTCAACGCTGCACATAAAGTCGCTCACCTTGAGCTTGTCACCTTGCTGAGCGTTGATGGGGCGAACGAGGTCGGAAACGAAAGCGGGCTCGTCGCGAACAACCTTTTCGTCAGCAGGCAGGTTCTTCCATGCGGGGTCAACGGCAAGCTGCTTGTATTCGCCGCCGCGGTCAACAGCTTGATAGTTCTTGTTTACCACGTCTTCACCCTTACGGCCGTAGCTCTTGACGATAAACTTTTTCATCTGGTCAACAGCGAGGTCCACAGGGATGACTTCTGTGATGCGGAAGAAAGCACTCTGCAGGATAGTGTTCGTGCGGTTGCCGAGGCCTATCTCCTGGGCTATCTTCGTAGCGTTGATATAGTAAACCGTGATGTTGTGCTCAGCGAAGTAGCGCTTCACGTCGTTGGGCAGGAAGTCAACGAGTTCCTGTCCTTCATGGATTGTGTTGAGCAGGAAGGTGCCGCCATCGCGGAGACCTTCGAGCACATTATACATACGGAGGTATGCCTGCACGTGACAAGCCACAAAGTTGGGTGTCTTAATCTGATAGGTGGAGCGGATGGGCGTATCGCCGAAGCGGAGATGTGAACAGGTGAAGCCACCAGACTTCTTGGAGTCATAGGAGAAGTAAGCCTGACAGTATTTGTCGGTGTTGTCGCCAATGATTTTCACGCTGTTCTTGTTGGCACCCACCGTGCCGTCGGCACCCAGACCATAGAACTTGGCTTCGAAGATGCCTTCACCGCCAAGGGCCTGTTCCTTCTCAAGAGGCAGGCTCTCAAACGTCACATCGTCGACGATGCCGAGGGAGAAGTGATTCTTGGGTTGTGGCAGTGCGAGGTTGTCGTAGACGCTTATGATCATCGTGGGCGTCGTGTCGCAAGAACCTAAACCATAGCGGCCGCCAACGATGAGGGGACGGTCCTCCACATCGTAGAAAGCTTCCTTTACGTCAAGATAGAGAGGTTCGCCCTCTGCACCGGGTTCCTTCGTGCGATCGAGCACAGCGATACGCTTGCAGGTCTTGGGCACCGCAGCAAGAAGGTGCTTGGCGCTGAAGGGACGATAGAGATGTACACTGATCATGCCGACCTTGCGACCTTCCTTGAGGAGGTGGTCGATAGCTTCACGGCCAGCCTCGGTCACGGAGCCCATGGCGATGATTACGTCAGTGGCATCTTCTGCACCGTAGTAGCTAAAGAGCTTGTATGAACGACCAGTTATCTTCGACACGGCTTCCATGTACTTCTCAACGATACCAGGGATGGCTTCGTAGTACTTGTTGCAAGCTTCGCGGTGGGCGAAGAACGTCTCGGGGTTCTCGGCCATGCCTCGAGCCACGGGATGTTCGGGCGTGAGGGCCTGAGCACGGAATTCGGCGAGAGCCTTTTGGTCAACGAGCGGACGGAGGTCTTCCATATCCATTTCCTCTATCTTCTGATACTCGTGGCTGGTGCGGAAACCGTCAAAGAAGTTGATGAACGGCACGCGGCCCTCAATGGTGGCGAGGTGAGCTACGGCACTGAGATCCATAACCTCCTGCACACTACCTTCGGCCAACATGGCGAAGCCCGTCTGTCGGCAAGCCATCACATCGCTATGGTCGCCGAAGATGCAAAGGCTATGGGTGGCCAGGGTGCGTGCACTGACGTGGAATACGCAGGGCAGCAGTTCGCCGGCAATCTTGTACATGTTAGGAATCATCAGCAGCAAACCCTGCGAGGCCGTGAACGTGCTGGTAAGTGCGCCAGCTTGCAGAGAGCCGTGGACAGCACCTGCGGCACCGCCTTCAGACTGCATTTCCTGAACGTGTACCGTGTCGCCGAAGAGGTTCTTACGGCCTTGAGCTGCCCATTCGTCCACGTGTTCAGCCATAGGGCTGGAGGGCGTGATGGGATAGATAGCGGCTACCTCACTGAACATATACGCAATATGCGCAGCGGCCTGGTTGCCGTCCATCGTCACAAATTTCTTTGCCATAGATAGTTTTTTTGAATTGTTATGTTGAGTTTGTTATCTTGTCAATATAGGAACCCGAAGAGCCATATTGGTATCTCTTGGGGATCGCGCGTCATCTCCGAATTGTATTTCACGTAGAAAAGATCGGGATAATCTCTGGAGCGGCGTACGCGGTCGCATACGAGGATGTCGGTGTTGTCATCTATATTATAGAGTCCCTGACGACGTCCCTTTGTGATGCGATGATGGCGCCAAAGGACATTGATGAAGAAAGTCTCCATCACGTTCTGCTCGGAAATGCCTGGAGCCTGAATGCCATAGATGAGGTTCGTGTTGTGCATGAACACAGCTGCGGGCTTATGCGGATAGGTGCCTTCACGATCGCGATATACTTGATTGATGAGTCGTGCCTCTTGCAGGTATTCAAGATAGTTCATCACGGTGGCGCGGCTGGTGCCTATCTCCTCGGCCAGGCGGCTGATGTTGGGCGTATTGGAATCGCCACTGGCCGCGAGGTTGTAGAGCAGTTTTTTAAGTCGGGGCAGGTATTTCAGTTCCACCTGCTTGTTGAGCAGCACATCCACTTCAAGCATGCTGTTCATCGACTTGAGGAGGGCTTCCATGAAGTTGCGGTTTTCCAGATAGAAGGGATAGTAGCCGTGATGGAGGTAGCTTTGGAAATGCTCCAAAGGACGTACTTTGGAGAGGATGGCCTTCTGGATGCGCTCGTGATCGTGCAGGATTTCGTCAAGGGAATAAGTGCCGAGCTCGTTGCCCGTCTGGAGATTCACGTATTCCCGGAAAGAGAAACCATGAAGCACATAGCTGCGCGTGATGCGGTCAAGCTCGTGCTCAGGCTCATTGCTCAGAGGGAATACAGAGGTGGTGGAATAGATGATTTTCAGGTAGGGATAATTACGGTATATCTTCAGCAGCTGGTCTTTCCAGTCAGGCAGTTTGAAGGCCTGGTCGACAATGAGAACCTGTCCGCCGTGGGCAGCAAACTCACCCGCAAAGTCCACAAGCCCATGCCCATGGAAATAAAAATTGTTCATGCTCACCAAGAGACATTGACGCAACTGGGGGTCAAAGTGTTCCTTGGCGTATTGCAAGAGAAAACTGGTGCGTCCCACACCGCGTGGGCCGCGGATACATATCATGCGGTAGCTCCAGTCGATGGTGTCCATCAATGAGCGGCGTACCGTGGTTCGCAGACGTTCCACCAAGTAGGTATGTGTCTGAAAAAAGGGATCCAGTAGCATAAATCAGGTATATAGAATCGGTTTTTACGCGGCGAAGATAATACAAAAGTATTATAAAGCAAAATCGGCTTTCAGGAAAATTCTTTCGCCTACATCATTCCGCATCCTTCCGCAAGACGCCGCCAACTGCCCCACGCAATGATTCATCACAGAAAAAAAGACCATATCACGGCCGACGAATTGATTTACATGACACATGGCTCGTGCCGTCACAGCGTAATCTCGCCCGCGATGCTGCAGTTCATCTGCGCGGCCACTTCCTGCTGGGAGAACCCATGACCGAGGAGCAGCATGAGCTTGGTGAGCGAACTTTCAATGGTACTGTCATAACCATTCACCACGCCCGCCTGCAAAAGCTGAAGTCCCGTCTCATAGCGACCCATCTCGACGGCCCCCTGGCTGCACTGGGTATTGTTGACCACCACCACGCCGCGTCGGTGGAGTTCGGCCAGCAAGGGGCGCAGCCAAGGTTTCTGCGGAGCATTGCCTGAGCCGTAGGTCTTAATGACCACCGCACGCAGACCATCCTGAAGGAGTGCAGCTTCGACGTATTCGCGACGAATGCCAGGGAAGAGCGTCAAGAGCATGACACGGTCGTCCAGGGAAAGATGGGGCGTAAAGGGACGGTCGGGGTCGGGCCGACGGATGAGGCGCGGCTCATAGCGTATGCTGATTCCGGCCTTGGCTAGTGACGGATAGTTGTAGGAACGAAAGGCATTGAAGCCTTCGGCATTTACCTTTGTCGTACGGTTGCCACGCATCAGCCTGCTGTCAAAATAGATACACACTTCTGGCACCATGGAAGCGCCCTCCTCATTGCGAGCGGCAGCAATCTCCACGCTGGTGAGAAGATTCTCCTTACCATCCGTGCGAAGCTTGCCAATAGGAAGCTGAGATCCAGTAAGTATTACAGGTTTACCCAGATTCTCAAGCATAAAGCTTAGCGCCGATGCCGTATAGGCCATCGTGTCCGTCCCATGAAGTACGACGAAGCCATCATACATGTCATATCTTCTGACAATTTCCTTTGCTATCTTCACCCACCCTGATGGTTCCATGTCACTGGAGTCTATGGGGTGGTCAAGGGCTGCATAGTCGATGTGGTAAGGCTGACGGTGGAGCTCGGGAAAAAGCTTCACGAAGCGGTCGAGCCCGAAGTTTTCAAGAGCTCCTGTATGAGGGTTCTCCACCATCCCGATGGTACCACCGGTGTAAAGGATGAAAATGGATGGGCGTGAGTCTGTGTACTTCATGGGGGCAAAGGTACTCGTTTTTTATATATATCCCATCCTTTCAGACCATTTTTCAAACATAAGCCGCATCCTTTGAGAAACAAAAAAAGCAAAAAGGTTTCCTATTTAAGTTGTATTATATTAACTTCGCGCCGCGAAAATATATCCGTATGTGCCGCGCGGTAAGCGAGCGTACCATTTCACGGACGCCTCCTGAATACAGGTGACAAACCTCACACACTATGCAACAGAACATCTCAACAACCATCAACAACCAAGAACAAGAGGAGAACCTACAGATCATCCAGATCCTGAAGATATGCTACCGTGTCTTCATGGCAAAATGGTATTGGTTCATCGCATCAGCCTTGATATGCCTTGCACTGGGCTACCTCTACCAGCAGCGCAAGATGCGCGTCTACCAGCGACAAGCTGTCATGCTCATCGAAAACGCTGATGCACAGGGCGGAAGCTCCATCCCTTCATCACGCCGCGGCCGAGGAAACATGAATTCCCTACTTGAACTAAATGGCATCAGCGTGGGTGACAACCTGAAAAACGAGATGTTCATCCTCTCGTCGGAGCGTTTGATGAAGCGCGTCGTCGACACCCTTGGACTATGTCTCGACATGAACACCAAACAGGCGCTCCACAACGTGCCCCTCTACAAGCAGGAACCCATCCTGCTGATTCCATCGGAAGCCGCCAAGACACCGGTCTTCTTCACCATCAGCATAGACGAAGGCGGCAAGTCCATCACGATGAAGGATTTCCGCATAAACAACGAGATGTTGAAGAAAACCATCAAGGCACCTATCGGCCAAACCGTAAAGACACCCGCCGGCACATATACCGTAAAACCTGGTCCGACTTTTGACGAGTTCCAAAGAAACAAGGACATCGAGGTGACCTATTTCCCCACAGACATTACTGCGAAAATCTATAAAAACGGCATCTCTGCCACCGACTACGACAAGGAGAGCTCGCTCATCGTACTGACTTGTCAAGACACCAGTCCAAAGCGTGCGGAGGATATCCTCAACGAGGTGTTCAAAGCATACAAGTTGGATGTCGTGGACAACAAGAATCGCGTAGCCGCCAACACGGCACACTTCATTGAGAGCCGCCTCAACATCATCGGCGATGAACTCAACGAGGTGGAAAACCGCCTCGCAAGCTTCAAGCAGCAGAACCGCATCGTTGACATTCGAGCCAACGGCGCCGCCTATGTCAGCGAAAACATCGCTGCCCGCCATCAGGCCATACAGTTGGAGACGCAACTCAGCGTGGCACGCTATCTGCGCGACTTCCTGCAAAGCAACTCCAACGCCAACGAACTCATACCTGCCCTTGACATAGAAGGAGCTGGCGTGGGACAGCAAATCTCGGCCTACAACCAGCTGATGAACGAGCGCAACAAGCATGCTTCAAACTCAAGCGAAAACGCACCCATCGTCCGTGAGGCCGACACCCGCCTGGCAGCCATGCGAAGCAGCATTCTCAGCGGTGTCAACAGCTACGTACGCCAGACGGAAATCGAAGCCGCAGCGGCACGCAACCAGGAAGCATTGGCCAACAGCCAGGTGTCCAGCGCACCCATACAAGAGCGGCTGGGCCTTGACATCCAGCGTCAGCAGGCCTTGAAGGAAGCACTCTACACCTACCTTCTCAATAAGCGCGAGGAGGTGACACTGCAACTCGCCATCAACGAAGCCAACGTCCGCATGGTGGAAGAACCCCTTGGTGGCAACGCCCCCACTTCGCCGAAGACGCGCATCATCCTGCTCATCAGCTTACTGTTAGGCCTTGCCATTCCTGGCGTCACCATCTGGCTAATCACCCTATTTGATGTCACTATTTCCCATCGGGGCGACGTCGAGGCAGCCACTACGATTCCCATTGCAGGCGAGTTGCCCCATTGGGACGAGGCAAAGAACAAGACCATCGCCGACTGCGAACCCGATGCCCCCATCGTGGAAGCCTTCCGCTTGTTACGCTACAGCCTGAATTTCATGAAGCAAGACGCAAAGGTTTTCGTGCTGACATCCTCCACGCCTGCCCACGGAAAGAGCTTCATCTCGAGAAACCTTTCTGCCATCTTTGCCATGGCCAACAAGCGCGTCCTGCTCATTGATGCAGATATCCGCAAGCGCACGCTGAGCCGCCATATCCACCGGCAGGGCCTCACCTCGCTGCTCTCCGACGAAGCGCGCACGCTCAAACTGAAAGACTTCATCATGCACGACTTTATTTGCAAGGATGTCGATCTACTTCCTGCTGGCATACTGCCGCCGAACCCCGCCGAGCTTCTCATGTCGGAACGCTTGGACGACATCATCGAAGAGGCAAAAGGGCTCTATGACTACATCATTGTCGACACAACGCCGCTGCTCGTCGTGGCCGACGCCAACATCGTGCATCGTGTGGCCGACCTGACGCTCTTCATCATTCGCGTCGGCGTGCAGGAGAAAGCGTTCCTCCCCGACCTGGAAAAGGCATACAAAGAGGATAAGCTACATAATCCCTGCATCATCCTCAACGACACAAACTCCAAGTTCCAATACGGCAAGTATACCTACGGCCATGGTTATGGCTATGGCTATGGGTACGGATATGGATACGGCAACTACAAGCGCGACAAAATGAAGGAAGAAGAACAGAAAGACTAAAAAAAGGAATTTAAGTTTCGGGAGTTAAGCTTCGCGTAGGGAGTGATGCCAGCAGAACAGGCAGGACAAGGGCATCAGCATGACCTAATCGCAAAGGTATTGGTCCCCTTATCTCCCATTTTATCTCCCACTTTATACTCCCGAAACTTGAACCATGGATATAGAAAATCTTTTTTGTGCAAAAAACTGCCACCTCTGCTACCCAGTCCTCGTATATGACTCATCTGTAGCGTATTGCGAACATCGCCCGGGTAGCAGTAGGTAGCAGAAGAGCGTAGAAATACGGAGCTTAGCATGCCACTTTCTTCCCATTCCCCTTGCCATGCAGGCGGAGCGATTGCGCACGTATGTCGCGATGGTTTGCCTTATGAACATTTGTCCAATGCGCTCGGAATCCGTTCCGAACGCATTGGACAAATGCTATCTGTGCTTGCAAGACGAAGCATCTGTAGTTTAACGATTTTAGTTGACTGCTTTTTGTCTTACTCACAATAAGGGTTGACCCAGATTAAACTTAATTTTATTTCACGTTGACTCGACTTTACGTTAGTCATGAATAAGGTTTACATTAATATTTCGAAGCAAGTGAGAGTGAGCTGGGCAGCC
>JAFSQD010000077.1 GCA_017446765.1 Alloprevotella sp.
CTGATGGGCGACTGGCAGCGGCGGGTGTCAAGCCCCTCAAACGAGGTCTTTACCAGCGGGTAGAGACTCTCGTCGGCAGCAAACTGGATGACGGCTCCTTTCTCCAAATGGAGGTCGATGCCCGACTTCAGTACGATGGGCCCGGTGAGCCACACGCCCCGCGGCACGACGAGGTGGCCACCGCCCTTGGCAGCCAGAGCGTCAACGGCTTTACGGAAAGCCTCCGTGCAAAGCTCCTGCCCGGTGTTGTCCGCCCCGAACTGGCTGAGCGTGACGCTGTTGCCGGCAATCGACGGGGCGGAAATCTCGGGCATGGCAAAGGGCAGGCCCTGGGTGTACTTCGTATATGGGTTAGCGGCATATACGCAGGAAAACAGTGCCAGGATGCAGATACTGGTAATCATTCTTTTCATGGTCATAATAAATAGTTAGTAGTTGTTTGTTTTTTTAAGAACTGGCTTTATTTGTACTGATCTTTTCCGGCAGTCAGGATATAGTGGCGCACGTATGCCCGATGGCCGTAGATGGCCACGATGATGAAGCAGGCAAAGGGGATGATGAAGGAGGCGTGGGTAGCCGAAAGCCCCATCACGTTCACGCCGGAGTCGATGATGATTGCCTGGAAAGGCGGCACGAGCGATGCGCCAAGGATGGCCATGACCAGCCCGGCACCGGCATACTTCACATTCTCGCCCACCCCGCGCAGGGCAATGCCGTAGATGGTGGGGAACATGAGCGACATGCAGCCCGAGACGGCCACCAGGCAGTACATGCCGTTGCGGTCGGGGAAGAGGATGACGCCCACGATGAACGACAGGGCGAGGATGGCCAGGATGGAGAGCAGGCGGCCGGCGGGGATGTACTTCAGCAGCCATGTGCACACGAAGCGGCTGATGGCGAAGAGCACCATCGCGTAGATGTTGAACCACATGGCTTCCATCTCGGCGGGCTTCTCCTCCATGCCCTCGGCCATGAAGATATGGGTGCCATACTGGATGATGTAGGTCCAGCAGCATACTTGGGCGCCCTCGTAGAAGAACAGGGCATTGACACCCTCGCGGTAGTTGCTCATGCGCAGCAGCTCGCCCATGGCCGTGCGGATGGGTTTGGGCGACCGCTCGCCGCCCACCTTCGGCATCTTCTGCAGGCGGATGAGCACCAGCAGTATCAGGCAGAACACCCCCAGGGCGAGATAGGGGCCTATGAGCACGCCGAGGTCGTGGTCTTTCAGCGCGTTGAACTGCAAGTCGCTCAGCCCGGCACGCTGCTCCGTGGACATGGGGCTCATGCGCCCCTGGATGAAGGTCATGGCAATCCACATGCCGAACATGGCACCGAGAGGGTTGAAGGCCTGCGCAAGGTTCAGGCGCACAGTGGCACTCTCCTCGGGACCCATGCAGTAGATATAGGGATTGCACGATGTCTCAAGAAACGACAGGCCGCAGGTCAGGATGAAATAGGCCAGCAGGAAAGGGTAGTAGTAGCCTAAGGCACGCGCCGGCAAAAACATGAACACGCCGACGGCAAAGAGCGACAGACCCAGCAGCACGCCAGCCTTGAACGTGTAGCGCTGGATGAACATCGCGGCAGGAAAAGCCATGACAAAGTAGCCCAAGTAGGTGGCAACGTTGATGAGCGAACCCTCGGTGACGCTCATGCGGAAAATCTTCGAGAAGGACTTCACAAGCGGACCGGTTGTGTTGTTCGAGAAGCCCCACATCGCAAAGCAGGCGGTAATCAGGATGAAAGGCAGCAGGAAGCTGCGACCGTCTTTTTCAAGTATTTTTCTGGTTATCATTTGAAGATATGGCAAATTTCGGCACAAAAATACAACAATTTCCCGAAACGAAGTCATACGCCGCCATTTTTTTAACAACTTTATAATATTCCGCTATGTTTCGCCCGCACGAAAACCATTAAATGATGCAGTCCTATGTACTGCCTCGTCGGGATGGAGGTACTGCCTCGTCGGGATGGAGGTACGGCCTCGTCGGGATGGAGGTACGGCCTCGTCGGGATGGAGGTACGGCCTCGTCGGGATGGAGGTACGGCCTCGTCGGGAATATCCTA
>JAFSQD010000078.1 GCA_017446765.1 Alloprevotella sp.
AGTATGTGCGCGGCGAGGTGGACTTCTCCCGCCTCTATGCCATCGACGAACGCAACTCCCTTGCACTCCACGGATACTTCGGCCTTGCCATACCCTACGGAAACTCGTCTGTCATTCCCTACGAGAAGCGCTTTTTCTCGGGCGGTGCCAACAGCGTGCGCGGATGGAGCGTGCGCGAACTCGGTCCTGGCAGTTTTCGCGGACGCGACGGCAAGGTGGACTTCATCAACCAGACTGGCAACATGAAACTCGATTTCAGCCTGGAATGGCGTACACACCTGTTCTGGAAGTTTGACGGCGCAGCCTTCATTGACGCCGGAAACGTGTGGAACACGCGCAGCTACGAGGGACAGGAGAACGGGCAGTTCAAGTGGAACAACTTCTATCGCCAGATAGCCGTGGCCTACGGATTGGGCTTGCGCTTCAACCTTGACTATTTCGTCTTGCGCTTTGATGCCGGCATGAAGGCTGTCAATCCTGCCGTCACCCACGGCCGCGAACACTGGCCCATCATCTATCCCCGCCTCTCGCGCGACTTTACCTTCCACTTCGCCGTGGGACTTCCCTTCTGAACAGATTTATCCATTCCGAATATAATTATCATTGATATGGGAAATATCTATAAACGCATACTTGAGCGACACCTCGGGTGGACTGTCGAAACGACCGTGCCACTACCGGAAAAGTGCATCATTTGCGTGGCACCTCACACCAGCAACTGGGACTTCATTCTCGGCGAGCTCTACATACGCTCCATCGGCCTGACCGCCAATTTTCTGATGAAACGCGAGTGGTTTTTCTGGCCTTTGGGGATTCTCTTGCGGCGTATGGGCGGTGTGCCCGTAGAGCGCAGCCGGAAGACGAGCCTCACCGACCAACTGGCCGAGCGCGCCCGTGCGGAGAAAACCTTCCGCCTGGCTGTTACCCCAGAGGGTACGCGCTCTCGGGTAGAATACTGGAAACGTGGTTTTTACTTTATTGCACTTAAAGCTAAACTTCCCATTCTGCTCTATGCCATTGACTATGGACGAAAGCGTATCATCTGCACAAGGCAAATCATTCCCTGTGGCGACGTGGAGGCCGACATGAGTGAAATCCTTGCTTACTACAAGGAGGGCGGTTTCACAGCTCGCTTTCCCGAGAAGTTTTATGCAAATCCCCAGCAGCCATGAATCGTTTCCGCAGCCTTGCTCTTTCCATTCTTGCAATATGTGCGCTTTCGCTCCACGCCCAACTCGGCGGCGGCACGCTTACTGCGGCCGTACAGGCATACTTTGACAGCTACTCCGTAGCCGGATTCCGCCCTATGCGCCCCGTGGGGGTTGACAGCATTGTGGCCGACGACGAGGGCGCTTTGCTGGACATCTATGCCAACGAGGCCTTCTCGTCGCAAACCTTCACGCCCGAGACGGTACGCCGCATCTATGGCGAACTACAGAGCTGCCTACCCGACCCCTACAATACGTATCACGTCACCGTCTTCTGCCGTGGCGGAGAACACACCATCAGCAGCCTTGTGCCGAATGCGCTGCGCCACGACAATGTAGACAAGCGGCGCATGAGCCTCAATCTCAACTATACGGGACAGCCATGGGTGAAAAACCTTTCGCGCCCCTATCGCGTCACGCAAGGGCTGGAGGGGCGCCACGTCATGGTGACACCCAGCCATGGACGCTTCTACCGCAACCAGCGGAAGGCATGGGAGTGGCAACGCCCCTACCTCTTCTGCACCACCGAGGACTTTTTTACGCAGACGTTCGTGAACCCTTTCCTCCTTCCCATGCTTGAAAATGCTGGTGCCGTGGCAGTAACGGCGAAGGAACGCGACTACCAGAGTGCCGAGGCCGTTGTTGACAACGACAAGCCCGCATTCTGTGGCTCTTATGTGGAAGAGGGATTGTGGTCGACAACCGACGCGGCAGGATTTGCCATGCCTGAAGGTAACATGCGCGACGGCGACAATCCTTTCCAGCAAGGCACGACGCGTGGTGCAACCGCCGAGCCCACTGCTACGAGTTGCATCACGTGGACACCGCGCATACCCAGACGTGGCAGTTATGCGGTCTATGTGTCCTATGCCAAAGCCTCCCAAAACGTTGACGATGCCCACTACACGGTGCGCCATCTTGGTGGCATGACACGCTTCAACGTGAACCAGCGGATGGGGGCTGGCACGTGGGTATACCTCGGCACGTTTGAGTTTGCCGAGGGCGAATCACCTCAGGGCTGTGTGACACTCACCAACGAGTCGGCCTGCACCGGCGGCATGGTGACGGCCGACGCTGTGCGCTTCGGTGGCGGCATGGGGCGCAACGTGCGGGGGGCGCTTGGTACTACAGGGCTACCCCGCTACCTTGAGGGTGCTCGATGCTACGCACAGTGGTCGGGAGCACCAGCCGATGTCTATAATCCCAACATGGGCGACAACGACTATAAGGACGACATACGCACACGAGGAAATATGGCCAATTGGCTTGCGGGGGGCAGCGTCTACCGTCCAGGCACGGAAGGTCTCGGCGTGCCTCTGGAGATGAGCATGGCCGTGCACAGTGATGCCGGCTATCGCAAGGACAATACCGTCTACGGCACCCTCGGGCTCATCACGACCATTGACTATGAAAAGCGGCGCCGCTACACGACGGAGCTGCCACGCGTGGCTTCCTCCGACCTGGCAAACCTGACGCTCTTCAACCTGCAACGCGACCTGACAGAACTACTCGGTATGCAATGGACACGGCGTGAGGTGTGGGACCGCGACTATGCCGAGAGCCGCATGCCCGACATGCCCAGCATGATACTCGAGACCATGTCCCACCAAAACTACGGCGACTTGAAGTATGGCCACGACCCCTTTTTCAAGTTCTCGCTTTCCCGGAGTGTCTACAAGAGCATCCTGCGATTTGTGAATATGCAGCACGGGCGTCGCGACGTTGTCGTGCAGCCCCTGCCGCCGCAAGCTTTTTCCGCTACGCTCAGTGAGGATGGCTCACACGCCGTCCTGCGTTGGGAGGCTACCGCCGACAGGCTTGAACCCTCGGCTGCCCCCACCCGATACATGGTTTATACGCGCCGCGACAACGGGGGATTTGACAACGGGCAGGTGGTAGAGGGCACTGCCGCCGAGGCCGACATCAAGCCAGGCGTGCGCTATAGCTTCCGCGTGACAGCCCTGAACGATGGCGGCGAGAGCTTCCCCAGCGAGACGCTTTCTGTCTACAGAGCGCCCGAAGAGCGTGCACGTGTGCTCATCGTCAATGGATTTAATCGCCTCAGCGGCCCCGCACGCGTCGAAACCACCGAGCGCATAGGTTTCGACCTAAAACAGGACATAGGTGTGCCCTACGTGTGTACGACGGGCTTTGCCGGCTACCAGAGTTGCTTTGATGCCCGCCAGGGAGGCAAGGAGGGGCCAGGTGCCTTAGGCTTCGGTGGTTCCGAGCTTACGGGCGTTACCATCATGGGCAATACATTTGACTTCCCCGCTGTACACGGAGAGGCGATTGAGGCTTTGCAGGGCGTGTCCTATTGCTCAATGGGCAAGGCCGCGGCCATGGAGGCCGACTGGGAGTCCTTTGACGCAGTAGACTATATATGCGGCCTTGAGCGCGATGCTTCCTACAACCTCCGTCCCTTCAAGACGTTCGATGCTGCTACTCGGGAGAAGATGGGTTCCTACCGTGGAAACCTTTTGGTAAGCGGTGCCTACGTGGGCAGCGATATGGCAGGTAGCGAGGTCGAGCGCGACTTCTGCGCCCGTGTTCTCCACTACAACTTTGTGGAGAGTATCGGGAATAACGGTGGGGGCATTGAGGGCAACGGCATGCACTTCGGTGTGCAGAAGGAGTTTGGCGGCGAGCGCTATGCAGTCCAGCAGAGCGACGTGCTACAAGCCATAGGCGAGCAGGCTTTCAACGCCTTCTACTATGCAGGAGGTATGCATCCCGCAGCCGTGGCGAAGAAAGGAAGCAAAGGCACTCGCACCTTCGTGCTGGGTTTCCCTTTTGAAAGTATTACGGAGGCCAAGGCGCGCCGTGAACTGATGGCTTCCATGCTTCACTTTTTGCTCTTCGAACCATGAACATTGAGTTGTTGCGTGAGTTTTGCCTTGCCAAACGGGGCGTGACGGAGAGTCTTCCCTTTGATGAAGAAACGCTCGTTTTCAAGGTTTGTGGGAAGATATTTGCCGTCCTTGCCCTTGAAAAGCCCGACCGCGTGGTGATGAAGTGCCATCCAGCTCGTGTCCATGAACTCCGTGACCGCTATGTCGCTATCGGTGAAGCTCCCTATTTTCACAAGGCTTCATGGAACCAGATACGCTTTGACCTCGATGCCGACGACGCACTCATCCTGCATCTTTTGGACCATGCCTACGGCGAGACGCTTCGTGGTTTGCCGAAGAAGAGACAGATAGAATTCTTCAGCCAAAGCCTGCCACCATGGGTGCGGTATGTCCACAAGAACGTTTGCGCTTCGACGATGGAGGAGATTGCGCAGTTACTGCCCCCCGACACGCATCCTATGTCTCTTGTCACCACCGACCTCCAGCGTGCAGGGCGTGGGCAGCGAGGCAATCATTGGGAGAGTGCGAACGGTCAGAACATCCTTTTCTCCTTCTCGTTTAGGCCCGAGGGGGTTAAGCCTGCAGAGCAGTTCTACCTGTCGGAGGCCGCCGCATTGGCTCTCGTGGATGCGATTCGCCCTCTTTTGCCAGCCGACGGCCCTGCGCTCACCATCAAGTGGCCCAACGACATCTATCTTAATGACAGTAAGTTGGGCGGCATGCTCCTCGAGCACACCATCGTGGGCAGGCATATCTCGTGTACGACGTTGGGTATCGGTCTCAACGTAAATCAGAAGGTGTTTCATAGCGATGCGCCCAATCCCATCTCCCTTAGTCAGGCTATGGGCTACGAATTCCCCCGCTATCTGCTCCTTGAAACATATCTTGCCCACTTCTTCGACCGCCTTGACGCGTTTGTGCGTTGCGGCGCTCCGACAGGCGTACTTCACGCCGAGTTCCTCCACAACCTCTATCGGCGGCAGGGCGTGCACACCTTTCGCGATGCCGCAGGCAGCTTCCGAGCATCCATTGCCGACGTACTGCCCAACGGCCATCTTGTCCTTCGATGTGCTGAAGGCACCAAACGGAGCTATGCCTTCAAGGAGGTGCAGTTCGTTCTTTGATCATAGAACATATCATACAATGTGCCGCATGGTCCCCTGAGAGACCACGCGGCACATTGTATGGGATGGATGTGGCTTTACGTAATAATGATGTGTTATAAGGGTTGATGAGATGTGTGGTACGGTCTGTTGTGTGGTCATCCGGCGAAGAGCGTGAAGAGCCAGTAGCCCCAATGGGCGAAGATGGCTGCGCAGATGCCGCCGATGGTGTGGGAGATGATGGCCTTCGAGGTGAGCTCGCGATAGCCCAGGGAATCGAGCATGGCCGTGTGTGTACTCAGGTAGCCGCTCCAGCACATGCCGATGGCTGTGAAGACGGCAATGGCGTTGCCGTCCACCCAACCCTGAGCCTGGAAACCCGGCACAAGACCGAGGGCAGCACCCACCGCGCCGAGTGCCGTGATGGGGAAGGCTATCTGGTGGGGGTCGGAGAAACCGAAGAGCCAGTTGAAGAGCCAATCTACCTGACTGGCCAGCCATGGCAGGGCCTGCGTGCCTTCGTAGGCGGCTCCGGTGTATGTGCCATTGGCACTGGGACCGAAGGTGAGCATCATGACGAGCGTGGAGATGATGAGTACGCCCGGGATGATGGCCAGGCCGATGTCCACGCCGCCGCGTCCGCCGTCAAGCAGTGAGTTGAGGATGCGTACGAAGAGGCTCTGCGGCTCGGGCTCTTGAACCTTCTCAACGAGGGTGTCCTGATGGCGGTCGCTCACGTCAGCATCCTCCACGGCATACTGCGGATATTCCTTGAGGATGAAGTGCTGCATGAGGCGTGTGGAAACGATACAACCTACGAAAGCTCCTGCAAACCCGATGAGTGGGGCGGCAAAGAAGCCTTGCCCCACCATGAAGATGATAACGATGAGTCCCATGCCGAAGGCTGTGCCGAAGTTTGTGAGCGAGATGAACTGGTACTTTTTGAAATAGCTGCTGAAGCGACGGTCGCGGGAGAGCGTGATAATGGCCGGATTGTCCGAGAGGAAGGTCATCACCGCACCGAGCGACGCTACGCCTGGAAGGTTGAAGAGTGGACGCATCAACGGACGAAGGAGCTTCTCGAGAAGGTCTACAACACCAAACTCCACAAACACTTTCCCAATGGCACCCGTGATGACGCAGATGGCCATGAGGTAGAAGCACGTGTTGAGGAGGAGGTCATGGGCTGTGTGCATCACGGTGTTGAGCATCGGAGCAGCACCCATCTTTATGCCCATGTAGGAGAAGAGTCCTACGACAATCAAGAGGCAGATGATGCCGGAAACTGTCTTTTTCATGTGTGATGTAATGTGAAGGTTAGCGTTTGAGGCTCAGATGTTTCAAATTGACTTGCCACGTGAGCCCTACGTCCACGAGAGTGTGCTTGTCCTGCAATGTGCCTTCGGGGTTCCCGTTGTCACCGAAAGCGTAGGCGGCGCTGGCATGGACGCGGAGGTTGCGGTTGCGTAGAGGGTAGTATTCTACGCCTGCACCTACATGGGAGATTTCCGTGCCCTGCACGACGCAGCGGTCGCCCTCGCGATGAGTGCGGTTGACGTCGTAGGTGCCCTTGGCGAGGAAAGATAGGCGGTCGGAGGCCTTGAAGGTCAGTTCGCCCATGACGCTACAGTCGCGAAACAGGAATTGTTGTCCGCTACGGGCGCGGTTCCAGAAGTCCAGTTCGAGGTGAAAACGTCCCAAGTCGAAAGCATTGCCCAGGACAATGTAGTTGATGAAGCGCCCCTGTGCATATTCCAAGGCGTTGAGGCTCCAGAGTGTTTTCCATATGCCGTGCCGTCCCATCCATAGGAGGTTGTAGGCGTATGTGTCTTCACCTTTCCGGCGAAAGGGGCTTTCGCAGAACTGAGCCGTAAAGCTATCGTTACCCGAGCGCAGCCCGAAGGTGCCCGAGACCCCCCAGGCGTAGGGGTTGATGTGGTTCCAGTATTCCGATGCAAAGTAGACGTCGATGGGCGGTTTGTCGTATTCGTAGCCGCCGATGGCCACAATTTGCTTACCTGCCGCAACCGACCATTGCTCGGAGAGCTTGTAGTCGAGGTAGAGCCAGTCGGTGGCATCAAAGTAGTTTGCGTCAAGGCTCGATCGGTTGAGTCGTTGGCGGTAGTTGAAGGTGAGGCGTTCGCCGATACGTGTGCGGAGGATGAAGTTGAAGTACTTTCCCTTGAAACCAGACTCGTCCTTGAGATGCGTGCCGTCAAGGTTTTCGTAGACGTAGTCGCCACGTGCCTGCAACATGAGGCTGTCAAGCTTCAGGGTTTGGGACGTGGCAAGCATCGTGCCTGCGGCAATCAGCGTGAGGGTGGTAAGTGTGCGTTTCGTCATATGTTCAGTTTGGCTTATTCCTCATTATTATTTCTTCTTGCGGAAATACCAAATGGCGGCCGCGGCGGCAAGGACGATGAGCGTACCCAGTCCCCACCATGCGGCAGGAGGCAGGAGGGGCTGCTGTTCCTTGACGTATGCCTCGAGGGTCTTGTGAACTCCCTCGGTGATGGCACGGCTGGAGATGGTAGCTCCAGTAACGGCGTCGGGCTGTACGCGTATGGCCTGTTCGGGTGTCATACCGTCCCATGCGTGCAGCAAGTTGCTGGCTTGTTGCCAGTAGGCTGCGTCTTCGTTGTTGGGCAGGGCGATGATGGAGTCAATGACGCCCGTTTTGCTGAGGTGAATCTGTAGGGGTACCGGACCTCCGTTGCCCTGCACTTCGGGGGCGTAGTGGGAGGAGGAAAGGATGATAGTGTCTTGTGACATGTGCTTTTGTTTGTATTATCAATGCCCAATGTGTCTTGCTGACTCTCGGGCTTTTTCATTTTGCGTATTTTCGGTAAGCTTCGATGGCAGCGTGTACATGGCCGATGAGGCCTCGGCTGCTAAACGTGGCACCTGAGACGACGTCCACTTTCTCGGTCTGTGCCTTCTTGGCACTCTTTCCCAAAAAGCGTCCCAACAGGCCTTCGGCTTCTTGAAAAAACTCGGGCGTTTCCTGATTAGGCAAGGCCGTTATTTTGCGGATGACAGCACGCTGGTCTACGTAGACGAGGACGGGTGTCGTGCCTCTGAACCCGCGCACGTCGGTGGCGTAGGGCGAGCTGTTTACCACGAAGCCGGCTTTGACGCCCTTTTGCGTCGTGACACGCCAGATTCCAGTCCTTACGTTCTTCAGTGTAGCCCCTTTCAGACCGAGTCGTGAGAGCTGCTGTGTAGTGGGAGCAGCTACGCCAGTGGCTTTCTGTGCCTGTATCGCGAAGGTTGCGGTGAGCACTAAAACGAGAATTGTGATTGTGCGGTACATATTTTGGTTGTTATCCTTCCCTGAGGAAATCAAAGGCTTCATAGATGGCCTCCTTGGAGGGGTGTTGGTTGAGAGCAATGTGGCCGATGTCTTGGAGCAGGGTCATGTTGAGGCGTCCGTCGGCATTCTTCTTGTCGTGAAGCATGAGGCCATAGAGCGTCTCGTAGTCTTTGCATGTGACGTCGGGTACTCCATAGTAGCGTCGTACGAAACTGACGGTCTGACGCAGACGTTCGGTGGGGAATCCCAATAGGGTACTGCTGAGGTAGAGAGACACGACGAGCCCCCAGGCTACGCAGTATCCGTGCAGGCGGGGCCGCTCGCGGCGCAGTGCCAGCGTCTCGAAGGCGTGACCGGCCGTGTGCCCCAGATTGAGGGCTTTGCGAAGTCCGCGCTCGGTCGGGTCTTGGCTGACGATGCGGCTCTTTACCTCAATGCTCTGTTGCACCATCTCCTGCAAGGTGGCGAGATCGGGCTCGTCGAGCATTAGGTTGACGTGCTGCGCCCACATCGCCTCGCTGTCCAAAAGGGAGTGTTTCAGCATTTCGGCAAATCCCGACCGCAGGTTCTCCTCGTCCAGCGTGGCGAGAAACTGCGTGTCGATGATGACAGCTTCAGCATCGCGAAAGGTGCCCACCTCGTTTTTCAGTCCTCCAAGGTTGACACCCGTCTTTCCGCCTACGGCTGCGTCCACCATGGCAAGCAACGTGGTCGGCACGTTGGTGAAGCCGATGCCGCGCTTGAAGGTGGCAGCCGCGAAACCGCCAAGGTCGGTAACCATTCCCCCTCCCACGCACACAAGGTGCGAACTGCGTGTGGCACCGCCCTCTTGCAGGGCTTTCCATACGCGAGTGACGGTGGCGATGGTCTTGTGGTCGTCGCCGGCAGGAATGATAATGGTGCGTTCAGCGGGTATGCTTCCTATACGCGGCAGGCAGAGATTTTGTGTGTGTTCGTCGGCAAGGAAGAAAACCTTTGCTCCTTCGGCACATCCTGTTTGAAGAATGTACATAAGTTCTTCGGCCGCGTGGTTTGTATAGCGTATGTTCATACTTCTTGGTATTCGTAGGCGTGAATGGCGGCGCGATAATCCTCGGGCACCTCCACGCTGGCTTGTGCCGAGAGGGAGAAGCACACCATCACCGTGCGGCAGCGGCACACCTCGACACCTGTAGCGCGGTTGATGGCACGCTGTACGAGCGTAAAACTCTTTGTGCCCACATGCGGGATGCAGGTTTCCACCACGATGTCGTCGCCATAGAAGACGGGCATGAAGAAGTCTGCATTGATGTTGGCAATCACCGGCACTACGTCTGGAGTCCCTGCGTAGAGGTTCAGCACGCTCGAGAGGTAGTCCACCTTCCCCAGGTCGTAGTAGGAGAAATAGGCGTTGTTGTTGACGTGCCCATAGCGATCTACGTCGTTGAAACGTATCTGTATAGGCATCTTATGGCGGAACGTAAGATTTTCTTCTGCTGGCATAGCGGGGGAACGTTCTTGTTTACAGCGCGCAAAGATAGGGCATTTTTGGAAAGTTTCTTATCTTTGCACCCGAAAAACTTTAAGAAACGATGTTTGCCATCTTCATCAACTTTCTCTCCATCCTGGCAGGCAGCCTCGTGGGGGCGCTGACCAAACGAGGCATCCATGCAAAGTATCTCTCGGCTCTCACGACGGGTATGGGCATCGCTGTTCTCGTCCTGGGCATCAATGTGGCGATGAACAACATGCAGCAGACGCGTCACCCCGTACTCTTCATCTTCTGCATCGCCTTCGGTGCGCTCGTGGGTACCTTCCTACGGCTTGACGAGCGGATGGAGGCAGCATCGCGCCGCGTGGAGAACCGTACGGGCGGCCGTACAGACGGCGCGCCGTCATTGGCAGAAGGCATCACCACCGCCGTCCTGCTTTGTTGCGTAGGCACATTGGCCATCATGGGGCCCATACTCTCTGCCATCAATGGCGATGACACCTATCTCATGACTGCAGCTACGCTCAACTTTGTCACACTCGTCATCATTGCCAGTACCTACGGCATCGGGGTCGGTCTCGCTGCCATACCCGTGTTTCTCTGGATGTCCTTCTTCTTCCTCATCGGAAAGCTCACCTCTGGCCTCATAAGCACTTCGCCCGAAACATTCTCGGGCATGATAATGACCGAAACAAACATCGTCGGCGGCGTGCTTATTGCAGCTGCAGGACTTGGCGTGCTCAACATCAAGGACTGCAAGACCGTCAATCTCTTGCCCTCACTCCTCATGCCCAGTCTCTATTTCTTTGTGACGCTGCTCTTCTGACACGCATACCCAAGTTATTCCAGAATAAAAGGACTTCGCCGCAGCGGAGTCCTTTTTTGTCTGTGCCGAAATGGCTTCTGTTTCATAAACCACAGCTGTGGTTTCTTTATTTCACGTCTGTGGCTTTTCCTTTTCACGTCTGTGGTTTATGAATTTAAAGGCTTCTCGTAGCGTATCGTCCCCATTCATGATTCTATTTGTGTATTCTTTCTGTCTCTTTTGGGGCAAATGCTGACCCCAACTTTGCCATGGTAGTATGACAAACGTGTCTTTTCGCTGCCGAAAGATGGGACGTGAAGGTTTTGGCACGGTGTTTGCTAAGAAGAAGAC
>JAFSQD010000079.1 GCA_017446765.1 Alloprevotella sp.
ATCGGACTCTTGAGGAAGAAGGAGAGGAAGCGTTGCGTGCCATATCGGCCGTCGCGTGCTGCGAGGTCGCTGAGCAACACAAGGTCAAGCAGGAGCGGTGCGGCCAGGATGCTGTCACGGCAGAGGAAGTTGATTTTGATCTGCATGGGATACCCCATCCATCCGAAGATGTCTATGTTGTCCCATCCCTCCTTGTTGTCGTTGCGAGGGGGATAGTAGTTGATGCGCACCTTGTGGTAGTACTGCGTGTCATCCTCGTTGCCGTGTCCGTAGAGGTCGGGTTGGTCTTCGGGTCTGAGGATGCTCTCAAGGGTGGACAGCTTGCTGACTTCCTTTGTGCGGAAGTTTGCCGGTTCGTCCAGCACGAGGCCGTCGCGGTTGCCCAGAATGTTTGTCGAGAACCATCCGTTCAGGCCGAGACAACGTGTGCCGATGATGGGGGCGAAGCCACTCTTCACAAGGGTCTGTCCTGTCTTGAAGTCCTTGCCGGCTATGGGCATTTTGGTCTTTTCGGCCATTTCCCACATGGCTGGTATGTCCACTGTGGTGTTGGGGGCTCCCATGATGAAGGGGGCTCCTTCGGCAAGTGCGGCGTAGGCGTAGCACATGGAGGGGGCCACGTTTTCGCGGTCGTCTGCCTTCATGGCGGCCTCGAGGTCGGCAAGGCGGTAGTGTACGTCTTTGTTCACGGGTACGTATACCTCCGTAGAGGCGGCCCAGATGACGACGATGCGGCTCACGCCACTTTCCTGTCTGAAGCGGCGGATGTCATCACGCAGGGCTTCCACCATTTCCCATCGGGTGCGGCAGTCCTTGACGTTGTCGCCTTCAAGGCGCGAGGCATAGTTTTTGTCGAAGGCGGCCTTCATGGGAACGATTTGCTTCAGTTCGTCGGCCACGGGTTCGATGTCGCGGTCGCGAAGCACCTCGGCGTTCAATGCGCTTTCGTAGGCGTTGGCGGGATAGACGTCCCAGGTGGCAAACACGAGGTCGTCCAGGCTTGCAAGGGGGACGATGTCGCCATAGTGCAAGTATTGCTTCTTTTCGCCACGTCCCACGCGGATTTTGTCGTATTGTGTCATGGAGCCGACTGGCTTTGCCAGTCCCTTGCGTGCCATCATCACGCCCGTGATGAATGTCGTGGTGACGGCTCCGAGTCCCACGCACATGACACCCAATTTTCCTTCAGCGGGTTTCATTACTTTACTTTTGTTCTTATGTGTTTTTTTATTGATGTTCGGGGCAGTGTGAAGATATAGAAATTGCTTTTTCTCTCCCGTAGATACAACTCCTTTACGAAACTGCAAAGCTACGATAAGTTTTTCGTCGTGCCAACTTTTTGGGTGTTTTTATCCCCTTTTTAACATTTTCGATTCTGTTTTAAACATTTTCGATTCTGTTTTGGATTGGGGCAGTGCGCAAGTTTCCTGTCCTCAGTTTCCCAGAAATGCCTACCTTTGCAGCGCGAAAACATAAAGTGTCGTCTATGGAATACATGTCCCAGGAAGGCTATGACCGCCTCGTGGCCGAATTGCGCCAGCTCGAGCGGGTGGAGCTTCCTAAAGTGATTGAGGCCATAGCTGAGGCCCGTGACAAGGGTGACCTCAGTGAGAATTTTGAATACCATGCTGCCAAGCGCGAGCAGGGTCGGCTGCTCAGTCGGATACGTTTTAAGCAACGTGTCTTGGCGCATGCCCAAGTCATTGATCGTGCACGCCTCGGCGGGAGCGACGGCGTACAGCTTTTAAGTCGCGTGGAACTGACAAACGTGGACAATGGGATGCGCATGTCGTACGTCATTGTGAGCCCTCATGAAGCTAATGTGCAGGAGGGGCGCATGTCCATCAAGTCGCCCATTGCTCATGCGCTTTTGGGGAAGAAGGCCGGCGAGAACGTGAAAGTTCGTGTGCCTTCCGGCGTCTTGACCCTGCACATTGATGCTGTGGAGGCAGGGGGATAGGGAGACTACCTCATCGTAAGAGCTCGGTTTTCGGCCGCTTCCATGAGTTCGCGCTCGCCAGGCCCCTTGTCATTGAGACCGCAGAGGTGGAGCACACCGTGGATGATGACGCGGTGGAGCTCTTCGTCGTATTCGCAGTCCTGCGCCTCGGCATTGGTGCGCACGGTGTCAAGGGAAATTACCATGTCGCCGTTAATCGTTGTGCCCTCGTTCCAGTCGAAGGTGATGATGTCCGTGTAGTAGTCGTGCTGTAGGAACTGACGGTTCACCTCCAGTATCTTTTCATCATTGCAGAAGAGGTAGGACAGCTCGCCCACCACGCGGCCGTAGGTCTTTGCCACGCGGTCTATCCATGCCGTCACGTTCCTCCTGTCAATGTCGGGGAAGTCTACGCCCGTGCATTCGTATGATATCATAGTGTCTTAGTCAAACAGGTTCTGCTGCATGATGTTTCCGCTGTAGGGGTTTCGCCCCAAGTGCTTGTAGGCCAGTTCGGTGACTTCGCGTCCGCGCGGGGTACGGCGGATGAAGCCTTCCTTGATGAGGAAGGGCTCGTACACCTCTTCCACTGTTCCTGCGTCCTCTCCGATGGCCGTGGCGATGGTGCTGATGCCCACGGGTCCGCCTTTAAACTTGTCGATGATAGTCAGGAGAATCTTGTTGTCGATTTCGTCCAGTCCGTAGCGGTCGATGTTGAGTGCCGTCAGCGCCATTTGCGCAATGCCCAGGTCGATGCTTCCGGTGCCTTTCACTTGTGCAAAGTCGCGCACACGGCGCAGCAGTGCATTGGCAATACGTGGTGTGCCTCGGCTGCGTCCAGCGATTTCTCCCGCCGCCTCGTCCGTGATGGGCACACCGAGGATGCCGGCCGAGCGCACTACGATGCGCTCCAGCGTCTCGGCGTCGTAGTATTCCAGGTGCATGTTGATGCCGAAACGTGCGCGCAGGGGGGCTGTCAGAAGGCCGCTTCGCGTGGTGGCACCGATGAGGGTGAAGGGGTTCAGGTCAATCTGTATGGAGCGAGCCGCGGGTCCGCGGTCAATCATGATGTCGATGCGGTAGTCCTCCATGGCCGAGTATAGATACTCTTCCACGACGGGCTGTAGGCGGTGTATCTCGTCAATGAAGAGTACGTCGTTCGGCTCGAGGCTCGTCAGCAGCCCTGCCAGGTCGCCCGGTTTGTCCAGCACGGGACCGCTGGTCAGTTTGAATCCCACGCCCAGTTCGTTGGCAATGATGTTCGAGAGTGTTGTCTTGCCCAATCCCGGCGGACCGTGGAGCAGCGTGTGGTCCAGAGGTTCGCCGCGGTATTTCGCCGCTTCTACGAATACCTCAAGGTTTTCCACGACCTTTTGTTGGCCGCAGAAGTCACCGAATCGCAGCGGGCGTAGTGCCTGCTCAAAGTCTCGCTCCCTCTGGCTCGGAGATGTCTGCTCTGAGCGTATGTCAAAAGTGTCTTCAGTCATAAACGGCGGCTAAGGTACGAAGTTTCTGAGAAACGGCAAAATGTGTCAAAGCCTATATATTTGGAACATGCCTTCATATAATTTAAGTTTCGGATGTTGCTTTAGGTCGGCCTTCGCCCTCAAAACTTTATGGTCAAGAACTTCATAAAGTTGAACATATTATCGCTTGAGCTTGCTCGCTTTGTTTGCAAGGAAATCCCGGAACTTATGAGGAAAATCTTTTTTTACCGAAAAGCTGCCACCTTCCTCTGCCCGCCTGTCCGGCAGGCAGGTCGGCGTAGGGCGTGCAGCTATGGGCTCCATAGGAATCGAGGCGACACGTTAAGCCACTTTTTCTCTTCAAAAGCGACGGGCTAAGCGCGAGCGATGCGCTGCATGAGGTACTTTTATGAGGCAACGAGAGCCTCAAAAATGGCATTTACGTTCTCTCCAAGTACGTAGTTGCGACACACTAAGCAAGGTTTTCTGGTGCCCCTACTGCTACCTACTGCTACCCCGTTGGCGCTTGTAACGTATTGGCAATGTGTCAGCTATGAGGGCTGGGTAGCAGAGGTGGCAGTTATTCGCCACAGAAAAAGTTTATTAAGTTCAGAGGCTCAAAGCCTTTAGAAATACCATATTAAGATATACCTAATGTTAAATATTTGAAAACATCTTGCTGTTTGAAATGATGGCCGTATATTCGTAGCGCAAAAACTATACTTTACCATGAAAACCATGAATAACCACAACTATTGCGTCATCTTGGCGGGAGGTATCGGTAAACGTCTCTGGCCTTGCAGCCGTCGAAGCCGTCCGAAGCAGTTTATCGACTTCTTTGGAACGGGACAGACGCTCCTGCAACAGACCTACGCGCGCATATTGCGATTTGTCCCGCGCGCGAACATATTTATTTCCACCTATGCGGACTATCTGCCGATGGTGGAGGAGCAGTTGGCAGGCGTGGCGCGCGCCAACGTCCTGGCCGAACCCGTGCAGCTCTCCACGGCGCCTGCAGCGGCGTGGGCTTCCTACCATATTGCGCAGCGCGACCCCGAGGCCTGCATCTTCATCTCGCCATGCGACCAGCTGATACTCCACGAGGACGTTTTTGCACAGGAGTTGGAACATGCATTGGATTTCGTCAGACAGCGCGACGTGTTCCTGGCCATGGGCGTGACGGCCACACGTCCCAACAGCGCCTACGGCTACGTGCAGATGGGCGACGAGGTCCAGCCGGGGCTCTATACGGTGCGTGCGTTCATGGAGAAGCCCGACGAGCAGTATGCTCAGAAATTTGTGGAGAGTGGAGAGTTCCTGTGGAATACGGGCCTTTTCCTGTGGAACTCGCGGACGATACGCGAGATGTTACACCGCATGATGCCCTTGATGGAGGAGCGCCTGACGCCGCCCGACGGCCTGCCTGCCACGTTGGAGGAGGAGATTGAGACGGTGCGCCGCTTCTATCCCGTCAGCGCACGCCGCAGCATAGACCTTCTCGTGCTGGACAAGTGTGAGAATGTCTACGTGAAGCGCTGCAGCTTCGGATGGGCTGACATCGGATGCTGGCCGGAGCTCCATGCGGCGGAAAAGAAGGACGGCGACGGCAATGCTGTCGTGGGGTATGGAAAGGTTATGGTGCAGGGTTGCCGCGACACGCTCGTGTGCGTGCCGGACAAAATGGCGGCCGTCGTGCGCGGTCTTGACGGCTATCTCGTAGCCGCCAACGACAACGTGCTCGTCGTCTGCCCCAACGACGATCCTGCCCTCGTGAAGACGCTCTTCAACGAGGCACAGGTGAAGCTCGGCGCTGAGTATGTATGACAAGTGACAAGTCGGGACAATGAAAAAGAGCCTTATAATAATTGTATGCTTTGCTTTGGCAGCGGCATGCGCGGCACAGCCGAGGCACGGGCGCCCACGCCACTGTGCGACGGAGGAACAGATGCAGATGGTCATCAACACGTTGAAGAAGCAGTCCTTCGACAGCGGAAAGCGTGAGGTGGCAGACCTCTGTGTGGTCATCGGCACATTTTGCGTTCACGACCTTGCGCGCATGGCTGCCACGTTCTCCTTTGACGACAACAGGCGGCAGTTTCTTGAATTCGCCTACCCCTATTGCGTTGACCCCGAGAACTATTTCCTGCTGCGTGAGGTTTTCACATTTTCCTCTAACTACGACAAGCTCGTCGATGCCATCCATGATAAGCGGAGACGTCCTCGACATTGATTCTCTGCCAGGGTCTGAGGACGTTTTCTGGGGTCTTTACTCCTTCGCGCAAGCGAAATACCCCGCCGAGGGTATTGGTGCAAGAAACTGGGACACCGTATCTTTGCACCCGAAAATGTTATGATGCGGTTCCGGAAGGTGTCGCGAAGAGAGTTTTAAAATTGTTATGTTCCTGCGGGCAGTTCTCTTGTGAAAGAGAGCTGCTCGTGTCTGTATGGTATATGCATGACTCTGCTGGTACATTTTTTTTATTAGAAAAACTTCTCACGTTTAAAATTATGTAGTAACTTTGCTCGCCGCATCAGTTGATGCGGTGAGAACTTACGTATTGGAAATATGAGAAGGAACTTAGTCGTTATGGTAGCAGGAATCCTCGCCTTGGTCAGTTGCGGCACGAAGGCTCCCGAAGGCGAACTTGTCAGTCTGGAGTATACCGTACAGGGCACAATGGCTGGCTATCAGTATGAGGGTCGTTTTAGTCCGGGCGGAGACGGAGGTTTCGTCCTTACGGGCATGAAGGAAGCCTATGGCCCACTCTTCCGGAAAAAGATAGGAAAGGTAGAGGTGGACCAGTTCCGACAGATTATCTTGGAGGAGAAAATGTATGAATACAAGTCCCACTACCGTCCTTTTTTCGATGTGCGGGATGGGACTAACTGGACTTTTCGCGCCCGGTTCTCCGACGGTTCAACAATCTTCTCTCACGGCATGAATGCCTATCCCAAAGGAAACGGGCTGAAGAGAGTGCGCGAACTTTTTACGTCACTGGTTATTGACCCTTGATGTCAATGTGCACTTCTTGCTTGCTTCCTCAGTCATTACACATAACTCCAAAAACCAACATTTCATGAAACAGCTTTACAGATTCCTGCTCCTGGCCGTGCTGGTGCTCGCTGGGACGTGGTCTGCCGGGGCGCAGAAGGTCTACGAACTCGTCGGCTTCGGCGAGGAAGGCTACCTGACCGACCTGCAGCCCGGACAGAGGTTTGCCATGCAAATTGCAGCTTCCAGTACACCGCTCGTCATCAATGGTGACGACACGGAAGGTCCCCTCTCGTCCGTAGTGACGGAGGCCTGCATTTTCGAACTTGAAGTCGTCGACGAGGCGGAAGGCGAGTATCTCATCAAGCAGAGCTCTACGGGGAAATACCTCACCGTAGCCGGCAATGCTCAGGGATATGCCGTCCTCTCCACCACCACCTCGAGCCGCAACGCCTATTCCTGGTATGTGCGTGGCGCCGGAGCTCCCGATAGCTCCGACAAGCGCGAAGCCTCTTCGGGAGACTATCCCGGAGCTTGGGTCTTCACGAGCAAGGCATGGTGGCCCAGCCAAACCGTCTATCTTAGCGGCGACGTCGGTGATACGGCATTCTTTTACACGAGTCCCAGCTACAACGGGTGGTACCTCTACGAGGTGCAGGAGGCTGGCGGGCTGGACAAACTGACAGCCCTGTTCAACAACATCTTCCCCAGTGGCAACAACGATGAGTTTGAGGTGGGCGACCAGCCTGGCAACTTGCCCCAGGCGCTTTACGACGCCCTCCAACAGGCCTTTGAGACCGCTCAGCAACTCATCAACGAGAGCAGCACCGATGCCGACGCCTGCGAAGCTGCCGCCGAAGCCATTCAGCGTACCTACAACGCTGCCAAGGAGGGTTTGCTCCCATGGACAGAAGGCTACTACTTTGTGGTGAACCACGTAGGCGACAATGCTGCCATGTACGAGAAGTCAGGAGGAGCCCACTTCAACAAGAGCACGTGGTCGGTGCCCGAAACACTGACACAGGACGACCTTCCCTTCGTGTGGTACTTTGAGCGTGCAGGCGAGGGAGAGGAAAACAAGAACAAGTTCTACCTCCAAAACTACGTCAGCGGGACCTATGTGGGCTTCGTCAACTCCACAAGCTCTGTCATTCCGATGAGTACCGCAAAGCAGTATGCCTACACCGTGCAACCCTTTCCCGGACTGAAGGGATGGGTGGCCCTGAATGGTGGCACCTACGTGCTCCACTGCACCACCAACGGCTCTGACAACGTGCAGTACTGGGACACCACGCACGCCAACTCCGCATGGAAGCTCTACCGCATTCCGCAGGAGCAGATTGATGCCCTGACGGGTGGCCTCGAGCAGAAACGTCGGAACGAAGCCTTGAAGGCACTCTACAACGAAGCTGACCAATTCTACAAGAGCGGGTTCCGGTACGACAGCGACGTCACACTCGACGGTGCCTTCTCCACTGAGGCCGACGGACTCGTGACAGACGCCTCCCAGCTTTCGACAAACGCCCAAGAACCCAATGAAGGTCCCATCGAGAACCTCGTGGACGGCGACCTGACCACCTTCTTCCATACCATGTGGAGCGCGGTGCTTCCGGCCGACGTGACCTATCCCAACCTTGTGGCCGACCTCGGCGAAGCCGTGCAGGCCGTCACATTGAAGTACGCAGGACGCTATAACGTGTCATCCAACGGCCGTCCTATGACCGTACATGTGTATGCTTCAGAGACAGGCAACGAATGGGCAGATCAAGGCTATGTCACCTTCTCCTATCCCTATGCCGCAGAAATCAACGGTTCGACCGTCAATCAGTTTGTGGGCGTCACGACCTGTGCCTTCCGCGACAGCAAGAGCTATCGCTACCTTCGTCTTGACGTGGAGGAGAATTTAGGAAGTGCGCGCGACTCGGATACGGGCAACCTCTACTTCTTCCTTGGAGAGTTCCGTGCCTACAAGGCGGTCTACAACGCTTCGGCGTCCATCGTTGAGCAGACCGACGCCAACCTGCGTAAGGCTCTCACCGACCAACTGGCGGCCGCAGAGGCCATCCTTGCCGCCGGCAATGCCACCGAGGATGACATTGCTGCCCTTCAGAAAGCTTACGACGAGTACAAGGCCGCCTATCCCGATCCTGCCGTCGTGGCAGAGCTCATCGCCAAGTATCAGGCCCTCCTTGATGCAGCTGCCGAAGGCGACGAGCTGGGCTACTATGCGGAGGGCTCCAAGGATGCTTTCCAGAAAGAACTCAACTCTGTCAGCCAAACGCTCGAAAGCCTGCATGCAAAGGCCGATATCGATGCCGCCCGCGAACGCCTGGAGAAGGCCTACGCCGCATTCCTTGCTGCCCTCAATATGCCTGAGGACGGAAAGGTCTACTTCATCCGCAGCCTCAGCGAAGGCACCTATGCCAATCGCTACGTATTCTCAATGAGCAACCAGTTGCAGACCTACATCTACCTTGGCGGTTACGATGCCGAGCAGGGTGACGATGCCAACCTCGACAACCGCCTCAACTTCATGTGGCGTGCCATGAAGAATGCCGACGGCACCTACAGCTTCCGTAATGTGGGCAACGCCACCTATATGCGCAACCCCATGGAGGCCAGTGCCGTCTATGTGCGGCAGGCTGACCCCCAGGCCACCGACAGCATCAGCTTCACGCTGACTCCTGCCGACATGCCTGGAGCATTCAACATCGGCACCGTCGACGGTTACTTCCTCAATGCCTACACCAGCAATCCCGTGCTCACCAGCCAGGCACAGCGGGCTGCCGACGCACGATTCCAGTTTACCGAGGTGACCTCCTGGGGCGAAGGCTACTACATAGACCTCTATCCCGCCACCGGCGAAAGTCTCAAGGCTGGACAGCCCTATGCATTCTGCCTCCCCGTGGCACTTTCTGCCAATATCTATGAAGGTACCGTCTACAGCGTGCAGGGCGTGATGAAGGGCGAAGGCGTACAAACCCTCGAACTGAAGGCCTACGGTGCCACCGAGACCATTCCGGCAGGTGCTCCCTTCGTGCTCGTGCTCGACAAAGGCTTTGCAGGTGTGACTTTCCTGCCCTCGTTCAATGACCTCGGCGACGTGCCCTACGCCTATACACCCATCAAGCAACAAGGTGTGTGCGGCGCATTCGTCTCCGTGCCCCTCAAGGCCGGACAGGGTGTCTACGATGCAGGCAAGTTTGCCGTTGCGACCGACGAGGATACGAGCGGCCCCAACAGCTTCTATATTGCCAACACCATCAAGAGTGTGACCGCCAAGGGCGACTACAGCATGCCCATCGTGGGCGAGCTGGAGACGGATGCCGAGGCCCCGCTCGTCTATGTGGCCGACCCCGCCGATGGCAGCAAGGTGCAGAACATCCGCGTGCTGAGCATCTCCTTCCCTGAGTCGGCATTTGCCACCATCATGCTGGGCAACAGTGACGAAGTAAAGATACTCGATGCCGACGACAATGTCGTGGCAACAACTACCCGCGACTACATCATGAACACCGAGGGTAGCAACGTCGTGATACGCTTCATGACCACCGTCACGGCCGATGGCGCTTATCGCGTTGTAATCCCCGCAGGAGCCTTCAAACTCTCCACTGGTCTTACGCCCGAGATAGTGCTCCGCTACTACATCGGCATCGACGGCATCAGTTCGCCCCTTGCCGGAAGCCATTCGCCGCGCCTCTTTGACCTCCAGGGACGCAGGTTGAACAAGAGCCAGATGAAGGGTGTTTACATCATCGAGGGCAGGAAGTGCCTTGTGAAGTAAGCCAGGAATAGCATCCTAAAAAGAAACACATGGAAAAAGCCTCCTCGTGCGTAGTCGCGGGGAGGTTTTTTGTATACACGAGAAATTTTGTGTACTTTTGCGCCACGTAACAAAACGAAAAGACTATGCTTGAGATAAGAGACCTCCACGCCGAGGTGGAGGGAAAGGAAATCCTGCGTGGCGTGAACCTGACAATCGCCGACGGAGAAGTGCACGTACTGATGGGGCCTAACGGCTCGGGAAAAAGTACGCTGAGCAATGTGCTCGTCGGCAATCCGAAGTATCGTGTCACGCAAGGCAGCATCGTGATGGACGGCAAGGATCTCCTCGCCATGTCGCCCGATATGCGGGCTAACGAGGGCGTCTTTATGTCTTTCCAAACACCAGTGGAGATTCCCGGCGTTTCGATGACCAACTTCCTGCGTGCTGCCCTCAATGCCAAGCGCAAACACCAGGGGCTGGACCCCATCAAGGGCAGCGACTTCCTGGCACTTCTCCGTGAGAAGAGAAAGATTGTGGGCCTTGACGCCCACTTCATGAGCCGAGGTGTCAACGAAGGCTTCAGCGGCGGCGAGCGCAAGAAGGGAGAGATCTTCCAGATGGCGGTCCTTGAGCCCACCTTCACCATCCTCGACGAAACCGACTCGGGACTTGACGTCGATGCCCTGCGCACCGTGGTCGAGGGTTTCAACGTGTTGCGGAACGGGCATAACTCGGCTCTTGTCATTACCCACTATCAACGTATGCTCGACTACCTCAAGCCCGACCATGTTCACGTGCTCATGGACGGTCACATCGTCAAGGAGGGCGATGCCAGCCTCGGCTATACCATTGAGGAGCGCGGATTCGACTGGATAAAGGAAGAAATCAGCACACAGCCATGAGCGACTACACCTATCCTCCCCTCTACTGCAATCTCGGTCGTGAGGACGCACGTGCGGTAGGCGTGGAACAGTTCGCGGACTTTCTTGAGTCATATGGTGCGGAACTTGACCTCCACAGCGTTCCCGAACTGGCTGCAAATCGCAGTGGGATGTCCAATGCGATAAGGCGATACCGCCGTCATCCCGGGGAATTGTATAAGTATACGGATCTCAAAGCTGCTTTGACTCCCGAATATGGCATCAACATCCATCGCCGTCTGCTTACGCCGAATCCCTACAAGGCCTATCGTTGCGGTGTTGCCGGCATGAATGCCCATACCGTCTATGTGGTTAACGACGTGATAGCTCCCATGGCGGAGCCCGTCAGCCCGGCCGCTGATCATGACTGTTTTTACGTAGGTCCCATTTCCGCCGTCAGTCAGGCTTGGGACAATGGTACGTCCATGCTTATACTCATGTTTCAGAAGTATATGTATCGCAGCGGAGCCTTCATGCACAACGACGATCCCATCACGTGGCTCAACACAATGCTCCGTCAGGACGGCATCATGGTCTACGTGCCCGACGGAATGAAGCTCAAACGTCCCGTGCAGATCGTCAACGTCAATGATTCGCGGACACCCATGATGTCCAATCGCCTGCTCTTCGTCTTTCTCGGTCACGACGCTGAGGCCGATGTCATCCTTTGCGACCACAGCGTGGGCGACACCTCCTATCTCAGCACTCAGCAAGTCAACGTGTTCCAATGCTACGGCAGCCGCCTCGGGCTTTATGGCGTAGAAGAAACTTCAGCCCAAACCACGCGCTTCTCAAACTTCAGTATTCACCAGGAAGGAGGTTCGCGCCTTGATTCAAACCTCCTGACCCTCACTTGCGGGCTAAGCCGCAACACCATGTGGGTACGGCAGGTGGACGACAATGTCCAAACCTCCGTCTCGGGGGCAGTCATTGCCGATGCCCAGCAGCATGCCGACAACTATATACACATCATCCACGGACGTGCCAACTGCGAAAGCGAAATGTACTTCAAGTACGTCATGGGCGGAGCTTCCCGGGGAGCCTTCACCGGCATCTCCTACGTAGATAGGAACAGTCAAATCAATTCCCGACAGCAACACCAGAGTCTCGTGGTCTCTGAAAAGGCACGTGTGCAGTCACGGCCCGTGCTGGAAATCTATGCCGACGACGTCAAGTGCAGCCACGGCTCGACGGTGGGGAAACTCGACGAGGCGGCACTCTTCTACATGCGGCAACGCGGCATTCCCGAGCAGGAAGCACGCCTCCTGCTCCAGCACGCCTTTGTCAACGATGTGTTGCAACGCATTCCCCTTGAGCCCCTGCGCGAACGCATCTCCCGCCTCGCGGAGCGTCGCTTCCGGGGCGATGCGGCCCACTGTGACGGGTGCTCCATAAAGGACTATTGCCAATAATTCTGCTTGCCTCATGTTTTCCCTTCTCCCATTAAAGAATGATGAATCGTCAGGATTTCCCCATACTTGAACGTCTTGTTCACGGTCACCCGCTCGTTTACCTCGACAATGCGGCTACGACGCAGAAGCCGCAGTGTGTCATTGATGCCATCAGCGAGGAATACGTGTCGGTGAATGCCAATGTCCATCGCGGCGTGCACTATCTCTCGCAACAGGCCACCGAGTTTCACGAATCTGCACGCCATAGCGTGTGCCGCTTCATCAACGCACACTCGCCTCAGGAGATTGTATTCACGCGTGGCACCACCGAGAGCCTGAACCTCATGGCTTTCAGCTATGGCGAGCGCTTCCTCAGCGAGGGCGACGAGGTGATACTCACCCAGATGGAGCACCACTCCAACATCGTGCCTTGGCAGATGCTACGCGATCGTAAGGGCGTTGTTCTGCGCATTGCTCCCATTGACGAAAGGGGAACCTTGAAGATAGAGGAGGTGGAGAAACTCTTCACGCCCCGTACGCGCCTGCTCAGCATATGCCACGTCAGCAACGTGCTGGGCACAGTGAATCCCATTCGCCAGCTGGCCGACATGGCACATGCCCACGGTGCCCACCTTCTCGTGGATGCCGCACAGAGCGTTCCCCATTTTCCCGTTGACGTACAGGCACTCGATTGCGACTTTCTCGCTTTCAGTGGTCATAAGATGTACGGGCCTACGGGCGTGGGCGTGCTCTACGGGCGCGAATCCCTTCTTGATGCCATGCCGCCCTATCAGGGAGGAGGCGAGATGATAGCGCGCGTGACGTTTGAGAAAACCACCTACGAGCGTTTGCCCTTTAAGTTTGAGGCTGGAACCCCCGACTATGTAGGCACGCACGCCCTCGCAGTGGGCATTGACTACATGAAGGCCATCGGCATGACTCGAATCCACGAATATGAAAAGTCCCTTACCGACTATGCCATGCAGCGCCTCGCAGACCTCCCAGGCGTGATCCTCTATGGGCGTACAGACGACAAGGACGCCGTGGTGTCCTTCAACCTTGCCGGCATCCATCATCTCGATGTCGGCACGCTCCTCGACCAGCTCGGCATCGCCATCCGCACGGGGCATCATTGTGCACAGCCCCTCATGGAACGCTACGGCGTGGAAGGCATGTGCCGTGCTTCCTTTGCCCTCTACAATACCCGCGAGGAGATAGATGCCCTCGCCGACGGCATCCTTCGCGTCCAGCGTATGTTCTAAGAAGCCTTGTCACTCGTCACTAATACCATGCTCCTTTCCCACATGACAGCGGCCTGCGTAGAGGCAGGATGCGATGAGGCCGGACGCGGATGCTTGGCCGGCAGTGTCTATGCGGCAGCAGTAGTCTTCCCCGAGGACTACGTCAACGAGCGCCTCAACGACTCCAAACAACTTTCAAAGCATCAGCGCGAAAAGCTTCGCGAGGAGGTGGAACGCGATGCCCTGTCATGGGCGGTAGGGGTGTGTACGCCAGAAGAGATTGACCGTAAGAACATACTCCAGTGTTCCATCCTTGCCATGCACCGCGCCCTTGACGCCTTGGAGGTGCGTCCCGAGCACATTATTGTGGATGGCAATCGCTTTCGCCCCTATGGCGACGTTCCCTATGACACTGTTGTCAAAGGCGACGGCAAGTATCTCTCCATCGCAGCCGCCAGCATTCTGGCAAAGACCTATCGCGACGACTACATGCTCCGCCTCCACGCAGAATACCCATGGTATGGGTGGGACCGCAATGCCGGATATCCCACCCTGGAGCATCGGCGTGCCATCGTGGAGCACGGCATCACCCCCTACCACCGCAAAACCTTCAACCTTTTGGGGGCCTACGGGGGATTGTTTGCCAATGAGCTGTAGGCAGCTCTTTTTCATTTCTCAGGCTTTAAACCTTATATATATTGTGTTTTTTCCTATTTTTGCACCCGCAAATTGAAAAAACAGAAGAAACTATGCAGAAAAATCTGGTCATTGTGGAGTCGCCCGCCAAGGCAAAGACAATAGAAAAGTTCCTTGGTAAGGACTATAAGGTAGTATCCAGTTTCGGACATATCCGCGACCTGAAGAAGAAGAACTTCGGCGTCGACCTCGAAACATTCAAGCCCGAATATGAGATTCCCGAGGACAAGCGCCGCGTCGTGAGCGAGCTGCAGAGTGCTGCCAGCAAGGCCGAAAAGGTGTGGCTGGCATCCGATGAAGACCGTGAGGGAGAAGCCATCAGCTGGCATCTCGCAGAAGTGCTCGGCCTTGACGAAAAGGCTACAAACCGCATCGTGTTTCACGAAATCACAAAACCCGCCATACTTTCCGCAATTGAATCCCCGCGTACCATAGACCTCAACCTCGTCGATGCCCAGCAGGCACGTCGTGTGCTCGACCGCCTTGTGGGCTTCAAGCTTTCACCTGTGCTTTGGCGTAAGGTGCGTCCCTCCCTCTCGGCCGGACGCGTGCAGAGTGTTGCCGTCCGCCTCATCGTTGAGCGCGAGCGCGAGGTTGCGAATTTCAAAACAGAGATGTCCTATCACGTGATAGGGCAGTTTGCCGTGCCCACAAACGATGGCACCGCAGCCCTGAAGGCCGAACTGCGCCGCACGTTCCGCACAAAGGATGAGGCGCGGGCATTCCTGGAGGGATGTAGAGGCGGGAAGTTTGTCATACGCACCATCACGACGCGTCCGGCACGTCGCACGCCGGCACCGCCGTTCACCACTTCCACCCTTCAGCAGGAGGCAGCACGCAAGCTCGGCCTGCCTGTGGCTCAGACCATGCGTGTGGCACAGTCGCTCTACGAGGCTGGACTCATCACCTACATGCGTACCGACTCGATGAACCTCTCGTCGCTGTTCCTCAATGCCTGCGGACCGGTCATTGAAGAGCTGGCGGGCAAGGAATACCACAAACTCCGTCGCTATCACACCAATTCCAAGGGTGCACAGGAGGCGCACGAAGCCATACGCCCCACAGATATAGCGCGCAGCACCATTTCGGGGACGCAACAAGAGCGCAGACTCTACAACCTGATATGGAAGCGCACCGTGGCCTGCCAGATGGCAGATGCCGAGTTGGAGCGTACCGTGGCCGAAATCTTCGTAGACGGCAGTGACGACCCCTTCGTAGCCACAGGAGAAGTGGTGAAGTTTGACGGATTCCTGCGCGTCTATCGCGAGAGCCATGACACCGAAGCGGAGAACGAGGAGGAGGGAGGCCTGCTCCCGCCCATGAAGGAAGGACAGGCCATTGAGGCCGCCACCATCACCGCTACCCAGCGTTTCACGCAGCGTCCTTTACGCTACACGGAGGCTTCCCTTGTGCACAAACTTGAGGAACTGGGCATCGGACGCCCCTCTACGTATGCGCCCACCATTTCCACCATCCAGCAGCGTGAATATGTGGTCAAGGGCGACCGTCCGGCAGAGCAGCGCACTGTGGAGGAACTCGTACTGGAGAGCAACGTGCTCAGTGAGTCTGTGCGCGTGGAGAATTATGGGGCAGAGAAAAACAAACTGCTGCCTACGGACATCGGCCTCGTCGTGAACGACTTCCTCTTGGAGCATTTTCCCTACATCATGGACTATAACTTCACGGCCAAGGTCGAGCATGATTTTGACGACGTGGCTGAGGGAAAACGCAACTGGACGGAGCTCATTCGTGCATTCTATGGTCATTTTGAGCCCGAAGTGGAACGCACAATGAATGAAAAGAACGAGCACAAGGTGGGCGAGCGCAGCCTTGGCACCGACCCTGAGAGCGGAAAGGCGGTGTTTGTGAAGATAGGACGTTTCGGCCCAATGGCACAGCTCGGCGAGCCGGGCGAACGCATACGTCCCCGCTTTGCCCCGCTGAAACCCGGACAAAGCATTGAGACAATCTCTCTTGAAGAGGCCTTGGAACTCTTTCGCCTTCCCCGCGTACTGGGACGCTTCGAAGGGCTCAATATCTCGGTCAATGCCGGACGCTTTGGCCCCTACGTGGTCCACAAGAAGATGTTTGCCTCGCTTCCCAAGGATATGGACCCCATGGAGATAACCTTCGAGGAAGGCGTGAAGCTCATCGTGGCAAAGCGCAAAGAGGAAGCGCAAAAGCACATCAAGGCTTTCGAGCAGGAGCCCGACCTTGAGATCCGAAGCGGTCGCTTCGGCCCCTACCTGAGCTATAAAGGCAAGAACTACAAGCTCACGAAGGACGTGGCACAGCGTGCGGCAGAGCTCACGCTGGAAGAATGCCTGGAATACATCAAGAAGGAAGACGCAAGGCCCCCAAAGCGGCAGCGCGGACAACTCAAGTAGCATCATGAAGTGTATCGTTCTGCTCGGCTACATGTGTGCCGGCAAGACCACGGTGGGACGAGTTGTGGCAAAGGACCTCGGACGTACGTTCTACGACCTTGACTGGTACATTGAGGAACGTTTTCATGCGAAGATTCCCCAGATCTTTGCCCAACGGGGTGAGGAAAAGTTTCGCGACATGGAGCGCCGCATGCTCCATGAGGCAGCCGAGTTTCAGGATACCGTGCTGAGTCTGGGCGGCGGGACACCTTGCTTCTTCGACAACATGGACTACGTGAACAGCGTGGCCGAGACCTTCTATCTGAAGGCTTCGCCGGAAGTGCTGGTGAAGCACATTGCCATGAGTCGCGGAAAGCGTCCCCTGCTGGAGGGTAAGACCCCCGAGGAACTTTCCGCTTTTGTACACCGACAATTGGAAGAACGGGAACCTTTCTATAGCCGGGCTCACCACACGATAGATATCAACTTGCTCAACAGCTTTGACCGCATACAGGACATTGCGGACAAAGTGAAATCCTTCATCTAAACCCTTTTGCGCCTTGGTGCGCGTTAAAAATCCTGATAATATGAAGAAGTGGCGTATCGATGACTCCGAAGAACTCTATGGCATCAAAGGCTGGGGCGTGAACTATTTCGGTATTAACGACAGCGGACATGTCTACGTGACACCCTGCAAGAACGGCGTGCAGGTGGACTTGAAGGAGGTGGTGGACGAACTGGCTGAGCGCGAGATAGCTGCGCCTGTCCTGTTGCGCTTCCCCGACATCCTCGACAACCGCATTGAAAAGACCTCTTCCTGCTTCGACCAGGCCGCCAAGTCATATAACTACCAGGCCGAGCATTTCATCATCTATCCCATCAAGGTCAACCAGATGCGTCCCGTGGTGGAAGAAATCATCAGCCACGGCAAGAAGTACAACCTCGGCCTGGAGGCAGGCTCGAAGCCCGAGTTGCATGCCGTCATCGCCACCAACATGGACAGCGACAGCCTCATCATCTGCAACGGGCATAAGGACCAGAGCTACATCGAACTGGCACTCTTGGCGCAGAAGATGGGCAAGCGCGTGTTCCTCGTCGTTGAGAAACTGCCCGAGCTGGCCGTCATCGCGCGTACGGCCGAGAAGCTCGGCGTGCGCCCGAACCTCGGCATACGCATCAAGCTTGCTGCAAGCGGAGCGGGAAAATGGGAGGAGAGCGGCGGCGATGCCTCCAAGTTCGGACTGAGCAGTGCCGAACTCCTTGAGGCTCTTGAACAACTCGACCAGATGGGGATGCGCGACTGCCTGCATCTCATCCATTTCCACATCGGAAGCCAGATCACAAAGATTCGCCGCATCAGTACAGCCCTGAAGGAAGCCGCCCAATTCTACGTGCAGCTGCGTGCACTGGGCTTCGACATACAGTTCGTGGACTGCGGCGGCGGACTGGGGGTGGACTATGACGGCACGCGCTCGTCCAACTCCGAGAGTTCCGTCAACTACAGCATCCAGGAGTATGTCAACGACTGCGTCTATACCTTTGTGGACGCTTCCGACAAGAACGGCATACCCCATCCCAACCTCATCACCGAGGGCGGACGCAGCCTCACAGCTCACCATTCCGTGTTGATACTCGACGTGCTGGAGAGCGTCTGTCCGGCCATGATGTCCGAGGATTTTGAGGCCAGCCCCGACGACCATCAGCTCGTGCGTGACCTCAGCGAGATTTGGGACAAGATTAACCAACGTTCGGTCCTTGAGGACTGGCACGATGCCGAGGACATGCGCGAGGAAGCCCTCGACCTCTTCCGCATGGGGCTGCTCGACCTCAAGACGAGGGCGCAGGTGGAACGCCTCTATTGGAGCATCACCCACGAGGTGAGCGAACTGGCCCACCACATGAAGCACGTGCCCGACGAACTGCGCGACATCGACAAGCGCATGGCCGACAAGTACTACTGCAATTTCTCCCTCTTCCAGTCACTTCCCGATACGTGGGGCCTTGACCAGATATTCCCCATCATGCCCATCCACCGCCTGGACGAGCGTCCCGTGGTCTCTGCCACCTTGCAGGACATCACCTGCGACAGCGACGACAAGATTACCACCTACGTCAACCGAGGTCTGCAGACGGGCTATCTGCCGCTTCATCCCGTGCGCCATGGCGAACACTACTACATCGGGGTGTTCCTCGTGGGAGCCTACCAGGAGATCCTCGGCAACATGCACAACCTCTTCGGCGATACCAATGCGGTGCATATCTCCGTGGACGACCAGGCATATACCATTGACAAGACCATCGACGGCGAGACGGTAGCCGACGTGCTGGAATACGTGCAGTATGACCCCAAACGCCTGCTGCGGCGCCTTGAGTCGTGGGTGGAATGTGCTGTGGAAGAGGGAAAGATTACCACCGAGGAAGGCCGTGAGTTCCTCTCGAACTATCGCGCCGGCCTCTACGGCTCGACTTATCTGGAATAGCTTTTTCTGCCTTAATGCGCAATACACTATCTGAAAAAGGTGTAAAAAAGCGCATCTAAGCAGCCGTATACGGAAAAGTTTTTCTATCTTCGCAGCCGAAACGACTTTGTGCGAAGGAGTTTCCTCGTGGCGGATGAGAGCTCTTGCTTCGTCTGCAAGGCGGAACTATTACCAAACAACTAAACATAACAATGACAATGAAAAAGTATCTTTACCTCATGGCTGCCCTCATGCTTGGCCTGACGGCAACCGTAAGCCTCGCCGCTTGTGGCGACGATGACGATGACAGCGAAGCAAAGGTCGCTGCGTATGCTGAAGCAGAATACAGTGTCGTTCTCTCTGACGACATTGTGAAGTTCTACAATGTCAAGGTTAAATATACAGGCCTTGGCGAGGATGAAATGAACGAGCAAGTCACTTCGAAGGTATGGAGCAACAAGAAGGGGTCGAGCAAGGGACTCCCCGTGACGTTTAAATACAAGTTCTCCTTTGAGCCTAAGGGCGAGCTTCCTGCCAAGATCAATCTGAGCTACAAGCCCAATGTGACCATCAAAGTGTTCAACAAGGACGGCAAGCAGCTTCGCAGTCCCTTGAAGCTCTCTCTCTCTCCGATTGAGTCCACCGGTCTCGACACCTCCGTCTACGATCCTCAGGAGACGCTCGACCGTTGCCAGTTCTCCTACACCGTGCCTGCTGACGGTACGTTGAAGGACATCGAGAAAAAATAATCAGACTATTCACCAGTACTCTCCCTCCCAAAAGTGAAGAAGATACTCATCACGCTCGTGGCCGCAATCGCGGCCACGAGCCTTTGCGCCCGCAAGGTCGTCCACGACGGCTTGACCTACAATCTCAATGCGAAGGCACAAACCGCCACCCTCGTGCCCAATCGCGGCAACTATCGCGGCGACATCGTCGTGCCCGACACCATGCGCATTGACTCCGTGCTCTACAGCGTGGAGGAGGTGGCAGCCGCCGCCTTTGAAGGAAACACGGCTCTGACCTCCGTCGTACTCCCCAACACAGTGCGCCGCATCGGCAATGCTGCTTTCCGTGGATGTACCAGCCTGCGCAGCATCACCCTCCCCAGTGGCCTGCAGGATATTCCTAATGCGCTCTTTGAACGCTGCACGAGCCTTGCATACATAGAACTCCCCCAGCACGTACGCCGCTTTGGCGTTGGCGTGTTCCGCGATTGCAGCTCGCTTGCGAGCATCGACTTCCCCATGGTGGAAGAAGTGCCCGCCGAGACCTTCCTGCGTTGTCGAAGCCTCGAACAGGTGGAGCTGCCCACGTCGGTAGTCGTCATACGCCGCAATGCGTTCACCGACTGCACGGCACTGGCCTCCATCTCCCTGCCCATGGTGCGCGAGATAGGGCCCGAAGCCTTCAGCGATTGCCAGAGCCTTGTGGCCATCGACCTGCCCTCAAGCCTCGACCGCATCGAGAACAGCGTATTCGAGGACTGCCGCAGCCTGCGCCACGTGCGTTTTCCCTCGTCGCTGAAGCGCATCGGCAACAAGGCTTTTGAAGGCTGCACAAGTTTGCAGCAGGCCGACCTCCCGGAAAGTGTGGCACAATTGGGCACGAGCGCCTTTGAGGATTGCAGCGCCATGACGTCGCTCAACCTGCCTTCGGGTCTCAAGGTGGTACCCGCAGGAGCCTTCTCGGGCTGCTCGTCGCTGCGCGAGGTGAACCTACCGGCCTCCGTACAGAGTGTGGGCAATAAGGCTTTTGAAAATTGCAATTCCCTCCACAGGTTAAACCTCCCTTCGTCCATCAAGTCACTGGGTGCTAAGGCCTTTGAGGGGTGCAGCAACCTGAGGGACATCTACGTGTCGAGCACCTTCCCCGCGAAGCTGAAGAAGAACTCATTCTCAAAGGACACGCAGCGCGTGGGCACACTCCACGTCTATCCCCACAGTGTCGACGCCTATCGTCTTGACAAGTCGTGGAGCAAGTTCTACAACATCGTGGAATACACACGCGGCGAGATGGAACGAGGACGTTGAAGCGCAGCACCAACCATATATTAGACTAACGCATGAAGAAAATACTCCTCTTGGCCCTTGTCCTGTGCGGAGCGGTTGACCTCTCCGCACAGCAGCATGGATCGGCCACCGAACAGCAGATGATCGAGGCCGGACTGGTATGTCTGGCCGACGTGTGTCCCGACGTACACGTGCGCCTGGCATTGGCACAGCGTGACAACTACATCGGACGGTGCCTCTACACAGACCTGCTGACGGCCTACCTGCACCCCCAGGCGGCACTGGCGCTGAAGAAGTCGCAGGCCGCCCTGAAGCGCACAAATCCCCAGCTGAGCCTGCTTGTCCTTGATGCTGCAAGGCCGATGAAGGTACAGGGACTCCTCTATGCCTCCGTGGCAGGAACGGCAAAGAACATCTACGTCAGCGACCCTCGCAGCGGCGGCGACCAGCACAACTACGGACTGGCTGTCGACGTCACGCTATGCAATGCCGAGACGGGCGAGCCACTTGACATGGGGACACCCTACGCACATCTTGACACCTCCTCAAGCCTTGCGGCCGAGGACATTGCCGAAGGTGAACAGGGTGCACTCTCCAAAGAGGCCGTGGCCAACAGGAAACTACTGCGCCGCGTCATGGCCATTGGGGGGTATAAGCCACTGCGTACGCAATGGTGGCACTTCAACTTCCGCACGCGCTCGGAGGCAAAAGCCAACTTTAACGTCCTGAAGTAGGAGCATTCTTTTCCCCTCACTCCAGGATATGTCCCAGGCATCGGGCTCAGGACATCTCAGACATGGAACTGGCAGACAAAAGGAACCTCAGGACTTTCATCCTTGAACATAGAAGCGAGCCCCTTGACAAGCTCGCTTTTTCACTTTCCAAGCGGAAGGACATCGACACCCCCTACGTGCTGCGTCAGGTGGAGGGGTGGCAGCGCTTGCGCCGTAAGGTGCCGGCATGGGCGGCCGTGGACGACCTGGAGTATCCACCCCGCCTTTCCCTCGAGCAATGCTCGGGCGAGGAGGCTGCGCGCTACAAGGCGGCACTCGTCGGTCGACTGTGGCCCGAGGGTGGGGCAGGGCTGGTAGACCTCACGGGCGGTCTGGGGGTGGACTTCTCCTTTCTCGCTCCGCTTTTCCGGCATGCCGTCTACGTGGAGCGTCAGCCGGAACTGGTGAGCCTGGCACGCCACAACATGCCTCTCCTGGGCTGTACACACGCCGAGGTGGTGGAGGACGACGCGGTGCACTATCTCGAGAACATGCCGCCCGCTGACCTGATATACCTCGATCCCGCCCGCCGCGATCAGGCCGGGCGAAAGACCGTGTCACTGGCAGACTGCACGCCCGACGCCTTGAAGCTGCTACCCCTGCTGCTCGCAAAATCCCGCTACGTCCTGCTGAAACTCTCGCCCCTCTTCGACCTCACAATGGCCGAGCGCCAGCTGGGCTGTGTGCGCGAGGCACACGTCCTGGCCGCCGGCGGCGAGTGCAAGGAACTGCTCCTCCTGCTGTCGTCGTTCCCAGCCGCAGATGGATTCTTGCCCATCGTGTGTGCCGACGACGGCCTTCGCTTCACCTTTACGCGCGACGAGGAGGTTTCCGCACACGTGGAGTATACGGCCGAAGTCCTCCCAGGACACTACCTCTACGAACCTTCGGCGGCACTGCTGAAGGCCGGTGCCTTCCGCACGCTGGCCGCGCGGACGGGTGCCCGCAAGCTTCATCCCGACTCCCACCTCTACGTCTCCCCGACACCCGTGACCGACTTTCCCGGCCGTGCCTATCGCGTGCTGCGCACGGGCGGCTTTTCGCGCACGCAGCTGCGGGCGTTTCGTGGCGGTGTCAAGGCTGCTGGCCTCACGGTGCGCGGTTTTCCTGCTACGGTCAGGGAACTCCGCCGCCGCCTCGGCATTGCCGACGGTGGCGACGAACAGTGGTTTGCTGTCACCCTGGCCGACGGCACACATGCGCTCATCGCTGCCCGACGCCTGCCGTAGCTCCTTTCCTCCATGAGGGGAACTATCTTTACATACCCTGTTCGCGAAATAGAACTTTTCGGTGTCCGTTTCCTATGAAAATGGGCACTTTTTTGTGCGATGTCCCATGTCTTGAGCGAAGGTAAGCACTGTCTTGCTTCAAGGTAAGCACTCATTTTCATCAAGTCAAGCACTCACTTTCTTCAAGCTAAGCACTGTCGTGAGGCAAGGCATGCGCATGTCTCTGCTCCATCTGCGGGATGTCGGGAAGTTGTATTTCCGAAAATGGCTCATATACAACCCGTTGACGCAAAGTGGCGTGGTTGGGCTGTATGCGCGTGGCGTCAGCGGTGAATGATTCTGGTGCAGCCACGCTATGCAAAAAGTGTGTTTACCTTTACATTTTCTGGAGGGCATACGACAAGCGGGCATTCCGCAGTGGAATGCCCGCTTTGATGCGATGATAAAAGGGGATGGTTTGCGGCTGCTTACTGCTCGGGAGCCTGCATGGTGAACTGGAGGAATACGGTGTACTCCTTGTTGTTGGCACTCTCGCGAACCTTGCCGTTGAGGACGAGTACGCAGTTGTTGCCATCGAAGCGGACGGTAGCTCCGTCGCCGTCGAAGTCGTTCTCCATGTCTTCTTCATACCAGGTATAGCTGAAGACGCCCTTGCTCTTATCCGTCCAGCTCCAGTCGCCCATGCTGATGCTCTGTCCAAAGTCGATGGCAAAGGAGCCGCGCTTGGTGAAGGCCACCTTCTCAATGCTATTGCCGTGCTTCAGGAGTTCTTCGCGAATGTCAAGGTCTTGCTCGTCGTAGAGGTAGTCAGAGATTTCCTTGAGATTGGCTCCGTTGAAGCTCTTTGCCACGGCAGCCTTAGCCTTTCCATTCTCGTAGGGGGTGTAGATGAGGTTCGTCTTGACCACCTTCCACGTGCGGCAGAGGTCGCCGTCTACGTTGTCGTTGGCAACGACCTTCATTTCCTGTGCATTCAAGTTCACAACCTGCTCAAGCTGAGAAACATTGAGCGTAATCGATGTGGTGTTTCCGTTGTCGGCGGTAATGGTGAATGTCAGTTCGCCGTCGGCTACGATGAGGTTGATCACGTTACCTTCCACCTTGACCGTGTAGGCACCCATCACCCATACGAACTCTGTGTCGCCCATGTCCTTCACCGTGGCAATGCGGCGAAGCTTCGAGCCATTGGGGACAATCTTCTGGTCAATCTTACCAACAAAGAGTCCGCCCTCCGTGAATTCGGCCTGAGCGACAAGTGCGTTGTTGGGAACAAGTTCCTTGGTTGATGTCTCACCCTCCTGGATGGGAGTGTCGCTGAAGACGAACTTGTAGGCATGTTCGGCATACTTCGGGGTGGTGAGGTTTGTCTTGGGAGCATCGTCATCGTCGCTGCTTCCGCAGGAGTTGAATGCGAATGCGCCAGCTACGAGGGCGCATGCCATAAGAAGATACTTTTTCATTTTGTGGGTATTGATTAGTGATAAAAAAAATATGTTATGTTATGCACTTCAGAAGCAGCGGAAGCCTACGCGCAGGCTGATGACAGGATATACGCTGATCTTATTGGCGATATTCAGGATGTCGTAGACGTCCTTGTCTCCCTCGTAGGTGTCTGTCTCCTCGAAGTCCTTCTTCGTGAACTCTATCCAAGTACTCTTGTCGGTGATAGTACCGTCAAGGTTCTCAATGTAGTCAAACTTGTACACTTGCATCTTGGGCTTGCCCCAGAACTGTACGCCCAGGTCGAAGTTCACACTGCATAGCGTGTTCGGCACCGAACGACCGAAGCCGATGCCCAGATAGGGGCGGAAACCGTTCACCTTCACGCGGCCCTTCACGTTACCGTCAAGGTCGGTGCCAATGAACTTGTTGTGCTCGGGATTGCCCAGAGTGATGCCGCCAGAACCATAGTCTACAGGATCAATACCCGGAATGGGCGACTCTGTGTTTTTGAGCGTGATGAGCTCGCTGCTGCCGGCATAGAAACCCGCCGTGACGTGGAACGAGGTGGATTTGGGCGCAGGATAGATGTCGAACAGCATCTTGAACGTACCGTTGTTCAACTTGAACTCGCCCTCCGTCGTGTAGTCACTTCCATGGTAGGTGTAGTCCACGTCTTGCTTAAACTTGAACTTCGGCATGAAGCCATATCCTAAGCGCACGCCGACATAGTCCGTGACTTTCGTGGAAAGGTCAATGCCGGGCAGACCGTCCGTGCCGACACTCAGGCCGACACCAAGATGGTTGAAGATGTTCTTGTCGGTCTCTTGTGCAAGCATCGTCGTAGAAAATAGCAGAGCCGTTCCCAGAAGGATGAATGAGAATCTTTTCATGATGAGGAAACTTAATTTAATTTATATGGGTTATATGGGGTAATTACTTTCAGAATTCAAGTCAAATACTATTTATTTCCGCCGCAAATATAGCCATTTTTTCTTATAACCCAACTGCACAAGGCAAAAAGTGAAAAGAAATTAAAAAAACAACAGGAAATTTTGTGCGTCAGAAAATAACCCCTACTTTTGTCCCCGAAAACGACATTTGAGCCCAAAAGGAAACACAAGAGAGGATTCCAGCCCCTATACAGGCTGGAGTTCTTTCGGTTTTTTAACGCTTAACGCGAACGATAAACTTAACGCGAACGATAAAACTAAACAATTGTATCAGAAACAAATAATACATAATAGATATGGCATACATGACCCAAGAGGGCTATGACAATATGGTAGCCCGCCTCCGCCACATGGAAACCGTGGAGCGCAGTGCCGCATCGGCCGCCATCGCCGAGGCACGCGACAAGGGAGACCTCTCCGAGAACAGCGAATACGAAGCAGCCAAGGAAGCACAGGCTATGCTCGAACTGCGTATCAACAACCTGAAGAGTTCCATAGCCGAAGCAAAAATCATCGACACCAGCCGACTCTCCAACGACACCGTGCAGATCCTCTCCACGGTCACGATGAAGAACACAAAGACCGGCATGGAGATGAAATACACAATCGTCAGCGAGAGCGAAGCCAACCTGCGAGAGGGGAAAATCTCCTCCCAGACACCCATCGCACAGGGACTCCTCGGCCATAAGGTCGGCGACGTCGTCGAAGTCAAGATACCTCAAGGCACCATCCACCTCGAAATCATCGACATCACCATCTGACCCGTCACTTGTCACTCGTCACTAATAAAAAACTCCCCAATGACCATCTTCAGTAAAATCGTAGCAGGAGAGATACCCTCCTACAAGTGCGCAGAGAACGAAGAGTTCTATGCCTTCCTCGACATCAATCCCGTCACAAAAGGCCACACCCTCGTCATTCCAAAACGTGAGGTAGACTATTTCTTTGACCTTAGCGACGAAGAACTCGCCCGCATGATGGCCTTCACCAAGCGTGTGGCAGCTGCCATCAAGGCCGTGTTCCCCTGCAAGAAGGTAGGAGTTGCCGTGATGGGGCTCGACGTGCCCCACGCCCATGTACACCTCGCCCCCCTGCAGAGTGAAGTAGACATGGATTTCGGCAAGAAAAAACTCAGCCTCCAGCCCGACGAGATGATGCAGATCGCCTCCCGAATCCAGCAGGAATACGAGGCACAGTGATCGAAAACGTCCCCCAGCATTTGGACGTAAAAAAAGAAATCATTACTTTTGCACCGCACAAAGCAACAATGCGCGTGCAACGGACTTGTAGCTCAGTTGGTTAGAGCAACAGACTCATAATCTGGAGGTCCCAGGTTCAAGCCCTGGCTGGTCCACACTGAAAGTCAAGCACTTACGAGTTTCTCGCAAGTGCTTTTTTCATGTCTGCGTAAACAATGCGTAAACAAACG
>JAFSQD010000007.1 GCA_017446765.1 Alloprevotella sp.
ATTTTCTTTGTGACTCCGGCGGGATTCAAACCCACAACCTTCTGATCCGTAGTCAGATGCTCTATTCAGTTGAGCTACGGAGCCCCATCTTACAATAACCACCTATTCTTACGCCCAATTTTATATGGCGTTGCTCATTAAAAGTGACTCCGGCGGGATTCAAACCCACAACCTTCTGATCCGTAGTCAGATGCTCTATTCAGTTGAGCTACGGAGCCTCTTCCGTTAAGCGGGTGCAAAAGTAGTCATTAATTTAATTACACCAAAGCTTTATTTCATTTTTTTACTTCGAAACGATAAAAAATGAATAAAAAAAGGCTGGTAGCAAGTGCTTACCAGCCTACGACAAAAAATCTTGATCGAAAAATAAAGCCTCACGGCTTTATGTGGAAGGAAGGATTAACCTTCCTTTACGCGGTTGAGATAGGAGCCGTCGCGGGTGTCAACCTCAATGGTCTCACCTTCGTTGATAAAGAGAGGCACGCGAACTTCAACGCCAGTCTCCACCTTTGCAGGCTTCAGTGTGTTGGTGGCGGTATCACCCTTCAGACCAGGTTCGGTATAGACGATCTTGAGCTTCGTCTTGACGGGCATCTCGGCATAGAGAATCGTCTCCGTGCTGGCATCGCTGACTACTTCCACAATGTCGCCTTCCTTCATGAAGGCCACACCCGTGATGAGGTCGCGTTCAATGGGCACCTGCTCGTATGTTTCGTTGTTCATGAAGATGTAGTCAGTGCCTTCCTGATAGAGGTATTGGTACTGGCGACGTTCCACACGTACGTCCTCAAGGGCTTCGCCGATGTTGAAGCGCTTTTCAAGCACGCGGCCGCTGACAACGTCCTTCAGCGTCGTGCGCATGATGGTGTTGCCCTTTCCAGGTTTTACGTGGAGGAAATCGATGCAGAAGTAGAGCTTGCCATCCATGCGGATGCAGGTTCCTTTCTTGATGTCTTGTGACTTAATCATTGCTGTATATAATGTTTATAATGTTTTATTTCGGCCGCGAAAATAAGAATTTACGTGGATAAAGGGAAAGATGGCGCACAAAAAACGTCAGAGCAGGGGCGGAAGTTGATGCAAGCGCGTGGAATTGCTCCCTTTTAGGAGGATCGTGTAACCTTCAACGGGATGCGCCTGGAGTTCGGCTGCCACCTCGTCAACGTGCTCAAAAAACCGATACCGACCAGCAAATGGACGGAATGCTTTACCCACAAGCCATACTTTCTCTGCTCCCACTTCTTCAATGTGGGCAACAAGGTGCTGATGTTCTTCGGCAGAGACATCTCCCAGTTCTCCCATCTGTCCAAGTATGAGCATCTTATGGGTAAAGGGTAGCAGACGGAAATTCTCCAGTGCCGCCGCCATGCTGGTGGGGTTGGCATTGTAGGCATCGACGATGAGGCGGTTATGTCCGGTCTCGCGCAGCTCGCTGCGGCTATTGGTGGGCTGATACTCGGCAATGGCCTCGCAGATATCGTTTTCGTCCACACCAAATCGAAGACCTACAGCACATGCGGCCAAAGCGTTGGTAACATTATAGCTGCCGATGAGACGCGTCTGCACATCGTGCCATGCTCCATCTTGCTTGCGCCAGCGAAAGGCGAGGAAGGGGTTGCAGCCGAGCACTTCACCCTCAACGTAGTAGCCGTGTCCCACGGTGCCATAGGTGACAGCCGGAAGTCCTCGCGACTTTTCGCACAGGATGTCATTGTCGGCATGGAGAAACACGAATGAATCAGAGCGCGTGCGCAGGTCGTCATAGAGTTCACTCTTCGTACGCACGACGCCTTCAAAAGAACCAAATCCTTCAAGATGAGCGCGCCCCACATTGGTGATGAGCCCGCAGTTTGCATGCACGATGGCACAGAGGTCAGCAATCTCACCAGGATGGTTGGCACCCGTCTCTATGACGGCAATCTCGTGCTCAGCACGCAGGCGGAGGAGCGTGAGGGGTACGCCGATATGATTGTTGAGATTTCCTTGTGTGAAAAGGACGTTGAATTGCTTTGCGAGAACGGCCGAACAGAGTTCCTTCGTAGTCGTCTTTCCGTTCGTACCGGTGATTTGCAGGACAGGCAGTCCTAATTCCCTGCGGTGGAGTGCGGCCAAATGCTGTAGTGTCGAGAGGACATCGTCAACAAAAAGCAGGTCGACGTCGCGGCCGCGCAATGACTCATCGTCTACCACGGCATAGGCACAACCGTTGGCGAGGGCCTGCTCGGCAAAATTGTTACCATTGAAGCTTTCACCTCGAAGGGCAAAGAATACACTACCCGCCTCAATGCGGCGGGTGTCGGTTGTTACGCGAGGGACGCGTTTGAAATAATTATAATAGAGGTATTGAGCTGTATTTTGGTTGCGATTAGGTGTCATTATATCGTATCCTATTCAATTTTTAATTTCTTCAAAATCCACATATTCGCCCTCGCCGGCACTAAAGATTTTGCCATCGGCTCCCCGAGGGGCACGTTCTCCCGCACGCCCTTCCTCCTCATCGTCATCGTCAAACTGCGGACGAGCGTGGAATGGGTCGCTTTGACGTTCGCGACGATGAGAGAACAGGCGATTTGTAAATATGCTGAATAATGCGGTGGGTATCCACAGGAACACCAACACGATAGAGCATACGATGAAGAGTAAAAGTAGAAGTATATACATAGATATTTATGTCAAAAACGAAATCCGAGCCAATGCGCACGTCCTTGGTTGAAGAATGCCGAAGCGCTAACTTCTTGTGCAAAGACTTACTATTATGTACAGGGGAATGATGGTAGCAAAGGCCCACCAGCCGAGAAGAGCCAGAAGCACAGCACTGAGCAGAAGGAAAACGTAACGTACCTCGTTTCCCCGCCATGCAAAACTCTTGAACTTTAAGGCAAACATGGGTATATCGGACACGAGGAGCCAACAACTCAGGGGAATGAGTACCATGAGTATGCCGAAAGCCACTTCGCGATGTGTGCTGAAAAGGGATATGTGCGGAAGCATCACGCCAAGCGAGGCAAAGAAGAGTGCATTTGCCGGCGTAGGTAGACCCAGGAAGCCCATTGTCTGACGCTCGTCAAGATTGAACTTGGCAAGACGCAATGCGGAAAACGCACTGACGAAGAAGGCAGCGAAGGATGCCTCAAAACTCACGCCGCACATGACGAGCAAACGGAAAAGTATCATGGAAGGAGCGAGGCCGAATGTAATATCGTCAGCCAGCGAGTCGAGTTCTTTACCGATGGGCGAGCTAACACCAAGAATACGCGCGGCAAAGCCATCAAGAAAGTCAAACAGGGCACCGCCTACGATGAAGGCATAGGCAAGGCCGAAATTGTCGTATGCAGCAAAGTAGACGGCAAGGCAACCGCAGAGCAGGTTGCTGCACGTCAGCATGTTGGGTATATACCTCTTCATGGCTTCAGATGTCCAATGATGGTTTGGTTTCCAGTCGTCTTCTGTCCCACCTCCACACATATCTCCGTGCCAAGGGGCAAATAGACATCCACACGCGAGCCAAACTTGATGAATCCCAGATGCTCATCGATGTAACATTCCTCGTCGGGACGCGCATAGGTGACGATGCGTCGTGCAACAGCTCCGGCAATCTGACGGACAAGCACTTCCTGACCGTTAGGCGTCTCTATAACCACGGTGGAGCGTTCGTTTTCGATGGAAGCTTTGGGAAGCCACGCCTTATGGAAGTTTCCGTTCTGATGCTCCACATGCTTGATGAAGCCATCCACGGGATACCAGTTTGCATGGACATTGGTTACAGACATGAAGATAGATACCATGATGCGACGGTCGTGGAAGTACTCGTTTTCCTCCACCCCCTCAACCACCACGACCTTGCCGTCGGCGGCCGCCACGACAAGGTTTTCGGTATTATCCCCCGGGAAGCGACGTATCGGGCAACGAAAGAAATTGACCACAATGCCATATACAAAGAGACTAATCACAAGAACCGTATAGAAGGGAACGGGACTGATGGCTGCACGAAAGGCATAGAGAAGACCGCAGATGAGGGCCAGACAAATAAAACCGTAGACAAGCGTATTGACTCCTTCGTGGTGGAGACGTATTCTTTTGATATGGCTCAGTTTTCGCATAAGCTAAGATCGGATCCGCATGCGGATGTTGACAGTGGCAAAACGGATATCTTTTATTTGTTTAACACGCAAAGATACAACAATGTGAACTATCAACAAAATTTAACTGCACAAAAATGCAATATCTACCCATAATTAAGGGGTATTAAGGGGAGCGGACAGGCCTGCAAATGGGCGACAAGATGGGGTATTGCTCTTAGCAGAATGCCACATGACGGCCTATTCGCGGCCGTGCGGGGATGCCTGTGAGGGGCATCGCAGAAAAAATCTGGGGAGGAAAAACAGAAAGTGGAACGAGAGGAAATGAGCAATCAGCTTTCGGACCATAGGATGGCAAGTTCGCGCTCAAGTTCCTCGGCGGAAAGACGCAGGCGGAACTGTCCGTTGTGGGCCACAGAGATGGCACCCGTCTCCTCTGACACGACGATGGCCAGACAGTCACTCTTTTGGGAAATGCCCAGCGCTGCACGGTGGCGCAGACCGAGGCTTTTGGGTATGTCGGCATCATGCGAGACGGGGAGTATACACCCAGCTGCAACAAGACGATGACGGCTGACGACGAGTGCACCGTCGTGTAGGGGGGAGTTCTTGAAGAAGATATTTTCAATGAGCCGCTGGGAGATGTCGGCATTTATCCTCTCACCCGTCTCAACGATGTCGCGAAGACCATCGTAGTGCTCTACGATGATGAGGGCGCCTACCTTGCGCTTCCCCATGCTCATACAGGCCATCACGATGGGCATGATATCGGCCTTATAGTCGTCGGGATGGGTATCGTTACGAAAAAAGCTGCGCATGAACACGGCACTCCGCTTGGAGCCTATGGTGGAAAAGAAATGGCGTATGTCGTCCTGGAAAAGGACCACCAGGGCAATGGCACCGACGCTGACAAGGTTGTTGAAAATAGCACCAAGCAGACGCATGTTAAAGACACGCGACACAAGAATCCAGCACACAATGAAGACAAGAATGCCAGAGAACAAGTTGCTGCTGCTACTATCCTTCATCACTCGCCAAAGGTAGTAGAGAAGAAGGGCAACGAGGACGATATCAATCACGTCCATAATTCCAAATTCGAGCATGGCGGCAAGTACTATTTCATAGAATTTGACTCAGTATTTTCACGGCCTCGACGGCTGGCCGTACGTCATGGACACGCAGAAAGTCTGCACCACGCTGGAGGGCAACTGTATGGAGAACGGTCGTGCCGTTGAGAGCTTCGTCTGGCGTGACGTCGAGCAAGCGGCAAATCATGCTTTTCCGAGACACGCCGACAAGCATGGGGCATCCAAGTTCCTGGAAGTCGGAAAGATGCGACATGAGCTGGTAGTTCTGCTCCAGCGTCTTGCCAAAGCCAAAGCCTGGATCCACAATGACGTCGGGCACACCGAGTGCGTACAAAGCTTCGAGGCGGCGGGAGAAAAAGATGAAGAGTTCGCGCAACAGGTCATCGTAGCTGGGCGCATGCTGCATCGTGGCAGGAGTACCCTGCATGTGCATCAGTACATAGGGAACGTGCAGGGCTGCCACGGTGGAAAACATGTCGCGGTCCAGCTGTCCCCCGCCAATATCGTTGACCATCTGTACGCCGTATTCCTCCACGCACATCCGCGCCACGTCGGCACGGAAGGTGTCGACGGATACAGGAAACTCGTCGCCAAGTTCGTCACGCAACAGGCTAAGTCCCAAGCGCAATCGTTTCATTTCCTCTTCTGGAGGTACGTCGTCCGCACCGGGACGACTGCTGTAGGCTCCCACGTCGGCCCACGCCGCCCCTTCGTCGCGTATCTGGCGGGCACGACGTCGTATGTCGTCCTCGGCCAGAGCGCGGCTGGCAGCGTAGAACGAGTCGGGCGTAAGGTTTAGGATGCCCATCACCTGGGGACGGTCCAGCACAAGGATACGTCCGCCGAGATTGAGTGTGCGGGAAGTGCGTATCATTCGGCTACTTTTCGCAAAACGACAGCTGTGCGGGCGGGAACGTAAAGTTTCAGCCACCCCTTGCCCTGCTCATGGAGAAGCGGGTCGTGGTTGGTGAAATGTCGGACGGAGTCATCGGCAAAGCCATATCCGCCGAAAACCGTAGCATCGGTGTTCAGGATGACATCATAGGCACCCTCGGGTACGCGGAAGCCGTAGTCGGTATAGCTGCGCGAGGGGCTGAAATTGAACACGAAGATGAGGTCGCCGCGCTTATAGGCCAGTATCTGATCGCCGTCGTCGTGCCAGATTTCTTCGACGGGATATCCCATCTTTGCAGAAAATGCCTTCCTGCCTCTTTGCTTCGGCACCTCAAAGCATTGGCGCACGACGTCAAGCATGGCGCGGTCGAAGTCGCCAAGCCAATGGTAGCACAGGTCCTTATTGTCCACGAGGTTCCATTGACGGCGTGCGTACTTATGGCTCCACCCGTTTCCTTCGCGGGGGAAGTCTATCCATTCGGGGTGGCCGAACTCGTTGCCCATGAAGTTGAGGTAGCCACCGTTGATGGTAGAGGCCGTGACAAGGCGTATCATTTTGTGTAGGGCAATGCCGCGACGCACCACGTCGTTCTCGTGCCCCTTGCCGAAATGCCAGTACATGTCGGCATCGATGAGGCGGAAGATGATGGTTTTGTCGCCCACGAGCGCCTGGTCGTGACTTTCGCAGTAGGAGACGACCTGCTCGTCGGCACGTCGGTTGGTGAGCTCCCATAGGATACTGCTGGGATGCCAATCCTCGTCGCGCAACTCCTTGATGGTCTTTATCCAATAGTCGGGCACGTTCATGGCCAGACGATAGTCAAAGCCATAGCCGCCGCTGGTGAAGGGGGCGGCCAGCCCCGGCATGCCACTCACCTCCTCGGCTATGGTGATGGCGGAAGGGTTCACCTCGTGGATGAGGAGGTTGGCAAGTGTCAGGTAGCAGATGGCATTGTCGTCCTGGGCACCATTGAAGTAGTCGCCATATCCTCCAAAGGCCTCGCCCAAGCCATGGCTGTAGTAGAGCATGGAGGTGACACCGTCGAAACGGAATCCGTCAAAATGAAATTCCTCAAGCCAGTATTTGCAGTTGGAAAGCAGAAAATGTATCACCTCGTTCTTGCCATAGTCGAAACAGAGGCTGTCCCATGCCGGATGTTCGCGACGGGGACCAGAATAGAAGAACTGCGAAGGGTCGCCGGCAAGGTTGCCAAGTCCTTCCAGCTCGTTCTTGACGGCATGGCTGTGCACGAGGTCCATGATGACTGCAAGCCCTGCAGCATGGGCATCGTCTATGAGCCGCTTCAGCTCTTCAGGCGTTCCGAAGCGGCTGCTTGGAGCAAAGAAGCTGGAGACGTGATAGCCGAAAGAGCCGTAGTAGGGGTGCTCCTGGATGGCCATGACTTGCAGGCAGTTGTAGCCGTCGGCCACGACACGCGGCAGCACGTTGAGGCGGAACTCCTCGTAGGTGCCCACGCCCTCCTTGTCCTGTCCCATGCCGACATGGCATTCGTAGATGAGGAGCGGCGTGCGGCTGGGTTTGAAGTTCTTGATGCGAAACTTGTAGGGCTCGACGTCCCACACCTGCGCTGAGAATATCTTTGAAGCATCATCCTGTACGACGCGTGTAGCCCATGCGGGAATGCGCTCGCCCTGTCCTCCGTCCCAGTGTACGCGCATCTTGTAGTGCTGTCCGTGGCGCATGGCCTTGGCGGGCACCTTGAGTTCCCAGTTGCCCGTGCCGGGGATGCGCTTCAGGCGGAAGGACTCTGTCTCCTGCCAATCGTTGAAGTCGCCGATGAGATAGATATCGGTGGCGTTGGGTGCCCATTCGCGAAACACCCATTGGCGGGGCGTTCGATGGAGGCCGAAGTAGAGATGCCCGGAGGCAAAGTCGCTCAGCGACTTCTTGCCGCCGTTAGTCAGTTCACCGACTTTATAGAGGGCATGTTCATGGCGACCCCGGATGGCATCTTCAAAGGGGTCGAGCCAAGGGTCGTTCTTGACGATGCCCGGCTTGGCAGGCTTCTTGCTTTTCATGTGTACAGGTTAAAATTAATCAGTTATCTATGCGTCCGTTGCGATAGGTACCCTTACGGGTTACATTGCCGTTCTTGTCATATTCCGTAAACTTCCCGTCCTTCTCGCCATTTGTAAAATGCCCGTCGAATCGTGTGCCGTCGGCATATACGATGGTTCCTTTTCCGTGACGTTTGTTTTCATGGAATTGTCCTTTATACTTCTCGCCGTCCTGCATGCGCAGCACGCCCTCGCCCTCCATCATGTTGTCTTTCCACTGGCCCAGGTACTCGTATTCACCTTTGCGCTTGTAGGTACCGAAGCCATTGCGTCGTCCCTGACGCCATTCGCCGGTATAGTTGGCCACGCCCTTCCATGTGTAGGTGCCTTGCCCACTGGGGTCGCCGTTCTGGAAATGTCCCTGATAGCGGTCGCCGTTGGCAAAGATGAAGATGCCTTCGCCGGTGCGTTCCCCTTTGGAATAGTCGCCCTCGTAGCGGTCGCCATTCTTGAACTTATAGGTTCCTTTTCCGTCCTGGTAGTCCCCCTTCCAGTCGCCGGAATAGAAGTCGCCGTTGGCATAGTAGAAGGTGCCGCGGCCGTGACGCACGTTGTTGTGCCATTGACCTTCATACTTGGAGCCATCCCCCCAGTCGAAGAAGCCGAGCCCTTCTTTCTTGTCGTCTTTCCATTCGCCGCGATAGAAGGCACCACTGGCATATTTGTAGATACCCTTTCCGTTTCTCATGTCGTTGACCCAATCCCCTTTATAGACGTCGCCGTTATAATAGGTCATGGTGCCTTGCCCCATCTTGGCGTTGCGGTCCCAGAGCCCGTCATAGCGATTGTTGTTCAGGGAGTGGTAGGTACCATATCCGTGCTGTTCGTCCTGGAACCAGTCTCCTTCGTAGCGTTCGCCGCTGGCATAGGACATCGTGCCTTTACCCTGACGCTTTGCCTTGACGTATTCGCCTTCGTAGACATCGCCGTTGGCATATTGGGTGCGGCCTTTTCCGTTGGGCTTATTGCCGCTGAGTTCACCACTATAGACCGAGCCATCCTTGAAGGTGTAACTGCCCACCTGTATGCGCTGTGCCATGGAGGCTGCAACAAATAGAGTAAGGAGAGAAAGGGTGAGGAATGTGGATTTTTTCATGTTTCTTGGTAAAGTTTATAAGCTTGTGGTTCGTAAAAAGTCTTCGGCATGCTTCAAGTCCTCGGGGGTATCGATGCCGATGGTTTCCTGCTGCGTTTCGCGCACCTTGATGCGATAGCCAGCCTGTAGCCAGCGCAGCTGTTCAAGCGACTCACTGGTTTCCAGTTGCCCGACGCGCATCTGCACGAGTTTTGCCAGCGTGATGGCGCGGTAGGCATAGAGGCCGATGTGCTTGTAAAAAGTGTGGTGCCGCGCCCATTCTTCCTGCGGCACGCCTCGCAGGAAAGGAATCACCGAACGACTGAAGTACATGGCGTCGCCTGCATTGCTCACCACCACTTTCGGCGAGTTGGGGTTGCTGAGCTGCCCGAAAGTTGCTGTTGCAGGAAAGGCCTTCACGAGGGTGGCAATCTCCACGTCGGGGCTTTCGGAGAAGCATGCTTGTATGGTCTTCAGCTGTTCGGTGGCAATGAAGGGCTCGTCGCCCTGAATGTTCACTACCACGTCGTCGATGCGCGTGACGGCAAGGCTTCCAGGGTGCGTACCTTCCACGTCGCCACAGACGGCCTGATAGGCTTCAAAGCAACGGTCGGTGCCACTGCGATGGTCGGCACGTGTCATGACGGCACGTCCGCCGAAGTCTTCTACAGCCTGACGTATGCGCTCGTCGTCGGTTGCCACAAAGACGTAGGCGAAGACATTCTTTGCACGTTCATAGACGTGCTGGATGATGGGTTTCCCGCCAAGCAAGGCCAGCGGCTTCCCTGGAAACCGCGTGCTGGCATATCGGGCAGGTATAATAGCGATGAATCTCAAAATCTGATTCTATTTTATGGTTTATAAATCGAATTCCGTACAGGGCAATGCATATTTAATAATACGCGCGTGCCGTCTATGCCGGATGCTTTGGTGCTGGTCATTCGAAGAGGCTCTCGGAATTGATGCTTTGACGCTGGCGTTCGCGACTTTCTCCGCCGGTGCCTTCGCTCCCTGCGCCGGAGGTTCCGCTTCCGTCACCATCGCTGTCGTCGTCGTCCCTGTCACCTCCGCCGCTGCCAGGCGAGACGTAGTCGTAGTCGTTGTAGACCTCGTTGCCCACGTTGTCATATTCAAATTCGGGGAACTCGTCGCGTGGGGAGTAGCCAAGGCGACTGTCAGCAAAGACACGCTTCATGTAGTAGGCCCAGATGGGAAGTGCGGCAGCCGCACCCTGGCCGATGCCCGTGGAGGCAAAGTGGATGTCGCGTTCTTCACCGCCCACCCAACATGAGGTGACAAGCTGGGGCACACAACCCACAAACCAAGCGTCGGCATTGTTGTTCGTGGTACCGGTCTTGGCTGCAATGCGTGCCGTACTGCCCAGAATACCGTGGACACGGCGGGCCGTGCCAGCATTTGCCACACCTTGCAGCATGTCGAGCATCTCGGCTGCGCTCATCTCGTCGATTACTTGGTTCTGGCGGGGTTGGAACTCGGCCAGGATGTTGCCCTGGTTGTCCTCGATGCGCGTCACGAAGATGGGCGCGCTGCGCAGGCCGCCGTTGAGGAACATCGTGTAGGCACTTGCCAGCTCGCAGGCCGTGATGTCACAAGTACCCAAGCAGAGTGCCATCGATGGTTGTATGTCGGGATTCATGATGCCGGCCTGATGAAGTAGTTTCTCCAGGCGTCGGCCACTGGGGTCCACCTCGGCCATGATGCCAGCCGTTATCCAGTTGTTCGACTGAGCCAGACCCCACTTCAGGGGCATGCGCGCACCATAGCAGGCCCGGCTGCCGTTACGCGGAGTCCAGCCGCCGTAGCTGCGCTGTACGTTGAGGACGGTATAGTCGGGCGTCAGTCCGTCCTCCATGGCAAGGCTGTAGACGAAGGGTTTCATCGTCGAGCCTACCTGGCGGCGTCCCACCACACCCATGTCGTATTGGAAATGCTTGAAGTCCATACCGCCCACGTAGGCTTTCACGTAGCCGTTGGAAGGGTCTATGGACACGAGGGACGAGCGAAGGAAGCTCTTGTAGTAGAGGATGGAGTCGATGGGCGTCATCGTAGTGTCGACTTCTCCGTGATAGGTGAAGACGTTCATTTCGGTGCGTGTGCGGAATGCCTTTTCGATTTCTTCCTCAGAAGCCCCTGCATCCTTCATGCGGCGGTAGCGCTCCGAACGTTGGACGGCACGCTGCAACAGGTTGTTGGCCTGCTGGCGGCTGATGCCGATATAGGGGAAGGTGCCGCCCGAACTGTGGCGCTGGGCATTAAACTGCCGTTGGAGGTATTTTGCCACGTGCTGGGTCATGGCTTCCTCGGCATAGGTCTGCATGCGCGAGTCGACGGTGGAGTAGACCTTCAGGCCGTCGGTGTAGAGGTTATAGTTCTTGCCGTTGTGCTTGGTATTTTTCTTGCACCAGCCATAGAGCGGGTTTGTGGCCCAGTTTACCGAGTCCTCAAAGAACTGCTGGCGCTGCCACGAGGCATAGCGCGAGCGTTCGGGCTTCTCGGCCATCATGATTCGGCGCAGGTATTCGCGCAGATAGGGCGCAGGCCCCGTCTTATGGTCAAGGCGATGGAAGTCAGTCTCGACGGGCGTAGCCTTGGCCGTCGCCGCCTCGGCCTCGGTGAGGTATCCAGCCTTCTCCATCTGCTCAAGCACCGTGTTGCGGCGCTCCAGGCAGCGTTCGGGATGGCGTATCGGATTATAGTATGCAGGATTCTTGCACATACCCACGAGCAAAGCAGCTTCCTCCAGGCTAAGTTTGTCGGGCTGCTTGTTGAAATAGGTCTTCGAGGCCGAGCGCACGCCGACCGCATTGTAGAGGAAGTCGAAATGGTTGAGGTAGAGGGTCATGATCTCTTCCTTTGTATAGTTGCGCTCAAGCTCCACGGCTATCACCCATTCAATAGGCTTTTGCAGCAGGCGTTCCAAAGTGCTCTGTGCGGTTTTGGAATAAAGCTGCTTCGCCAGCTGCTGCGTGATGGTGCTGCCGCCGCCGGCCGACTTCTGCCTGAGGATGCCACGCTTCAGGATGGCACGACCCAAGGCGCGGAAGTCCACGCCGGTGTGTTCGTAGAAGCGCACGTCCTCCGTAGCGATGAGCGCATGAAACACATGGGCGCTGATGCTGTCGAAGGTGACATATTCGCGGTTGGCATTCTGCGACCACGTACCCAGCACCTTTCCGTCGGCGCTGATGAGTTGCGAAGAGTACTTATCAATCGGATCCTGCAGGTCGGCCAACTCGGGCATATACCTTATCCAGCCCTTGTCTATGGCCACAATGCCAAATCCTATGAGGACAATACCCCCCAAAAACAAAGCCCACAGGGTGCGTACAAATTTCTTTCTCATTCTTTTAGATCGTTTTGGTACGCACACAGGCGCACATATCGGGAACAAAATTATATAAAAGCGGACAAAATGCCAAGTTTACCTGCGAAAAAACGCTCCATGCGCTCCTGAGACATGCACAATCCAACGCACACACTCCTGATAGCCCCAGCATCGGCGACAGACCCAATTTGTCAACATATCCACAAGAAGGAGGTCTTTCATCTCCCCTAAAAGAGTTTGCAAGAAGCACGAACCCTACACAAAAATCACAATAAACACCTACTATACTGACAATTATCAAACCAAAAGTATACACAAACCCTACACAAAACATACACAAAGTATACACAAACCCTACACAAACCCTACACAACACATACACAAATCCTGCACAAAGCATGCACAAATCCCATGCGTAACACCCATCATTCAAGCAAAAAAAATCCAACAAACGCCCCTCCCCATATATCTCCCCCTATAACTCCCCCCTTAGCACCCAAAGGCAAAATCACCTGTTGGCATGCTCGGAAACCCTTTCCTCAAAACTCCTGGTCAAGCACTTCCGATTGTTGGGTAAGGTGTCATAAGAATCAACAAGATATTACAAGATATTATTTGCCCATGCGCGAGGAAATTTATACTTTTGCCGACCAAAAGCGAGAGACGACATATTGCTATGAGTTGCATACTTCACATAGAGACATCGGCCGACTTCGTAAGCGTGGCGCTTTCGGAACGCGGCGCCGTCCTGACCGACGAGAGGACAGACAAACCCATGCGCGCCGCCATTGATGCGGCCCCCATGGCCGAACGCATGATGAGTTTTGCCGACAGCCACGCCATCCCCCTTGACGCCATTGCCGTCAGCTGCGGCCCCGGCTCCTACACGGGTCTACGCATTGGCGTGTCGCTGGCAAAAGGCCTGGCCTACGCTCGCAACCTGAAGCTCGTCGCCATCCCGACCCTGGAGCTGCTCTGCGTCCCCGTGCTTCTGGGACCCGAACTCCCCGAAGATGCCCTACTATGTCCCATGCTTGACGCCCGGCGCATGGAAGTGTATGCAGCCGTCTACGACCGTGCCTTGAAAATCCAACGACAGGTACAGCCCGACATCATCACCGAGGAAAGCTACGCCGAATTCATGGGCAGGCCTTTCTACTTTTTCGGCCCCGGTGCCGAGAAATGCCGCCCCATTCTCGAACCTCGAGGTGCACACTTCTTAGCAGACATACATCCCGAAGCGCGATGGATGATGCCCCTCGCCGAAATGCGACTCATGCGCGAACAAACCGAGGACGTGGCCTATTTTGAGCCTTTCTATCTCAAAGAGGCCAATGCCAAGAAGCCCACAGGCATTTAGACCTTTACAAAAACAAGAATTCCAATTTAAGTTTTGGAAGTTAAAGAATGAAGTTAAATAGGGAGTTAAGCCAGCTTTGCTGGTTGGAAACCCATTGTGTATTGCCCATTTTCGCTCGAGCTTGCTCGCTTTGCCTGCCAAGTTTCGCTACGCGCTTTGCTTGCAAAGTTTCGCTACGCGCTTGGCTTGCCAAGAACTCCCCCTTTAACTCCCGAAAGTCAAACCACAAAATAAATGAAAACCAACGAAAACCTAAGCCCCAAAGGACCCGCCACCTATCCCGACGGTGCAGGCGGCAAGAGCCCTTTGAAGATGCACGAATACGGACGACTTGTCCAGAAGATGGCACAACATGCCCTCCAGATTGAGGAGCGACCGCGCCGCCAGGCTTACGCCGAACGCATTGTCCGTGTCATGGCACACCTCAACCCTAAGCTCAAAAACGAAAAAGACTATCGGCACAAGCTGTGGGATCACCTGGCCTACATCACGGACTACCAGCTTGACGTGGACTATCCATTCGTAATCCACCGTCAGGATGCAAGCGTGAAGCCCCGCAAACTGCCCTACCCCCGCACGACCATACGCTATCGCCACTACGGGCACTTGCTCGAAGAGGCCATCCGCACCGTGGGCAGCATGCCCAATGGTGCCACACGCCAGAAATTGGGACAACAAGTAGCCATGCGCATGAAGCGGAACCTATCGCAATGGAAAGGCGACGGAGCCACCGACACAAAAGTGCAGCACGACCTGGAGCTGTACGCCGAGGAACGACAAAATAAACAGCAACAGCACTAAACCTGACACCTTATCCGCCATGAGTTCTTTCAAGATTGAGGGCGGTCACCGCCTGAAAGGCACCATCTGCCCACAGGGTGCCAAAAACGAAGCCCTCGAGCTGATCGCCGCCACATTGCTCACCGACGAAGAAGTACGGCTGGACAACGTCCCCGACATCCTTGATGTCAACAACCTCCTTCAGCTCATCGCCGACATGGGAGCTGAGGTACGCCGCCACGACAATGGCTGTGTGACAGTGCGCGCCGCCGAGATGAACCTCTCCTACATGCAAAGCGAGGACTTCCTGAGCCGCTGCCAAAGGTTGCGCGGCAGTGTCCTGCTACTCGGCCCGCTGCTTGCACGCTTCGGACATGCCGCCATCGCCAAGCCTGGCGGCGACAAGATAGGCCGACGGCGCCTGGACACCCACTTCTACGGTTTCAAAAAACTCGGAGCCATGTTTTGCCATAACGAGGATGCCGGTACGTTTGAAATACAGTGCCCCGAGGGACTTCGCGGCAGCTATATGCTCCTTGACGAAGCCAGCATCACCGGTACGGCCAACATCATCATGGCGGCTGCACTCGCCGAAGGAACCACCACCATCTATAACGCGGCATGCGAGCCCTACATCCAACAACTGTGCCGCCTGCTCACACGCATGGGCGCAAAGATTGAGGGCATAGCCTCGAATCTCCTCACCATCCATGGTGTCACGTCGCTACACGGAGCCTCCATACGCGTGCTTCCGGACATGATTGAGGTGGGCAGTTTCATCGGCATGGCAGCCATTGCCGGCGACGGCATCACCATCAAGGACGTCTCCTACTCCGACCTCGGCATCATCCCCGACTGCTTCCGCCGCCTGGGCATCACCGTGGAGCGTCGCGGCGACGACATCTACGTGCCACGCCACGAACACTACGAGATTGAAAGTTTCATTGACGGCAGCATCATGACCCTGGCAGACGCTCCATGGCCTGGCCTCACGCCTGACCTCATCAGCGTGCTCATCGTCGTGGCCACACAGGCCAAAGGCAGCGTCCTCTTCCATCAGAAGATGTTTGAGAGCCGCCTGTTCTTTGTCGACAAGCTCATCGATATGGGCGCGCAAATCCTGCTATGCGACCCCCACAGGGCCGTCGTCATCGGCCACGACCACGCCTTGCGCCTTCGCGCTCGACGCATGGCGAGCCCCGACATACGTGCCGGCATCGCCTTGCTCATTGCCGCCCTGAGCGCAGAAGGAACGAGCATCATCGACAACATCGAACAAATTGACCGCGGCTACGAATGCATCGAGCAGAGACTGGGCAAGCTCGGGGCCGTCATCGAACGCATAGACTAAGAGCCACATGATTCGTGAGGAAGAAGTATTTCCCATAGGTCGCATCACACGGCAGCGCGGTACGGCCGCCGACCTTGAGATGACGTTCACCGACGACGCCATCGACCGTGGGGACTCCCCCTACATTGTATTAAGGCTGGACGGCATCCTCGTGCCTTTCTTCTGGGAAGAATATCGTTTCAAGAACGACCGTCAGATTATTCTCCGCTTGGAAGATGTGACGACCGCCGAACAGGCACTGCGCCTCGTCGGTGCCGAGGTGCTCTATCCCTTGAGCGCATTGCCCGAAGACGACAGCCCCACCACCGTGACCGGGCTGACAGGCTATGCCGTGGAAGACGTGAAGGCTGGCAAGCTGGGACGGATAAGTGCTATTGACGACCGCTCGCAGAACATACTCCTCTACGTGGAAGACCCACAAGGCAAGGAGCTCATCCTTCCTTTCCACGAAGACCTCGTGGAGCACATTGACACAAAAAATCGCATCATTGCCCTTCATCTGCCTGAAGGACTTCTGGACATACAACAATGAACCAACCACATACGGACAAGCGTCGACGCATCTGCCTCCTTGGCTCAACAGGCTCCATCGGAACGCAAACGCTTGACGTCATCGAGCACAACCCCACCCTTTTTGAGGCTCATACGCTGACGGCGGGCAGCAACGACCTGCTGCTCATCGAGCAGGCACGCCACTTCATGCCCGACACCGTCGTCATCGCCGACGAAAGTAAACTCCAGCACGTACGCGAAGCCCTGAGCGACCTACCCATAAAAGTCTATGGCGGCGAACAAGCACTTTGCGAGGTGGTGGAATCTGACGCCGTAGACATGGTGATAGGCGCCATGGTAGGATTTGCAGGCCTGCGCCCGGCCGTGAACGCCTTGCGCGCGGGCAAACCCCTGGCATTGGCCAATAAGGAGACGCTCGTCGTGGCAGGCAGCATCATCACAGCCCTCGCGGCCGAAAGGCGGTGCTCCCTCCTGCCCATCGACAGCGAGCACTCGGCCATCCTGCAATGCCTCTGCGGAGCGGCCGACAACCGCATCGAGAAGATTCTGCTCACAGCCAGCGGAGGTCCCTTCCGTACGATGGACGACGAGGCCCTGAAGCGCGTCACCCCCGAGCAAGCCCTGCGCCATCCCAACTGGAGCATGGGCGCAAAAATCACCATCGATTCGGCGACGATGATGAACAAAGGCTTTGAGATGATCGAGGCCCGCTGGCTCTTCGGCACCATGCCGAGGGACATAGAAGTGGTAGTCCATCCAGAAAGCATCATCCACAGTGCTGTGCAATTTGAGGACGGAGCCGTCATTGCCCAACTGGGCCTACCCGACATGCGGCTGCCCATACAGTATGCCCTCTCTTTCCCCCACCGCCTGCCCATGCCGGGTAAGCGTCTTGACCTCTTCCAGCTGGGCACGCTCCACTTTGAGCTTCCCGACATGAAGAAATTCCCCTGCCTCGCCCTTGCCTATGAAGCAGCCGAACGCGGCGGAAACGTGCCCTGTGCCATGAATGCGGCAAACGAAGTGGCCAACCTGGCCTTCAGGCAGGGAAATTGTGGGTTTACGCAGATTCCCGATGCCATCTCACAAGCCATGCGCAACGTCTCGTTTGTGGAACGCCCCACCCTCGACGACCTCTTCGCCACCGACGCCGAAGTGCGCGCCTACACACAAGAACTTCTAAACCTCTGACCCTCCTATGGAAACATTTCTCATCCGAGCCCTGCAGCTCATCCTCTGCTTTTCCATCCTGATTCTCCTCCACGAAGGCGGCCACTTCCTTGCGGCGCGCCTCTTCAAGATTCGCGTGGACAGATTCTACCTCTTCTTCAACCCTAAGTTTCACCTTCTGAGTACTTACGACACGTGGCTCCGACGCCTCCTGCGTCTGAAGCCCGAAAAGGTACCCGTCGAGGAGAGCACAGACGAGAATGGAAAGGTCGTGAAACGCAAGAAGTATGTCGGTACCGAGTACGGCTTGGGCTGGCTCCCCTTGGGAGGCCATGTCAGCATCGCCGGCATGATCGACGAAAACATGGACAAGGAGGCCCTCAAGCAACCGGCACAGCCATGGGAGTTTCGCTCGAAGCCAGCCTGGCAGCGCCTCATCGTCATGGTGGCAGGTGTCGTGGTCAACTTCCTGACAGCCCTTGTCATCTATGCCATGGTACTCTTTGCATGGGGCGACACCTACGTCCCCATTGAGAACATGACACACGGATTCAAGTTCAATGAACGAGCGCAGCAATTGGGATTCCGCGATGGCGACATCCCCTTGCGTACAGAGCGAGAGGCGTTCTCGCGCTTCAGCGACTCGCAGAGCATAGGCGATGTCTATCGCGCCATCTCCGAAGCCCGCGAGGTCGTGGTGCTCAGGGACGGAAAGGAAGTAAAGCTCACCATGCCCGGCGACATCAACATGTTGCAGATGATGAAGGAGCAACCGCCCTTCATGCTGGCACTTGCGCCCAGCGTCGTCGACAGCGTGGAAGCGGGTACGCCTGCTGCCCTTGCCGGCATACGCCAAGGCGATCGCATCGTGGCCTTCAACGGCACGCCTATCCACACATGGAATGAGTATACCGACCAGATTTCGCGCCTCAGCGACATCCTCACCGCCAACGTGGAGGAGGTGCCTACTGAAGGGAGCCTTTTCAGTATCTTCCAGAAGAAGACCCTCAAGGGCAATGCGGCCGACAGCCTCCGCGTGCGCACCATTCACCTCGCCGTCATGCGGACGGAAGGCACCGTGGACACGCTGCAGGCCGTCCTCACCCCGGAACTCATTCTCGGCGTCAGGTGGAACCATCCTCTCGCCACCTACCAGACCGTCACTCACGAATACGGCTTCCTTGAGAGTTTCCCCGCAGGCATACGTCACGGATGGAATGTGCTTTGCGGCTATGTGGACGACCTGAAGTATCTCTTCACGAAGGACGGCGCAAAGAGTGTCGGTTCGTTCGGCGCCATCGGTTCGCTGTTCCCTGCCACGTGGGACTGGCCACGCTTCTGGGAAATGACGGCCTTCATCTCCTTGATGCTGGCCTTCATGAACATACTGCCCATCCCTGCCCTGGACGGTGGACACGCCTTCTTCCTCGTGTGCGAAGTCATCACGCGCCGCAAGCCCAGCGACCAGTTCATGGAATGGGCTGAGCGCATTGGCATCACCCTGCTCATGCTGCTCATGGGCTACGCCATCTTCAACGACTTCCTACGCTTTGTATTTTAAGTAAAGGAGAATAAAACGAGGCCTTAGCATGCCACTTCCTTCCCATTCCCCTGCCGCGCGGGGGAAGCAGTCCCCCGTATGTAGCAATCGTTTGCCTTTATAACGTTTTTCCAAAGCCTTATGAACACTTGTCCAATGCGTTCGGAACTTTTTCCAAGCGCATTGGACAACAACTCTCTGTAGTTTAACGATTTTAGTTGACTCCTTTTTGTCTTACTCACAATAAGGGTTGACCCAGATTAAGCTTAATTTTATTTCACGTTGACTCGACTCCCTCAACGTATGGCGTGCGGCAAAAGGGCACGTAGGTATCGAGGCGACACGATAAGCCACTTTTTCCATCAGAAGC
>JAFSQD010000080.1 GCA_017446765.1 Alloprevotella sp.
CGACGTCATGGACGATGCCGAGGACGAATTGCCGCCAGCTCCGCCGGAAGTGAAGACCTTCAGCCTCACCATCTTTGACGAGCAGGGGCGCCCCTTTATCGGTATGCCCATTGTGCTCAGCCAGATGGGACGTCAATATCCGGCGCAGCTTGATAATGAAGGCTGTACGGTATTTAAGCGTCCCGATTTCCTTGAAGGGCAACCCATCAGCGTACAGATGCAGAATCCAGCACGCCCAATGCCCGAGGTATCATTTACGTTAGAGCCGGGAGAGGACGATTATGTGCTCCAAGAGAAGGTGGACAAGCCTAATCCGTGGGAGAACGTTCTCATGCAGTTACTGGTCGTGTTTCTTTGCGCATTCTTTCTCAGCATCATAGGCTATGTGGCCATGAGTGTCTTTTCTGTAATACCCTAATGTCAGACTCACATGTTTACGCTTGACCTTTATATTTACTATTTTGCCAGCCTTCTCACGTTCGCCCTCTTCGGTTGGGATAAGTTTCTTGCTATGATGGAGCGCTCACGTGTACCTGAGGCTGTGCTCCTTCTCCTCTCTTTCCTGGGAGGTGCTTTTGGTGCGCTCTGCGGTATGATACTTTTCAGCCACAAAACGCGGAAGACGCTTTTCCTCGTTCTCGTTCCCTTGTTTGTTCTTATGCAAGTAGCCGTCTCGGTACTGCTGAGGTGGTTTGTTTTATGAAGTAACAGGTTATGTCCATGCCAAGCAATCCCCCTCGTCCCGAGACAGGAAGGCGCAGCTCCTTCCTCAGCATCTTCCTCGTTTTTCTCTATGTGGTACTCATCAGCCTTTTGCTTCTTAGCAATTGCCGCGGATGCCACGGCGACGCAGGCAGGGAGACTTCCCCGCTGCCCCCTTCGCCTGTTCCGGCTCCGATGCCCGCACCCGCAGATAGTACCGCTACGCCACCCGACTCGGTGGCTGAGGACAGTGCCGCAGTGGACGAAGCGCGCACCATCGGCCATCAGGGCGGCTTGAAGGTGACGCTCCTATGGCCTTTCCCTGGCGATATCGACCTCCATGTCAAGCAGCCAAGCGGAAGAGAGGTATTCTACCGTCAACCCATCGACCGCGCGAGTGGTGGCAGTCTTGACGTCGACAACCGTGAAGGCGGTTCCGGAGCCTCGAATGCCGCAGAGAATATCTACTGGACCGATCCGCCTCGTGGGCGATATGAGATTTCGCTTGTCTACTATGGACCGGCACGCTCAAGCAATAGGATGGGGCAGGGAACGTGTAAGGTGGTCGTGGTGCGCGAAGGAGCATCCCCACAGACGTATGATGTGCCCATGTCCACCCTGAAGCAGCGGGAAGTGGTCACCTCTGTCACGGTAGAATAGCATATTTTCGGTTTGGCGGGCGTTTTCCGACGCCACAAGTCCTCTTTGTAGGAGGAAATACGTACTTTTGCGCTCTGTTTTCAGTAATCATGAAGGAAGTTTTCATATCAGACGACACATTACGGCAGGCTGCCCAGGGTGGAACAGCGTCATTTTTGCGTGCTGTCACGGATGTCGTGAAAGAGTCGGTCGACGGAGAACTGACGGCCGAGACCATGCAGGAACTCAATGTTCACCAAGTGACACTATGGGCCTTCGACATTCTTCGCGAGGAAGTGTGTGAAGGTGGCTTTGTACAGCTCATCCACAATGGCTATGGCCCCTTCTTCTTCCAGAATCCTTTTGCACGACTGATGAAGGATTGGGGATTGCGCGACCTTTCAAAGATGATGTATGCGGCAAGAGACCTTTATCATGTCCATGGTGAAGCCTTAGTGGCAGACTGTACCGACGACGAGTTTATGGCACTCTACGAGCAGTTTCCCGATTTTGACGATCTTGACGATGAGTTTGTCGACCGAGAGGACGAGTTTGCCGAGTCTGTGGCTCACTATGTAGATGCTCATATCGAAGATTTTGTGAAGGTAGAAAGTTAGTCATGAGTGCTAAGAAAGGAAAGATAAAATCTCCCGCAAAGATAAATATAAAGAACCGTCGGGCTGAGCACGACTACTTTGTTGTCGACCGCCTTACGGCCGGCATCGTGCTGACAGGTACCGAGATCAAGAGCATCCGTGCCGGTAAGGCTGGACTTGTGGATACGTTTTGCTTCATCCGCGACGGCGAGATATGGGTGAAGAACATGTATGTGGCCGAGTATGCTTTTGGCAGCTTCAACCGCCATGAACTACGCCGCGACAGGAAGCTTCTGCTGAACAAGAAAGAGATACACCGTCTGGAAAGTGACACCCGCACGCCGGGTCTTACCATCGTACCATTGCGCTTGTTTATTGATGAGAACGGACGTGCCAAGCTCGATATAGGGCTTTGTCGAGGTAAGCGTGAGTACGACAAGCGCGAGACGCTGAAGGAGAAGGAAGGTCGTCGCGAGATAGAGCGCATCACAAAAGGGCATCGATATTGAAACACGGTATGCGTCAGACCATACGAGGCGGTCTTGTTTCTCTCTGACTTGGCTGAACGACGCCATACCGAACGACATCAAGCTTTCCGCTATGGCTGAGGTACGAAGACGTAAGTCCGTATATATTAAAACGAAAATGAGAATCTTAACAATATTTCTGCTGTTCATGGGCATACTTGGCGCCAGTGCGCAGGATTTCGTGAGCGTCGTTGGTGGGCAGTTTTTCCGTCATGGTGCTCCCTATTATTATGTAGGAGCAAATTTCTGGGCGGCCACCATCTTGGCCTCCGATGGGCAAGGGGGAGACCGCGAACGCCTGGGGCGCGAACTGGATCGCCTGCAAGGTCTGGGTGTCGACAACCTGCGTATCCTCGTGGGAGCCGATGCTGGCAGTAAGAACGTGACATCGCTGACGCCCTGCCTCCAAGAACGTGGCGGCATGGTGAACGATACGCTTCTGCGCGGCCTCGACTATTTGCTCGCAGAGTTGGAACGTCGCGACATGGTGGCCGTGCTCTATCTGACGAACTCTTGGGATTGGAGCGGTGGCTTCGGCTATTATCTACGCGAGACGGGGCATGGCGATTCGCCCGATGCCAGTGGAGACGGCTATAATGCCTACTGTGCTTATGCTTCTCAATTCTATGCCGACTCGGCTGCTGTTGCGCTCTACCATGACCATGTGCGTCACATCGTGTCACGCAGAAATACCGTTACGGGACGGCTCTACCGTGACGAGCCTGCCATCATGAGCTGGCAACTCTGCAACGAACCTCGTCCCTTCCAGCGCGAGTGTTTCGAAGACATGCTACGATGGAGCCATGCCACGGCGGCACTCATCAAAAGCATAGACCCCAATCACCTTGTCTCTACGGGCAGTGAAGGTACCATTGGTTGCCTCTACGATGCCGGTGTCTGCGAACTGATGCATGCCGATGCCCAAATCGACTATCTGACAGTCCATATCTGGCCCGTCAACTGGGGCTGGGCTTCACGCGACAGGCTTCACGAAGCCCTGCCTAACGTCTTCCTGAAAGCCACGGAATACATGGCCGATAATATTCGAGTGGCAGAGGCTATAGGTAAACCGCTTGTTGTCGAGGAGTTTGGATATTCCCGCGACAACAACCTTTATTCGCCTGATGCTTATACGACGAGCCGTGACGCCTTCTATTCTTTTGTCTTTTCCCAAGTGGAACAAAGCAAGGCAGAAGGTGGCCTTGTGGCTGGTTGTAACTTCTGGGCATGGGCTGGCGAGGGTAGGGCGAGCGGCGAACGTTGGCAGGATGGCGACGACATTTTGGGCGATCCACCGCACGAGCCACAGGGCTGGTATTCCGTCTTTGATACAGATGACAGCACACTTCGGCTCATCCGTCAGGCAAATGAATACCTCAAGAACTGACGAACACTCACATTTCTGTATAACAATCAGAATATCGACCATGCCGTTTCGTGCCATTTTGGTTTTGTTGACGTTCAGTATATCCATCCCATCCTTTTCGCAGGGGGATGGGAAAGGCATGGATATAGGCCGCGGTCGCCGGTTTGTGAGACATACGACAGATGTGGCTTGTTTGCTCCCTACGGCAGCCGGTGTGACACTTGGCCTCCTTGCCCATGACAGACAGGGGCTCTTCCAGTTGGGCGTAGGGACAGCCTCCACGCTCGCGCTGAACTATGCACTTGAGCTGAGCATACGCAAGAGACGACCCGACGGAACGGGTCACCATGCTTTCCCAAGCACGCATACGGCCTTGGTCTTTGACGGTGCTACCTATCTGCAAAAGCGCTATGGCTGGCAGTTTGGCATACCGGCTTATGCCGTTGCGACCTATGTGGCCTGGGGACGAGTATATACCAAACGCCATGACGCTTGGGACGTATTGGCAGGTGCGGCCATAGGAACAGGGTGTGCTTTCCTATTGACACGGCACTATAGCCAAGGGTGCTCTTTGTCGGCATCACCCATGGTGACGTCCGACGGAGCGAGAGGATTCATGGTGAATGTGACATTCTAAGAATAGATGAAACGATGAATACAGACGAGACCTATATGCGCGCTGCCCTTGCCGAGGCACGCTTGGCGGCCGAGCAGGGCGAAATACCCGTAGGAGCCGTGGTCGTGTGCAAAGACCGCATCATTGCCCGTGCTCACAACCTGACCGAAACTCTGACTGACGTGACAGCCCATGCCGAGATGCAGGCAGTGACTGCTGCGGCCGACTTCCTAGGGGGAAAGTATCTGGACGTGTGCACACTCTACGTTACGCTCGAACCTTGCACTATGTGTGCCGGAGCATTGGGATGGGCACAGTTGGGACGCTTGGTCTATGGTGCCTCCGACCCCAAGCGCGGATACACCGTATATGCTCCCTCGGCTCTCCATCCCAAGACGGAAGTGTGCGGCGGCGTACTGGCCGAGGAGTGCGCAATGCATATGAGGGACTTTTTTCTCGACAAGCGTGACAAGTGACAAGGAAAACCTATAAATTCAAAAACCAATAATAAACCAAACGATGAAGATACTCGTAATCAACTGTGGTTCCTCCAGCATCAAGTATAAACTCTACGAGATGCAGACCGAAACCGTACTCGCTGCCGGCGGCATTGAGAAGGTTGGCCTTCCAGGCTCCTTCCTCAAGGCCACATTGACCGATGGTACCAAGAAACTAATCAACCGTGAATGCCCCACCCACACGGAGGGTATCCGCCTCATGTTTGACACGCTGCTCGACTCCGAAATCGGTGCAATCCACAGCCTTGACGAAATCTCGGCTGCAGGTCATCGCATTGTGGCCGGTGGCACCTACACCGAAAGCCAGATTGTCACCGACGAGATGCTGGAAGGTTGGAAGCCCTATATGGAACTTGCTCCACTCCACAGTGATGCCCACTTGAAAGGCTACATGGCCGTTCGTGAAATGCTTCCCGAGCTGCCACAGGTGTTTGTTTTCGACACGGCATTCCATCAAACTATGCCCGAGAAGGCCTACATGTACGCTTTGCCTTATCGCTACTACACCGACTACCATTTCCGACGCTATGGCGCCCATGGTACCAGTCACCGCTTTGTTACGGCCCGGGCCGGCGAGTTCCTTGGTTTTGACCCCAAGGAAAAACGCATCATTACCTGCCACATTGGAAATGGTGCCAGCATCTCTGCTGTCGATCATGGCCGTTGCGTTGACACAAGCATGGGACTTACGCCGCTGGAAGGTGTAATGATGGGAAGCCGCACTGGAGACATCGATTCCTCCGCCATCCTCTACATCATGGAAAAAGAGGGGCAGACGCCCGCCGAGGCCATTGACCTGCTCAACAAGAAGAGCGGCGTCCTGGGTGTCAGCGGTGTCAGCAGCGATATGCGCGAGGTGACCGAAGCTGCTGAGGCGGGTAATGAACGCGCACGACTGGCCCTTGATATGTATAACTATCGCATCAAGAAGTACATTGGCGCTTATGCAGCCGCAATGGGAGGTGTTGATGCCATCATCTTTACGGCAGGAGTGGGCGAGCACCAGTACGATATGCGTCAGGGAGCTCTTGAAGGGCTTGAGTTTCTCGGTGTGAAGCTTGACATAGAAAGAAACAAGGCATGCTTCGGTGCCGAAGCCGTTATTTCAGCTTCCGATAGTAAGGTGCTTGTGGCTGTCGTTCCCACAGACGAGGAACTACTCATCGCTCGCGATACGCTTGCTCTGATTTCTTGATTCCCTTATATTGGGGCCCTGCGAGATTATCGCAGGGCACCAATATGTTTCACATAGAAATTGCTGCAACTTTTTGGAGAGGCTTCAGATATTCCCTTCATGATTTCGGGGTCGCGAGGCATAATGCAGGCATAGCATGCTAAGAAACCCAGCCATTGGGTTACTTTCGGCTTAGGCCATCTCTTGTTCGGATGTATTACACAGCAAAGAAGCCAAACATTTGTTTGGCTTCTTTGCTGTGTTGCGGAGGCTCGACTCGAACGAACGACCTCCAGGTTATGAGCCTGGCGAGCTACCAACTGCTCCACTCCGCGATCAATCAAACTTCAAGGTGTTCCTTGCGTTTGCGGGTGCAAAAGTAAGACATTCCTACGTACCTACCAAATGTTTCGCAGACTTTTTACTTTCTATGCGAAGAAGAAGTAGCTGATTAAGACGGCGGCAATCATGCCAGCGAGGTCGGCGGAAAGACCGCAAATTACGCTGTGACGGTATTTCTTTATGCCCACAGAACCGAAGTATATTGCTAAAATGTAGAACGTTGTATCGGTAGAGCCCTGCAACACACTGGCAAGATGTCCCACGAAGGAGTCGGGACCGAACGAGGAGAAACACTCCAGCATCATGCCGCGTGCTCCGGGACCGCTGAGAGGCTTCATCAGCGCGACAGGAAGTGCACCTACAAAGTCGCTATTCAAGCCACACCATTCCACAGCCGTACTAACTCCGTCTTGCAGCATGCCTAAGGCACCGCTTGCCTTGAAGACTCCCACAGCTGCCAGGATGGCGACACAATAAGGGATGAGACTGACGGCTACATGAAATCCGCCTTTGGCACCTTCAATAAAGACATTGTAGACATTCAGTCGCTTCCGGAAACCGCTATATAGGAAAATAAATATAGAGCCAAGTATCAGCACACTAGTCAGCACGCGGCAGAAAGCTTGCATCTGTTCCTGTGACATCCCAACGATGGTCGTGAAGAGAGTGGCAACCAAGAGTGCAACCACACCAAACATGAGGAGGATGTTTTTCTGTAAGAGATTGACACGCTGATAGGCTGAGACAACCAGCAAGCCTACGATGGTAGAACAGAACGTGGTCAGTAGTAGGGGAATGAATACATCTGTGGGGTCGGCAGCTCCAGCTTTTGCCCGATAGGCCATGATAGAGACGGGAATAATCGTAAGGCCGCTTGTGTTCAACGTGAGAAACATGATCATGGAGTTTGAAGCCGTATCCTTCACCTTGTTGATGCTCTGCAACTCTTGCATGGCCTTCAACCCGACAGGTGTGGCGGCGTTATCAAGTCCCAACATGTTGGCACTGATGTTCATGAAAATGCTGCCCAGCGCGGGATGATTCTTGGGAATATCGGGAAAGAGCTTCGTCAACACGGGACTCAAAAGGCGTGAGAGCCGTGCTACGAGGCCGCTTTCTTCGCCTACCTTCAGTATGCCCATCCATAATGTGAGCGTTCCTGTCAGTCCGAGGGTAAGTTCGAAGGCTTGCATAGACATCGCAAACGTGGAGTCCATCATTGCCGGCAATGTTTCCACATCGCCCGAGAATACCAGTTTCAGCACGCCGACGAGCATGCCGATGGCAAAGAGTGCAAGCCAAACGTAGTTCAAGGCCATAGGTATCGCTTTGTTAGTCCTCCATACTCTTCAATCCTCCTGTCGCGAAGAAACGGCCACCACCTGCGAACCTGCTCTGTACGCTGCATATCTACCTCTACCATTAGGTCACACTCTTCGTCCTGCGGTGCCTCTGCAAGCAATTCGCCTTGTGGACCGCAGACAAAGCTACTACCCCAAAACTGAATGCCACGCGTCTGTCCACTGGGGTCATCCTCAAGTCCTACGCGGTTGCAGGTTAGGACGGGCAATCCGTTTGCCACAGCGTGCCCTCGCTGTACAAGTTGCCATGCTTCGCGCTGACGCTTCTGCTCCTGAGCTGTATCGGAACTCTCAAACCCTATCGCTGTAGGATAAATGAGCACATCGGCACCGGCCAATGCCATGAGTCGTGCTCCTTCCGGATACCACTGATCCCAACAAACCTGCACGCCGAGGCGTCCCAGACTTGTCTCAATGGGCCGAAATCCTGTGTCACCTGGTGCGAAGTAGAACTTTTCGTAGTAGGCTGGGTCATCGGGAATATGGTTTTTCCGCTGTATGCCGGCAATACTTCCGTCACGCTCAAAGACGACGGCCGTATTATGGTAGAGTCCTGATGCGCGGCGCTCAAAGAGGGAAGCGACCAATACGACTCCTGCTTCACGGGCCACCTTTCCATAATAGGCCGTGGCTTCTCCAGGAACAGGCTGGGCATATTCGAAATTATCGACGCTCTCGGTCTGACAGAAATATAGGCTATCGTGAAGTTCCTGGAGGACGACGAGTTCCGCCCCTTTGCATGCTGTGGCATGTATGTGCTCCGCCTGGCGACGGCGATTTTCCTTCACGTCGGCACTACACGTGAGTTGTATCAAGGCTACTTTCATAAGGTTCGATTAATATATGATGGGTGCAAAGATAAAGAGAAGTATTGGAAGCAACAAGTGGGAAAAAGAATCAGGGAATGAAAGCCTCGCGACTACGAGCATAGGTGATGAGGCGCGAAAAAATTCCGTCACGCTCAAGCAGAGTAGCGTTTCCCACTACGAAAAGTTGTTCGCGGGCACGAGTCAAAGCCACGTTAAGCTTGCGGTCGATGGTCTGACCTGCCTCATGGAAGTTTTCTGCTGTCAGGAAATCCAGTTGGGAGGGTGTTGTGACGGTGAAGCCATATATGATGACATCGCGCTGCGAACCTTGATAGCGCTCGACGGTGTCAATGTTCACATCCAGAAGTTGGTTGCCGGCTTCTTGCCGATCTTCTTCTGATTTCAAACGCTTGATTTCCTCATTGACAAAATGGCGTATGCGCATGATCTGTCCTCGATAGGGTACGATGACCCCGAGGGAGGCTTCGGGAATGAAGGGATGACGCAGACTGCGATGTTGGTGCCAAACAGCCATCATGATACGAGCAATGAGTTGAGCTTCTGTATCGTTGGTCTTTGTCGTAAAGGCAGAGCGGGCTTCGACGTTGAAGAAGAGAAATCTGTGCCTTGAAACCAAGCGGCAAAGCCTGTCAGAAGCATCATCTACTGTGGGCAGCGAGATACATTGGTGAGGCAGTCCGGCAGGAAGGAGTCGGCCTTCATAGAAAGCCGTACTGGCAAAGTCGGCCACTTCTGGATGCATGCGACCTTGACGTGTCATTTCGTAGATACAAGAGGGACATACCATCCTGTAGAGACTCAACATGCGCTCAAAGAAGGAATGTCGGCAGTCGGTAAGGCCGATGTTCTGAAGTACTGGCTCGTCCACACGAGACGCAGATGCTTTTTGGATAACGACAGCTGGCAACTGCTTGTGATCACCGATGAGTACAAAACGCTCGATGGCCGGAATCTCATCATGAATGGCTGCAAGTAAAGGCATCAGTTGAGGCTCCAGAATCTGTGATGCCTCGTCAACGATGCAGAGGCCAAATGTACGAAGTGAAAACAACTGGGGATTGCTGCCCAATGTTGTGGTTGTACCTACGATGACGCGAGTAGAAAGCAATTGCGTCTTCAACTCACTGAGGTCCTGCGTCTGAGTGACTACCGACGAGATTAAGGCCTGACGGCTTTGAGGACTGCAAGACGCAAGGTGGCCAAGACGTAAGAAGGATATGTCAGCTTCGAGAAGTTTCTGGCAGATTTCGTCTACGGCACGGTTTGTATAGGCTGTCAGAAGGATTGATTTGTCCGTATGTAAGAGGTTTTCCTTCACTATGTTGAGCATACCAAAAGAGGTTTTGCCCGTACCCGGCGGCCCGACGATGAGATAGAGTTCGCGACTTCGGCACGCACCATCCACAAGGGACTGAAACGCTCCGTAGTCGCCAGCGGCCTTCTGGTCAGGCTCAAAGGAGGGTTTTCGGAGACCGAGGATGAGGTCGCGCCGCGACTTTGGGAGACGAAGCATGGAGAACAGTCCTCGGAAAAGGGTGCGCGAGGTGTCCACATGGTCATGTTCAAGGGCATAGTCCACATTCTGAGGAAAAGCTTCCACACAACTCTGCGGGGCATTAAGCTGAATGCGCATTTTCTCCGGACTTATGCTTTCTAACGAACCACGATAGGCAAGGGTGTGGGTGATACTAACCTCTCTGTCAGCTGGGACTGCATAGACCACAACGGCATCGCCCACGCGGAAATTACTGTTTGTCAGTACTTCGGGGGCTGAAGGCCGAAGTATAAGGGAGTGGACTTCTGTTGCATCTTCCTCCCTTTCCACCTGAAGCGTCAGGGGCCATAGGAGGTCACCTTGTTCGCGCTTTTCCGTTGCCGACAGCTTCCAAAGGGAGGCCATGCTACGAGCTTGAGGTGTTCCATCCCCAACGTGCGCCAAGTACTGTTCTTGCGAGACAAAGCGGTACATACGCAAAAAATAGCTTTGAGTCACTTCGTCGCTATCCTGGACACCCTGAAAAACCTGCGCGATGGCAGGACGTTTCCAGAAAGACCAAAAGCGATCAGTCAGACTAGGATTGCACCGAAGGTCGTCAGCAGACGTGAAGTGAAAGAAATCCTCAACGGCCTCTGCCTTTGTAGACAGTTCGCGCTCCTGTGCCACAAGCTGGTTGCGCAGGCAGATGGCATGTCTGAGCATTTCTTCATCTGGCTGCACTTGCACCATCCCATCAGCATATTTTGAGTAAAGCAGAAAAGCCGAGAGATTGTCGTAGGGCACACCTCCAGCATAGTGGAGGATGGCGGCGTAGAGTTGCAATTGCACGGTGTGTGGTTCGCGGGGACCGCCACGGAAGTCCCGCTTGCCCGACTTTTGTTCCACCAACACTCGGAGGTCGGCTTGCAGAAGGTCCAATCGTCCTTGCAGCCCAAGCGCTTCTGCAAAGATGGTAGGTTCAAGAATGGCACGCGAAGTAAGAAACTCGCTGTGCTCGCATAATGTTTTCTGGATGAGGGCTCGGATGTTGTCTCGCTGGGATTTTGCTTGAAGGTGAAATTCGTCCAACGGCTCAGTGCATGCTGCAAAGTCTAAGGCGTTTTCTTCAAAAAAGCGACGCACACTCTCCGAATAGGGCGGTGGCGCGTCGGGATGACGGAGTGATTCGTCGAGAAGCTGCGAAGCAAAGTTTCCTAAAAGTATTGGCATTGTGGCCCCACTCGTCCCATTCAGTTTTGTGATGATGCTTTGTTTTGGGGAATAGGTTTCAAAGCATGCAGCCACGGTTGTGACGTCAACCAGATAGTCAGGCTCAAGAACGACAAGTTCAGCCCTATAAATAGCATCTTCACTTATAGTCGGCACAAGAAGATTCAGACGGCTGCCTTTGACGATGAGGGGCACAAGATGGCTCACGTCATAGGGTTGCGGGGAAGACGACAGAACGAGACGCCCGCGCCACTCGCCTCCACTTATATAGATATAATGTGTATCCCAACTCTCGACAACAGCCTGTAGACAGGGGAGGGGGGAAAAGTAGAAGGGTGGCTTAGGCATAAAGTCAGGGGAAAAGTCGGGCGAGTCTCCACGATCCGCGCCCACCATGAAGGCGATAGGTATAGACCCAGGAGGCATGGCGCGAAAGCTTCGTAGCCTCTGCGAGCAATTTGCTCCCCTCGGCATGACGTCCTTCAAGGACGAGTTCGGCGGCCACGACAGCCTCGCGGCAGGCCAGTGCCCTTTGGCATCGGGAATCGCCATCGATGAGAGTGCGGACGGCTACGAGAGCTGGGCGCAGAGCATCGTAGGTGGCTGCCCATGAGTGCCCTGTCAGGCTGTTCTCATGCTGATGTAGAGTATGGTAGGTACGAGGGAGCCACACCATGCGGGGGCTTTTCAGAAGCAGGCGCAGGCCAAGTTCCCAGTCGTTCCATTTTGGCAGATCTTCGTTCCATCCCCCTGCTTCGCGCAAGAAGTTTGTGCGCACGAGCATGCCTTGCGTCGTGAGCATGGAGCAGAGGATTTGGTCGGAGGGATTGTTAGTGCGAACTACACGACGCGTCACAAGAGTTCCGTCGGGCAGACACAGGCGTGTGCGTGCGGCTACGATGTCAAGGTCTGGCTTTTGGCACAACAGCTCATCGACATCGTTGAGGAAAAGGGGAGAGATCTCGTCGTCGGAATCAAAGAAAAGCACGAAGTCGGACGTGGCTTCGCGCAGGCCGAGGTTACGCGCCCTGCAAGCACCTTCCTCGGGCTGTTCCAGTAGTCGGATGCGGAAACCATCGGTGGCGTGCGCTTCAGCAAAACCTTCGCAGATGGAGCGCGACGTGTCCGTGGAGCCATTGTCGACAAGGAGAAGCTCAAAGTCCTTGTATTTCTGGTGGGCCAGAGCGGCAAGAGCACATGGAAGCCATGCTTCGCGGTTGCGATAGGGGACAATGATGCTGAAGCGCATGATACCGACTATATATGTCCGTTTTGGATAAAGCGTATGCCAGCTATCATGTCGCGGTAGAACTGCGTACGACGGGCCAAGGAGTGGTCGCCCGGCAGTGAGAAGCAGTATTTCGTAGCACGCAGCGTGGCTCCGACGGGACCGTGAAGGTAGCAGAGCACAGCTCCCTTGGCACGGCGTGCTGCAGCAAAGGTGAGGAAGCGTTTGCCCGTCGTGTTGGGGTCGGTCTCGACAATGGTTTCGGGGATAAAGATGATCTTTTTTCCTCCCAGAAAGGCTTCGTGCAGGAATATTTCCTCTTCGCCGCAGGCAAGGTATTTTGAGCCGAGACCGAATCGTTCGTCAAAGAGCGGGAGCGACGTGGAGCGACGGAAGGCAATCTCGACCGATGAAATATGGGTGCCTCGTGGACGCTGTGCATAGGTCCAAGGCTTTGCGCTGTAGCGTTTCAGGTAGTTTCCCGAGCGGTCGATGGCTTGGAAACAGATGATGTCGGCGTGTACGTAGCGTCTGAACGTGCGCAGGATGATGTCGAAATATTCTGGCTTGTATGACGAGTCATCGTCGGCCAGCAAGAGGATGTCTCCTGTAGCATGCCGTAGGGCATTGTTGCGGTTGACGGCAAGCCCGCGGCCGTCAAGGGTGTAGACCTCCACGTCGGCACGCTGTGTGAGTTCCTCGGGGAGTTCCACGCTTACGGTACCAGTTTTTTGCCAAGATACCAGGTATTTCACGTCGTCGCGCTCGGGCAGCAACATGCTGGGGACACGGCGTATGCCTTCGTTGATGGTACAGATTAGTAGTTGGAGCGTCATAGTATTGTAGATGTTCTTATTGTGTTTTCCTCATGAAATGGATGCCCTCGAAGAGGTGGCGAGCCATCGGCCAGAAATGGCAATAGCCCGAGCGCGCGGCACGGGCGGCAAACCGCAGGCATGAGAACCAGGCTGACGAGCCTTGTTTGTAGTAGGTCAGCGCGCCAAAACTGCGCTGTACGCCTGCATCAACATAGATGAGGTTTTTCTTCAGTAGCGTGGACGTCTCGACGGTCTTGACAGGGAAATACATCATCTTCAGACCGCGACGGCGTGCGTCTTCCATCCAGATTTCTTCCTCGCCGCAGGTGAGGAATTTCGTACCCAGCCCAAAGCGTTCGTCAAAGCGCATCGTACGCTGCACGGTCGAGCGCCTGCACACCATCTCAATGGCACTGATGACATAGGACTTGGGCATGCCTGTAATCACTTGTTCCTCGGAAGGATAGTCCTTGAGAGGCTTTCCCGTATAGGTGCTGGCACGAAAGAAGGCCACGTCAAGGTCGCTGTGCAGGTTGAAGACTTCCTGTATGCGGTCGACGGCATCAGGAGCGAAGCGAGTATCGTCGTCGGCATACATGACGAGGTCTGCGGTGGCTTTCTCCATCGCCAGATTTCGATTGGCGCTGAGACCTTGGCCTTGATATTTATAGAAGGATACGTCTGTGCGCTCAGACAGGGTGGGGGGCACAAGTTCCAGATAGCGTTCGTCCGTGTATTGATATGACACGATGTAGCGAACGCCTTCGCGTAGAGGCATGAGCACGTCACTCAGTCGGACGATTCCCTTGTCGAGCGTACAGATCAAGATGTCGAGTGTCATCATTATCGTTTTCTTTTATATGGATTTCATTCAGATGGTTTCGCGGTAAGCATGAACGACGCTTTCGGCCACACGCACGATTTCGTCGTCTGTAAGGTGCGGACCTATGGGAAGGCTCAGCTCGTGAGCAGCAATGTATTCGCTCATAGGATAGATCTCGCCATTCCAGACATTTTCAAAGGCGGGCTGGTGGTGAAGGGGCAGGGGATAGTGGCGCAATGTCTCCACTCCCATTTCTAAAAGTTGTTTCTGCATCGTCTCAGGACAAGGAACAAGCAGGGGATAGATGTGGAAAACGCTACCGTCGGGGACCTCGCCTCCATAGGGAAGTGTCAAGGCGGATTCACGAATATGCTTGGCATAGAGAGCGGCCTGATGACGTCGGAGCGCATTTTCGGCATCGAGGTGAGGTAGCTTCACGTTGAGCACGGATGCCTGCACCTCGTCCAGGCGCGAGTTTATGCCGAAGCATTGGTGTACATACTTTTCCTCAGCCCCATAGTTGGCGAATCTCCTTACGATTTCAGCAAGATTTTCATCCCAGGTGACTACCGCCCCGCCATCGCCCATTGCCCCAAGGTTCTTGCCGGGGTAAAAACTGAAAGCTGCAGCAATACTCATTTGGCCGGGATGATTTCCCTCTGAGTCTGAGGCACCATGAGCCTGTGCCGCATCTTCCACGATGTGCAGACCATAACGCCTTGCAAGCTCATCAAGTTCACTCATGTTTGCCATACTCCCATACAGATGTACGGGCAACAATACACGTGTGTGGAGATTTATTTTTTGCTCTGCATTTTGTATGTCCATTAGATAGGTCGTAGGATCCACATCACAGAAGACAGGATGCAGACCTGCACGCACGACGGCAAGCCCCGTGGCAAAGAACGTCATGGCAGGTACAATGACTTCATCACCATCATCCCATCCATGCATCTCCTTCAGCGAGAGAAGGATGAGCGTCAGGGCGTCAAGACCATTGGCTACGCCCACACAATAGCCCCCTCCACACCTATCGGCAAAGGCAGTCTCGAAAGCCTTCACCTCTGGGCCGTGGAGATAGCGACCACTGGCTACTACACGTTGCACAGCTTCAGTCAGATGAGGCTCGTGTCGGGCATTGATGCATTGGAGGTCAAGGTACTTTATCATGATTTTCAGAGTGTGAGCGTATATATGTCGTAGCAGATGCCGCGAGCACCGAAACCTTCCTTTTGTGCCAGCAGTCCGGCATTGAGGCCAGTGCCGTCATGAAGCGTGGAGATGCCAAAGTCGTACCATCGGTAGCCTTCAAGGGCGGCGGCACGCATGGCACGCACGATGAGAAGGTCGAGGGCTCCGCATGCTCGGCCGGTTGCGTTGGAGGCAATATACTGCGCATGTGCTAGCAGGGGTGAACTGCCGTAGACGATGACACCGGCCAGAAGTTCATCTCCATCCCATGTCGTTGTCAGCCGTATGCGCTCGGGAAAAGTGTGCATGAGGAGCGTCATCTCTTCCAAGGTGTGCACGGGGCGCACGTTATGCCGATGCAAAAGGTTGTCGGAGAGGAGCTTCCAAAACTTGGGCAACTCGGAGATGGGTGTCTGCGTCTGCGTGCGAAGGCCATGAGAGATGGCCCTATGTACCTTGCGACGTCGCATGTGGGAGAGGGTAGGGAGGCTCACGTCGGCACCCTCCTCAGCCCAAGGGTCAAGCGGCAAGGCACTGGAGAGTCCTCGCGACGTCAACTGTCCGCCATGTTGCGTAAGCCAATAGAGCACTTCGTCGGCTGGCTTACTCCAGTAGGGCTGGGGCACCACCTTGTAGACCCACCGCTGCATGCCCAATTCGTCCCTGTAGTATTGCGCCGCAAGCGAGAGCATCTCATCGACCTCAGCGTAGGTGGCATGGCACGAGGGCACAAGGCCGCCATAGGTGAGGCCGCCGTGGGATAATATGGTCCGCGTAGGCCGCTGAATGCTACTGGCCACAAGTCCTTCCGTACGACCTTTGTGGTCTACAAACATGAGCGAGGCATCCTCGAAACGGTCGGCATGATAGTCCATGTAGGCACGCTCAAGCAGCAGTGACGGAAAGCAGGACACGCGGAGGGCCAAGTTCCATTGTTCACAATGCGTAGCAGAGTAGGGGATGCGTATCATGGCGGGGTCAGAGGTTGGCTTTGAATGTTTCTATGTCGTTGATATAGCCTGATTCGTCGTAAGACTCTGAAGCCAGACACACGCACACGGCATCGGCCGAAAAACCGTGCAACCGGCACCAACACATGGCGGGAATCAGCAATCCTTCATCAGGACATTCAAGCTGAAACGTCCTTGTGCCGTCGGAATCAGTCAAGTCTACCTTCAGACTGCCACGTATGGCGAAAAGCAATTCATCGCAAGTCCTATGTGCGTGATATCCACGCTCTTGTCCTTTAGGAACGTCTGTAATCCAAAACGTTCGGCGAGGCACAAACGGGAGGTTGGCAGATTCGTACTCTGCCACACAGAGCGTTCCACGACAATCGCGCATGGCGGGAATGCGGACGATTCGCGGTGATTTTGCATCGTTTTCGGTCTTCATACAAGAGGCAAAAATAGCCCCTTTTGCGCAAAAGAACAAATTTTGAGAAATTCTTTTCTCACATAAAACTCAGATTGTTTTACAATCTGCACCTTATACCTTCGCTAAGAACATTATGCCTTTTCACGTAGACGCATATCATGAATATGGAAAATCTTTTTTGCCGAAAAAACTGCCACCTCTGCTACCCAGCCCTTGTATACCATTAATATTCAACGTGTTTGATGTTTCATGTGGGTAGCAGTAGGTAGCAGTAAAACGCAGAAAAATGTGGCTAAGTTTGCCACTTCCATCTCATTCCTCCGCCGCGCGGGTGGAGCGATTACACCCTCCAAATGTAATCTTTTGCCTTTATATTTTTTTTCCAACGCCTTAGGAAACGATTCCTAAGGCGTTGGAACATACGCTCACTGTCTGTACGATGCGGTGCCAATTCTCCCTTGTCGTACGGCGTGCGGCAAAAGGCCCTATATGAATCAAGGCGGCACGATAAGCCACTTTTTTCTTCAAAACCGACATGTTAAGTACGATGTAGGTGCCGTATAAGATGCTCCCATGAGGCAACGAGGGATGGTTTGAGGCACTCAAAATGGCGTTCGCGCCAGCTCAAGTGCATGGTGGCGACGCGCTAAGCGTAGTTTTCTTGATGAACTACTGCTACCTACTGCTACC
>JAFSQD010000081.1 GCA_017446765.1 Alloprevotella sp.
AAGTTAAAGTGGGAGTTAAAGCGGGGAGTTCTTTGCAAGCAAAGCGCGTAGCGAAACTTGGTAAGCCAAGCGCGTAGCGAAACTTTGCAAGCAAAGCGAGCAAGCTCGAGTGACGCACTGCGTCCTGGACGATACCTTTGAGGTGCTGGGTCGCTACGCTCAAAATACTTGCAAAGGCAAGCGTCATCAGTTCAGGCTTTATGTATTGTCCTTTTTTACTCCCCGCTCGTAGAAAGTGAAGTTTTCTGAATTTATATTGTATTTTTGCCCCCGCAACAACAGGGATAAAGAAGATGAACGAAACATACACCGCATATTGTTTAGAGCATAATTCCCCAAAGGTCATTGAAGGTGAGGGCTGCAACATCATACCTCCTCCCAAGGAGAAACCCTTATGGATAGGCTACCTTGAAAAGTTCAAGGACCCCATCATCGTTGTCCTGCTGGTCGTGTTTTTTCTCTCTGTGGGTATCGCCCTCTACGAGATATACTTTGCCGGCAAGGGCTGGGTGACGCTGATTGAGCCTCTCGGCGTACTGACGGCGCTCTTGCTGGCTACAGGCGTGGGCTTCATCTTTGAGGTGAAAGCCGAGCGCGAGTTTAGAATCCTTAACAAGAAGAAGGACGAGCGAAAGGTGAAGGTGCTCCGATGGACGGAGATTGCCACCAGGGAAAGCGGGCGCCCGCAAATGCTGCAAGTGAAGAAGAGCGACGTCGTCGTGGGCGACGTCGTGAAGCTGGAGAGCGGCGACGAGGTGCCTGCCGACGGATGCCTGCTTCGCGCAGAGTCCCTGCTCGTGGACGAATCGGCCTTCACGGGAGAGATGTATGCTGCGAAATCGCTCCAGAAAGAAGGCGATGCCGAGGAGGGAGCCTATCCGGCCGACTTCTTGCTCAGGGGAAGCATCGTGCTGGAGGGACAATGTTTCTACCGTGTGACGGCGGTGGGCATGGAAACCGAAGAAGGAAGGGGCGCAAAACTCATTCAAGAGGAGAGCCACGTGAAGACACCCCTCAACGAGCAGCTGGACAACCTCGGGAAATGGATTACAAGGGGTAGTTACATCGTGGCAACCCTGATTGTGGCTGGACGACTGTTCTATTATTTCCTTCTTGACGGTGACCATGCCAACAACAGCGACTTGCTCGAAATGCTTACCTTTACGCTCAATTCGGTCATGATTGCCGTCACGCTGATCGTGGTGGCCGTGCCCGAAGGACTGCCGATGAGCGTCACTATCAGCCTGGCTCTGAGCATGCGGAGGATGCTGAAGGAAAACAACCTCGTGCGCAAGCTCCATGCCTGCGAGACGATGGGGGCCACGACCGTCATCTGTACCGACAAGACGGGCACGCTCACGCAAAACAAACTGCGCGTCATGCCTGATTCGGAGGTTCTCTATAGCGACATAGAAAGCGTGGCACGATGCGTCGCCCTTAACTCAACGGCAGAACTGTCCCAAGAGCATGACGGCACCTGGCGAAGCATCGGAAATCCCACGGAAGGCGCCCTACTCTACTGGCTCAAGCTTAGTAAAGGGTTGGACTACCAACAGCTACGTGACAGCATGAGCGTGACTCGACAAATCCTTTTCACACCCGAAACAAAACACATGACGACGTTTGCCACCGACAATGCCAGCGGAGGGCAATATCGCTATGTCAAAGGCGCTCCTGAAATAGTCCTTGACCTTTGCGACGATATTGCTGGCGGACATTCGAAGGAGGAAGTTAAGGAGTCCCTCGCAGCCCTCCAGCGCATGGGACGGCGCACGCTGGCCTTCGCACAGCAGGAAATTGTCGGGGGAAAGGCGACACCGCTCACCTTCCTTGGCTTCGTCGGCATGGCCGACCCTGTGCGTAAGGACGTGCGCGAGGCCGTGGACACATGCTTCAGGGCTGGCGTACGCGTCATCATGGTGACGGGCGACGTAGCCCTCACTGCCAGCCAGATTGCCCGCGAGACGGGCATCATCAATGGCGACACTGAAGCGCCTGTGCTCACTGGAGCCGCCTTTGAAGCCTTGAGCGACGAGGAGATAAAACAAAATGTCCTGCCTACGCTCAAGGTGCTCTCCCGTGCACGCCCCGCCGACAAGGCACGCCTCGTGACGCTCCTTCAGGAGACGGGGCAGGTCGTGGCAGTCACGGGCGACGGGACGAATGATGCGCCCGCACTGAAAAAGGCACAGGTGGGGCTTTCCATGGGCGACGGCACGGCGCGTGCAAAGGAGGCCAGCGACATCACCATCATCGACAACTCCTTTGCAAGCATCAACACTGCCATCCTCTGGGGTCGCTCGCTCTACCTGAACATCAAGCGCTTCATCCTTTTTCAGATGACCATCAACATCTGCGCTTGTCTCATCGTCCTCTTCGGAGCCTTCACAGGCCTTGACTCGCCGCTCAACGTGACGCAGATGTTGTGGGTGAACCTCATCATGGATACCTTCGCCGCCATGGCTCTGTCCTCCCTCCCACCCGACAGCCGCGTGATGAACGACCCGCCCAGAAAACGCAACAGTCACATCGTCGACCGTAAGATGACAAAGCGCATCCTGGGCGTCGGACTCTTCTGCTTCCTTTTTCTCTTCGGCCTGTGGCAGCTCCTTTGGCACAGCGACATCCACAGCGTCGGCGACCTGCTGAAGAGTGAAGTGTGGGACGTATACTTCCGCAACTTCTTTGACTTCTCACGCAGCAAACCCCACTTGAGCCAGTACGAACTGGGCTTCTTCTTCAGCTTCTTCGTACTCATGCAATTCTGGAACCTCTTCAATGCCCGCTACTTCAAGACCGACCGCAGCTTGGTACTTGACCTTACCGACATCCTGCGCACACCGGCAAATTTCGCCATCCACCATAGCTATAGTTTCTTGGGCATTGCCGGCATCATCCTCATCGGCCAGATTCTCATCGTCAACGTTTTTGGCGACATGTTCGGTGTCGCTTCGCTCAGCCTCACCGACTGGCTGTGGCTCCTCCTCATGACCTCCCCCATCCTCCTCCTTGGAGAAATGGGACGAGTCGCTAAAAGATTCTTTGCATAATATATACACAATAAAGTAAAAAGCCATGCGTTCATACCGTCATAAATACCTCATCCAACGCATTCCACCAGAGTTGCAATCCTCGCCTGTCGGCAACATCATCGAAGCCTACGACAACAAAGGCGACAAGTCTCGCGGTTGCATGATATCGTGGCTCATCTTCGGAGCCATCTTCTTCGGCTTCACCACCTACGGTGTTTTTTCCACCCCTTCAGGCTTCTCCCGTTTGCCTTTAATCGAACAGGTGTTCCCCCTCATTGTCCTTCTTGCCATTGTCGTCGGCTTTTTCGTCCTGCTCCATCGCTACAGCGCCCGACAGCGTATCTACATTGGCCAGCATGGCGTGAAATGGGAAAAGTACAACAGTGCCCTTGGGACGGTTTCACAGACAAGCGTCATCCCTTGGCAGCAGGTACGTGCCGTATATAGCAGTAAGCACAGGTCCTACCACAGTACCAACAATGATTCTACAGACGAAAAATACCACGAAACCATACGCACACTGAAACTCTGCGATGCCAACGACAGGACGCTGCTGAAAATAAAAGGCTCGTACAAGAACGAACGTGAGGTGGAAGAGATGTTCTCCTGGATTTGGTTTGCCACAAAGGCCGTCGAACGGCAATGGATAGCCCTTTGCATGCCAGGCATGATCGGGCAGATACAGCGGGGAGCACAAATTTCTTTCTTTATCAAAAGCAACAAAACGCTTTTCGTCCGCCAAGACGGCATCGTGATCGGCGAAAAGTTCATCGCTCGCGAAAACCTCCATGTGGAATGGCTTTCAAAGGATGAGACCCTGGCACTTCGCGACGCCACGGAAAAACGCAACGTCGTACAACGCGTCTTTAACATGAAGGAAATCCATCTTCCAGTCGGCGAAATGCCCAACGGATGTCTCGTATTCCCCCTCCTAAAAGAAGCCTTCAAGATATGATAAGGAGGTAAGGCTTTTTACCTTCCCCGACATACGAACAAAACCTGCCATATCGGCAGGTTTTGTCTTTTTTGTTGCGGAGAGGATAGGATTCGAACCTACGAACCAGTTTTGCCGGTTACACGCTTTCCAGGCGTGCCTCTTCAACCACTCGAGCACCTCTCCTTGGTTGTTAAGCGGGTGCAAAAGTAAGGAGTTTTTGCAAATAGAGGAAATTTTTATGGACTTTTTTTAGGTTTGAGCATTCAGAAGTCGTTCCATTGAGGGGATGCGCAGGTAGCCACGGGTGAGTTCAATCTTGCCTTGCGCCTGCAAGTTGTGGAGAAAGGGTGCCACGTAGCGTATGGAAGCATTGAGATGACGTGCGAGATCTTTCTTGCGGATTTTCAGTTCCTTGCGTCCTGCAGGCCGAAGGCAGCGCTGCAAGAGAAAATGGCAGAAGCGACCGTACAAGCTTCCCTCCGGCTCTCGCCAAAGACTTTGCTCCTGACGCTGTACGGTATAGCTGATTTGATTAAGAAAACTGATGCGGAACGCAGGATAATGAAACAGCACATCGCGCACGGCATCCTTGTCAATTTCCAACAGACTCACATCGGTGGCACAAACAATGGTGTGCGTGTAGTGCGTGCGCCAACCAAAGAGGGCTTCGGGTTGGATGACGAAGGGAGTCGGAAACCACTCGGAAAGGACGAAATCGCCTACATTGCTTGTTCGCTGTACGCAAAGCTCGCCCGCTGTGGCAATGAACAAACTACGGCATGGACAATCTTGTGAGACGATAACCTCCGATCTGGATCTGTTGTGGAAGTTGAAGCGCACACGGCCTGCAATCTGCAACAGTTCTTCCTTGCTTAAGCCCTGTAGGAGAGGAAGCAATAACAATCGATTGGGAGTAGACATGACGAGAAACGAGTGACGAGAAACAAGTGACGAGAAACAAGTGACGAGAAACGAGTGACGAGAAACGAGTGAAGAGAAACAAGGAAAAAGCAATAATCTCAACTTTCAGAATTTTCTGACTCAGGAGTTTAGGGGTCGCTACGCTCAAAAGTCCGTTTTCACTCACACGAGCGTCGCGAGTTTACTTCCATTTTATCTCCCGATTAATTATTTATAATTTTGAGGCCGGAGGCCGACCTTAAGCAATATCCGAAACTTAAATTCTATAGTCCTAATCCCAGAAACGTGAAAACTAAAACTTGGAAACTCATAGCCCCTTCGAC
>JAFSQD010000082.1 GCA_017446765.1 Alloprevotella sp.
AGCGGCCCGACAGTCGTGCTCAAGACGAAGCACCACCTCTTCAACCTGAACCGCGAACGCGCCATAGCTGCATGCCCGAAGGACATCACGGGCCTGCTTGACATCTGGAGCGGAATCGCACAGATGGAGGACGAGACGATGGGACTCTACGAAGACTACGGCACAAAGTCGAACAACATGTGGTCTGTCACGTCCATCAACTCTAACTACATGTACGCCACGACCTACGGTACATACTACGAGAATTCCACACTCAACTCTGTGTTCAACTACAACAACATGAACACAAGTGCCGGTTCTATCTGGGGACCTGCCCACGAGCAGGGACACAACCGTCAGAAACTCATCAACATGATAGGCTGTACCGAGGTGTCGAACAACTTATTCTCCAACATTGCCGTCTACAAGCAGGGACGCGCCACAAGCCGTGCCACAAGCATCAAGACCACACTCAACGAGTTCAACAACGGCGTGGCTTGGCTCGACCGCGTGCACGATAACTCCGTGTCCAGCGGCAACGCCGACCTCTGGCAGTGTACTCACCTCTACTGGCAGCTCTACCAGTTCTTCCACATTCAGGGATTCAAGCCCGACTTCTATCCCGAACTCTTCCGCGCCATGCGCAAGTCGCCCATGTCGCATACAGGAGGTGTCTTCACCACGGCTTCGAACGACTACTTGAAGTTCTACACCACCTGCTGCCAGGTTTCGGGCTATGACCTTACGGAGTTCTTTGCTGGCTATGGTTTCTTCATGATACCCGAGCTCTCCTCGCACACCGTAGGAGGAACGACGAGAAACGCACACTACGTGGGCGACTACAACGACTTCTATGTAACGGTGAACCAGACGGAAATCAACAATGCCATAAAGAAGGTGAAGAACATGAACCTCAAGCCGTGTAACGCCATCTTCATCGAAGACCGCATCTCCGCACCGGCCGCTACCTACGAGGGCGCACCGGCCAATGCGAAAAAGGTGGCATTCAGCAACGAATACCCCATCGGCACCTCCAGCAACGGACAATACGGGCAGTACACAGACTTTGTCGAAGAGGATCAGATTGCCGACGGCGAGTTCACCTATACCATCAGCTCCTCACGTCGAGTATCTGTCAAAAACGCAGGAAAGGGGAAGCCTGTAGGCTTCAAGGTGTACGACAAGGAGGGTAACCTCGTAGGCCTCTACAACACGGCAGCCTTCCAACTCCCACAGGCCATCGTTGACGCAGGCTTCGTCATCAAGGTGGCCGAGGGCAACGGTACCGACCACATCGTGCCCGACGCCAACGACACGGGCATCAACGACGTGACATCGCAACCCGTCCGTGACAATCGCGCTTACGACTTGCAGGGACGCCGCATCCAACGACACCAGCGCGGTGGCATCTACATCCAGGGAGGCAAGAAGGTCATCTTCTGACCCCTACCCCAAAATCATCACAAGGCCCGAGGCAACTTCTGCCCCGGGCCTTGTGCCTATATGCTACGCCGCCTGCGAGATCGTGCCATGCCGCTGCAAGCCATCTGCGCTGATAAAATGTCTTTTCTGTCGTGAGGGATTGGATTGTCACGGAGGGGAAAACTATGATATAGAACATCTCTGTTGAAGATATAGGACATCTCTGTTGAAGATATAGGACATCTTTGACTGAGATATAGGACATCTCTGACTGAGATATAGGACATCTCTCACAGAACCTCCCTGAAGCACCTTTCCGCGAAAAGGGCACGATATGCCACTGTGGCCTATAGCCAGAAAGCCCTGCCGAAACCCTTTTGTGCAGATATTATAAAAATAAAAAAAATGCTGCCACACCAGGCACCCAGATCTACATATCCGAGCGGCTGGCGTGGCAGCATTGTTTGTCCAAAGTTCCCAAACCGGGCTTTTGGAGAGACAGAAAGTGGGTGGAATTATCTCCGCTAGGGCTCACTATTCCTGTATGGCACGGGCAAGAGCTTCGAGGGCAGGTACGTCCGAAGCCTTCATACGGCTACGCAGCGAAACCGGTGTGCCGACAATTTCGATGTCCTTCATCGCCGTGAGCATCTCCGTCATCACTTTAGCGGCCATCGGAGCCCAGGTACCGTTCTCGATGAGTGCCACCTTCTTCTTACACCACCCCTTCACCTGCAAGGTATGCAGGAAGTTCCATGCAGGCGTGAACAGGCCGGCATCATAGGTGCTTGCGGCCAGTACCATGCGCCCATAGCGGAAAGCATCCTCCACGGCTTCGGCCATGTCATCGCGCGTCAAATCGGCTACGGCCACCTTGGGGCAACCCTGCTCGCGAAGCATCTCGGCCAAACGGAGAGCGGCTTCCTTCGTGCATCCGTGTATGGAGGCATAGGCCACAAATACACCTTCAGTCTCAACGCCATACGAGCTCCAGATGTTGTAAAGGTTTAAGTATTCCGAAAGGTCTCCGCGAAGTATGGGACCATGCAAAGGACAGATGACTTCGGGTGCCCCCACCTTCTTCAGCAAGGCCTGCACTTGAGACCCGTATTTGCCGCATATATTGAAATAGTAGCGCCGTGCCTCGCAGGCCCAGTCGTCATCCTCGTCAATGAAGAATCCGCATTTCCCCAACGAGCCAAACTTGCCAAACGCATCCGCACTGAAGAGGACTTGGCCATACTGGCTCACCATCACTTCAGGCCAATGTACCATGGGAGCCGAGAGGAAGCGCAACTCGCCCGCGCCGAGGCTCACCGTGTCACCTTCCTTTACTACCTGCGTGCGGAACGTCGTGTCGGGAGCAAACTGCCCGAGAAAGCGCACGCCCATGGCACTGGCAAGGATAACTGCGTCTGGATATCGCTCGGAAAAAGCGGCCGCCATGCCGGAATGGTCTGGCTCGATGTGGTGCATAACCAGATAGTCGGGCTTCCGCCCCTGAAGTGCTTCTTCAAGATTTCGCAGCCACGCTTCGCCGCAACGGGCATCCACGGTGTCCATCACGGCTATCTTCTCATCCTCTATCAGGTAGGAGTTGTAGGCCATTCCTTCAGGCACGACATACTGACTCTCAAAGAGATCCAGTTCGTCATCGTCCACGCCGATATACTTGATTTTCTCTGTAATTTTTCTCATTTTAAAACGTTTTATGGGATCTTTTTCTGATTTTCAAGGCGCAAAAGTACATTTTTTATTTTAGGTAGATGCCATCGTCACTGACTTAGATGACTTGCACGCCCCACTACGTCTGTTGCGGAGTGCCCCGAAACGGTTCCGCCACACGGCACATCCTCTTTTCTGCCTCCGCCATGTCCTTCAGGAGGTTCCAGATGCCGTCCTCCGAAAGGACGCCACGCTTCAGATTCGCAGGGAGTAGTCCAGCCTCGTCATCGGCAAAGTCCTTTTTCCAAAGTTCGCTAGCATAGTAGCCTTCCAAAGCACGTACATCGTCCTGCACATCCGCAAATCTGTCAAGTGCGTCCGACAACTCCCTAAGGACCTCTGCGGCCTTATCCATACGCTCCTCCATTTTCCTGATACGCTCAATCTGGGTCATAGACTTTTCATATTGAATCTTTATCTCTTTCATAAACCATAAAACCTACTGCCGCAAACATCTCACGATAGTATGCCACCTTCCGCTCAAACGTGAGGGGGTAGGCACGAGATGAGGACGGAAGACGATAGAGACTCAGCGACTGGCGGGCAGCATTGCCGATGTCAGGTATCGGCAACGACATGCCCACCTTGGGTTTCTCTGTCATTCCGAAATAGCTGCAAAGCGTGTCTGTGGCCTTCTGGCCCGTCGTGACCACAACCTTACACCGAGGCAATTGGTGCAAAAGCGCACGTATGTCCGTAGGAACCACCACCTCCAGGAACTGGTCGGAGGCGTTGTCCTTCAAACGGCGGACGGCCGTGGCTGTATCGAAAAAAGCAATGCCCCTGTCGCAACAGAAAGCAACAAGGGCATCAAGGTCAAACGACTTCTTACCAGGTAGGACGAAGTGATTGCGGTCGCCAAAGAACACCTCACCCTCAATGCGCCAATGGTCGTTGATGAAGTTCGGATAATAGAAATCCATGCACCACCGCTTACGCTGTGGCGGAAAGCTCCCAAGGAACAACACCCTGGCATTCGTGGGCAAAAAAGGTCTGAGCGGATGATACTCAACGCCTTCCCCGCTCTTGTCTATGTTCTCTTGGTTCAGCCAGCCTGCCTGTGTAACACTCATATTTGTCGTGTGTGTTAAGGTATGAAGATCTTAGTTAGGCATGACTCCATGACCCGTCATCCATCATGTAGGTAATGAAACTGCTTAGCAAAAGCCTGGTATGGAGCATCCTAACGTTTCCGCTTTCTCGCCTGCTTTTTCCGGCTTCGCTGCTTCCGCCTCTGGTGGCGTTCCGAACGTTCTTACCGAGCGTCCGCATACCCGCGTCCCAAGCGCGGACACAGTGCTGCGTGGCGTAGAGGAACTGACAACGGAGAACATATCGTATACAGCGGAAAAGACAGGCAACGTCTATGACTTCAACACGGCGGAGAAACTGAACCAGCTGCTCATCAAGTTGCTGCTGGCAACGGGACAGCTTACGGAGGGCGGAGCATACGACGTTGATTTCGATCACCAGTTCCTTGAGGCGGACAAGTATGACAG
>JAFSQD010000083.1 GCA_017446765.1 Alloprevotella sp.
CGCTCAAGTCCCTCAGTGACTCTCTCAAGGGTAAGCAGGGACGTTTCCGCCAGAACCTCCTCGGTAAGCGTGTAGACTACTCCGCACGTTCCGTCATCGTGGTAGGTCCGGAGTTGAAGATGGGCGAATGTGGCCTTCCCAAACTCATGGCTGCAGAGCTCTACAAGCCGTTCATCATCCGTAAGCTCATTGAGCGCGGTATCGTGAAGACGGTCAAGAGCGCCAAGAAGATAGTAGACCGCAAGGATGCTATCGTGTATGACATCCTTGAGCATGTGATGAAGGGTCATCCCGTTCTCCTCAACCGTGCCCCGACGCTTCACCGTCTTGGCATCCAGGCTTTCCAGCCGAAGCTTATAGAGGGCAAGGCCATTCAGCTTCACCCTCTGGCATGTACTGCCTTCAACGCTGACTTTGACGGCGACCAGATGGCTGTTCACCTTCCCCTCTCCAACGAGGCCATCATGGAAGCACAGATTCTGATGCTCCAAAGCCACAACATCCTCAATCCCGCCAATGGCGCACCTATCACCGTGCCGTCTCAAGACATGGTGCTCGGCCTCTACTATATCACGAAACTCCGTAAGGGGGCAAAAGGCGAGGGACTCACTTTCTATGGTCCCGAAGAAGCCATTATCGCCTTCAACGAAAAGCGCGTCGATGTGCATGCTCCCGTGAAGGTCATCGTCGAAGACCTTGACGAGGACGGCAACATCGTAAAGAAGATGGTGGAGACTTCCGTGGGTCGTGTTATCGTCAACGAAATCATTCCCCGTGAGGTGGGATATTTCAACGGTATCATTTCCAAGAAATCGCTTCGCGACATCATCACCCGCGTCATCAAGACCGTAGGTATGGCTCGCGCATGTGAATTCCTGGATGGTATCAAAGACCTGGGCTATCGTAAGAGTTACGAGGGCGGTCTTTCCTTCAACCTTGACGATATTATCATTCCCGAAGAAAAGAAGGATATCGTGCAGAAAGGTAATGAGGAAATCGACCAGATTACGATGAACTACAACATGGGCTTCATAACCGACAAGGAGCGTTACAATCAGGTCATTGATACGTGGACACACGTCAATACCGACCTGAAGAAGACCCTCATGAAGCAGATGACCGAGGCCGACCAGGGCTTCAACGCTGTATTCATGATGCTCGACTCCGGAGCCCGTGGTTCTGCCGACCAGATTGCCCAGCTTGCAGGTATGCGTGGCCTTATGGCTAAGCCGCAGAAAGCCGGTGCAGAAGGCGCACAGATTATTGAGAACCCGATTCTTTCGAACTTCAAGGAAGGCATGTCTGTGCTGGAATACTTCATCTCTACCCACGGTGCACGTAAGGGTCTGGCAGATACCGCCTTGAAGACGGCCGATGCCGGATATTTGACGCGTCGTCTTGTGGACGTGAGTCATGATGTTATCATCACGGAAGAAGACTGCGGCACACTCCGCGGCCTCGTTTGCACTGCCTTGAAAGATGGTGACGAAGTCATCTCCTCACTTGGCGAGCGCATACTGGGACGTGTATCCGTACACGATATCATTGAACCGGTTACGGGCAAGCTCATTGTGGCGGCAGGTGAGGAAATCACAGAGCCCATCGCTGCTGAAATCGAAGCAAGCCCCATTGAAAGTGTAGAAATACGTTCGGTGCTCACCTGCGAGAGCAAGCACGGCGTCTGCATGAAGTGTTATGGCCGCAACCTGGCCACAGCCCGCATGGTGCAGAAGGGCGAGGCTGTCGGTGTCATCGCTGCACAGTCCATTGGCGAGCCTGGTACGCAGCTTACCCTCCGTACGTTCCATGCCGGTGGTATTGCCTCCAATGCCGCTGCAAATGCCACCATCGTGGCTAAGCAGGACTGCCGCGTAGAATTTGACGAACTTCGCACGGTTGATGTGGTTCGCGAAGACGGTTCTGCTGGCAAGGTCGTTGTCGGCCGATTGGCTGAAGCCCGTTTTGTGGACGAACACACGGGCATCATTCTTTCCGTACAGAATGTGCCTTATGGTTCACAGCTCTACGTGTCGCACAACGACAAGGTGGAGCGTGGCACCGTGATTGCCAAGTGGGATCCCTTCAATGCCGTCATCGTGACAGAGAATACCGGTCGCATCCGTTTCAACGATGTGATTGAGAATGTCACCTATCGTATTGAAGAGGATGAGGCTACGGGTCTCCGCGAACGTATCATCATTGAGTCCCGCGAGCGTAACCGTGTACCGACGGCTGACATCCTTGACGAGGACGGCAACGTCATTCGCAGCTACAACTTCCCCATCAACGGACACCTTGTTGTGGAAGACGGACAGGAACTCAAGGCAGGCGATGTACTCGTCAAGATACCTCGCGTAGTAGGTAAGGCGGGTGATATCACTGGTGGTCTGCCACGTGTCACCGAGCTCTTTGAGGCTCGCAACCCGAGCAATCCCGCTGTGGTCAGTGAAATCGACGGTGAGGTTACGATGGGTGCAGTCAAGCGCGGAAACCGCGAAATCACGGTGACCAGCAAATTGGGTGAAGTCAAGAAGTATCTTGTGCCCCTCAGCAAGCAGATACTTGTGCAGGAAAACGACTATGTGCGTGCCGGCGAGCCTCTCTCTGATGGTGTCATCACACCTGCGGATATCCTGGCCATCAAGGGTCCCACTGCCGTACAGGAATATATCGTGAACGAAGTGCAGGACGTTTATCGTCTACAGGGTGTGAAGATTAACGACAAACACTTTGAAATCATTGTGCGTCAGATGATGCGTAAGGTGCAGATTAACGATCCCGGCGACACCCACTATCTTGAACAGCAGATTGTGGACAAGATAGACTTTGCCGAGGAGAATGACCGCATCTGGGGCAAGAAGGTGGTGACTGATGCCGGCGACAGCGAAACAATGAAGCCCGGTATGATTGTCACGTCCCGCCGTCTGCGCGACGAAAACTCCATGCTCAAGCGCCGCGACCTCAAACAGGTGCAGGTGCGCGATGCTATGCCGGCCACGTCGACGCAGATTCTCCAGGGCATCACGCGTGCCGCATTGCAGACGAAGAGTTTCATGTCGGCCGCCTCTTTCCAGGAGACCACGAAGGTCCTCAACGAAGCCGCTATTTCTGGCAAGACGGACTACCTCGAGGGCATGAAGGAAAACGTCATCTGCGGACATGCCATACCCGCCGGCACCGGACTCCGCGAGTTTAACCGACTCGTCGTGGGCGATGCCGAGGAATATGCACTTTTGCAGCAAGACAAGGAGGAAGCACTGGCGTAAGCCGGGGCTTCCCCTCGATTCCCAATCACAAGCCTTGCCGCACCACGTGTGATGCGCAAGGCTCGCTATATTCAAACCAAAAACCTAACTATTCACCATGGCTACAGAAAAAACTCTCGTTCTCCTCAAGCCTTGTACGCTACAGCGTGGCCTTATCGGGGAGATTACATCCATCTTCGAACGCAAAGGGCTCCACCTCTGCGGACTGAAAATGATGCAGCTTGACGACCGCATCCTTTCCGAACACTATGCACATCTTGCCGAGAAGCCCTTCTTCCAGCGCGTCAAGGACTCCATGATGGCAGCCCCAGTCGTTGCGATGTGCTGGGAGGGTGTCGGTGCCATAGAGGTGGTGCGTGCGTTGGCTGGACCCACAAATGGGCGCAACGCAGCTCCGGGCACCATACGTGGCAGCTATTCCATGTCGTTCCAGGAGAATATCGTCCACGCCAGCGACGGTCCGGAGACCGCAGCAGCAGAGCTTCGTCGTTTCTTCAAGCCAGAAGAAATCTTCGAGTGGACGAGCTGCTCTGACAGCTTCACCTACGCCTGCGACGAGAAATAATCCTCATACGCATAGGATATCTCACAATAAGGAAAGGCACAATCTCGCATGAGGTTGTGCCTTTCCTTTTCTCAAGTACTGCAGTTTCTAAGCCTTTCCTTCCGGCATGCCGAAGGGCGTTGCGGTGCGTCCGCCACCGCCTTGCTGTTGCTCGGGGAGTACGATGGGGCCAAACTGACGCTCGTATTTCATCACGTTGTCCTGCAAAGCCATGAGCAGGCGCTTGGCATGTTCAGGAGCGAGGATAAGACGCGAAACCACCGGAGCCTTCGGGATGCCAGGCATCACGCGTGCAAAGTCCATGATGAATTCTGCGTGTGAATGACTTAGGATGGCCAAGTTGGCATACTTCCCTTCTGCCACTTGCGGCGTGAGTTCAATTTGGAGACCATTCTCCTGAGGTTTTTTCTGATTGTCCATATTCTTTGTCTTTGATTGTTGTCGTATGGGCGGCAGGTATTGTCTGTTTTTTCCGCTTGCGCCTGCAAAGGTAGTTGTTTCATGCCGTTCTGCGATTAAAAGTACACCTTTTTTTGCCAGTTACGGCACCTGTATGTGTCAAAACATGCCAGTTTCTGCTCATTAGGGCGTGTCCTCATGCAAAAAAGTTAAAAAAGGTTGTCGGGAGATTTTATTTTGTTGTACTTTTGCAGCGAAAACAATAACATGAATCAGTGAACAAACCAATCCTCTAATTGTTCAAAAATATCAAAACTATGCGTAAACTATTTTCAATTCTCGCCCTCGGCGCAATGACGCTGGGCGCAAGCGCACAGTACGAAGGCCACAAGTTCTTCGACAACTGGTCGCTCGGTGTAAACGCCGGTGCCATCACACCGACCACTCACCATGCATTTTGGAAGAGCTGCCGCCCCATGTTCGGCGTTGAGCTGACCAAGCAGATCTCTCCCGTATTCGCTTTCGGCATCGAAGGTGATGCCAACATCAACACGACCCCGAGCTGGAATGCCATTGACCAGATCAATGTCAGCGTGCTCAACAAGGTGAACCTCAGCAACCTCTTCTTCGGTTACAAAGGCAAGCCCCGCGTGTTTGAAGTAGAGGCTGTTGCCGGTTTAGGTATCGGTAGCGACTTCGTACCCAGCACGCAGCTAATTGATGGTTTCGTTGCTCCTACTGTTAATCTCGACGACGAGACTACCGACGACTACAGCTATCTGACGAGCAAGTTCGGCTTGAACCTCCTGTTCAACCTCGGCAAGAGCCGTGCTTGGACGTTTGCTCTGAAACCCGCCATCGTCTACAACCTTGACGATCAGTTCTTCCCTGGTCTGCCCACGTTCGTTAAAGGTGCTCATTGGCACGTGAACGCTTCCGCCATCGAGCTTAAGGCAGGTCTGACCTACCACTTCAAGAGCAGCAACGGCGAACACTACTTCACAAAGGTTCGCCCCTACGACCAGGCAGAAGTTGACGGTCTGAACGCCCGCATCAACGCCCTCCGCGGTGAGGTGGCTGACCGCGACGGTCGTATCAGCGCCCTCGAGGATGAGGTGAACGAGCTTCGCAACCGCAAGCCCCAGGTGGTAGAGAAAGTCGTAGAGAAGATCGTTGAAGGCAAGAGCACCAACGCCCTCGAGACGGCTGTCTACTTCCAAATTGGCAAGAGCGTGATTCCCGCAAGCCAACTGCCCAGCGTAGAGCGCGTAGCTGCTTACCTGAAGAACCACGCCGACAGCAAGGTTGTCATCCGTGGTTATGCTTCCAAGGATGGTCCCGAAGACCTCAACGTCCGCCTTGCAGAAAACCGCGCACAGGCTGTGAAGAACCTCCTCGTGAAGAAGTATGGTGTGGCCGAGAACCGCATCGACGCTGCCGGCAACGGCATCTCCGAGATGTTCTCCGAGCCCGAATGGAACCGCGTGAGCATCTGCACGATGGAAGATTAAGCTTAGAGATTACTCATTCATACTGAAAGTCCGGACGGCTTGCCGCCCGGACTTTCTGCACATATGGGCACGCATGTGTGCCAAAAGTGCTATTTTTTCTTCACAAAAGCACCTGGTGAGGCAAAAAAAGTGGGAAAAGTTGCTTGTAGTTTGGAATTTGTTGTATTTTTGCCACGAAAATCGGACATTGAACAACCGAGATAAAACCAATCTTTAATTAATTAATTAAACAAAACTATGCGTAAACTATTTACCATCCTTGCACTCGGTGCTATCACGCTGGGCGCAAGTGCACAGTATGAAGGACACAAGTTCTTCGACAACTGGTCTATTGGTGTAAACGCCGGTGCCATCACTCCGACCACGCACCACGCATTCTGGAAGAGCTGCCGTCCCATGTTCGGCGTTGAAGTAACGAAGCAGATTACGCCCATCTTCGGCGTAGCTGTGGAGGCTGATGCCAACGTGAACACAACTCCTGGCAAGAATGCCATTGACCAGATGAACGTTAGCTGGCTGAACAAGGTGAACCTCAGCAACCTCTTCTGTGGTTACAAGGGCAAGCCCCGTGTATTTGAAGTGGAAGCTGTTGCCGGTATGGGTATCGGCGCAGAATTTGCTCCCGACAACCAGGTAATCGGCGCTGCCCCCGCTGCCTACGGTCGTCTGCAGACGGCTGATGTAAAAGCATATGACTATCAGTTCCTGACGAGCAAGTTCGGTCTGAACCTCCTGTTCAACCTCGGTAAGAGCCGCGCTTGGACCTTCGCTCTGAAGCCCGCTATCGTCTACAACCTCGACGATCAGTTCTTCCCTGGTACCCACACGTTCGTTAATGGCGCTCATTGGGACGTGAACACTTCCGCCATCGAGCTCAAGGCAGGTCTGACCTACCACTTCAAGAGCAGCAACGGCGAGCACTACTTCACAAAGGTTCGTCCCTACGACCAGGCAGAAGTTGACGGCCTGAACGCCCGCATCAACGCCCTCCGCGGCGAGGTTGCCGATCGCGACGGTCGCATCAGCGCCCTCGAGGATGAGGTGAACGACCTGCGCAACCGCAAGCCCCAGGTAGTAGAGAAAGTTGTCTACAAGGAAGTTGAAGGCAAGAGCACCAACGCCCTCGAGACGGCTGTTTACTTCCAGTGTGGCAAGAGCGTGATTCCCGCAAGCCAGCTGCCCAGCGTAGAGCGCGTAGCTGCTTACCTGAAGAACAACGCTCAGAGCAAGGTTGTCATCCGTGGCTATGCTTCCAAGGACGGTCCTGAGAAGCTCAACATCCGCCTCGCTGAAAACCGCGCACAGGCTGTGAAGAACTGCCTCGTGAAGAAGTACGGTATCGCTGAGAGCCGCATCGACGCTGCCGGCAACGGCATCTCCGAGATGTTCTCCGAGCCCGAATGGAACCGCGTGAGCATCTGCACGATGGATGTGAAGTAATCAAAGAAACCTCTTCATACCAAAGGCCCGGACGGATTTCCCGCCCGGGCCTTTCTGTTTGTTGCTATAAAGATATAGGACATCTCAGCCAGAGATGTCCTATATCTTCGTTTGAGATGTCCTATATCTTTGCCTGAGATGTCCTATATCGTTGGCAGCGAGATTTCAGGTCGTCGTTATTTGTTGGAGGTGTTGCCTATTTCTGCTGGCCAGGGTGCCAACTCCCCGGTGGCTTTCAGCTTGGGACGCTGTGCGTCCATGCGTTTCAGTTCTTGGGTCAGCAGGGCGGCGAGTTGCTTGACGCGCTTGGGCTGGGCGGGAGCCAGGTCATGGCGCTCGCCGATATCGTCGGCGCAGTTGTAGAGGCGCATCTCGCCTGTGTCCCAAAAGTATATAAGGTGTTCGTCGCCCGCCATGATGGCCGAATAGGCACCGTAGCCCTCCTCGCGTGATACGCCTTCTGTCCATGCATTCGGATAGTGCCAGAGCAGGGTGCGCTCGCGGCGTTTCTTCGGGTTCTTCAGGAGTTTTGCGAAACTCTTTCCGTCCACCTGCTGCACCGTCTGGTAGCGTTTCACCTGTGCCATTTCGAGGATGGTGGGGAAGAAATCCTCGATCATCACTTTGTTGTCGTTCTCGGTACCGCGTTGTGTCACACCGGGCCAGTAGACAATCATCGGTTCGTGTATTCCGCCTTGGTAGGATGAGCCTTTGCCGGCTCGGGCGGGGAAGTTTTGGTCGTAGTTTTCTCGTCCTTGCCGCACGTGTATGCCCTGTCCGCCATTGTCCGACATGAAGAGGATGATCGTGTTGTGCGCCACTTCCGGCTGGCTCTGCAGGAAGTCCATGAGGTCGCCGAGGCTCTTGTCCATGCCCTCAATGAGTGCGGCATGGTTGATTTCCTCGCGGTTCAGGGGTGCCTGTAGCTGCTCGTCGAAGATGCCCTGTCTGTTCGCGTCCATATAGTTGCGAGTGAAGCGGGAGTCTGGGTTGTAGGGGGTATGTATGGCATAGTGGGACATGTAGAGGTAGAAAGGCTGTCCTTCGGCGATGGGTTTGCGCAAGGCCTTGATGGCTTCCAGCGTCAGAGCCTCTGTCAGGAACGTGCCTTTCGCGTAGTATTCCTCCAGTCCCTTCACGTGGTAGGCCCCCGTGCCGTAGTTGTCCTGTGCCAGGTAGCTGGCAGGACAGCCGTTGGCACCGCCGCCTATGTTTACGTCAAAGCCAAAGTTCAGGGGTTCTTCCCCGGCTGTGCCCACTGCTCCGAAGTGGGCCTTTCCGCAATGTATGGTGTAGTAGCCATTGTCGTGAAGCAGCTGGGGTAGGGAGGTGATGGGTGTGGCGCGGTGGCGGTCGTGCTCGGTGATGCCTTCTGCGGGCTGTATGCCGTTCACGTTCCACTGCGGCAGTTCCAGAGCTCCGCCGTCGGCATCGGTCGTCTGGTCGTAGTACATGGTCCAGTTTGTCACGCGGTGGCGTGCCGCATTCATACCGCTCATCAAGCTACATCGCGAAGGGGAACTGATGGCGCAGGCGTAGGCCTGCGTGAACTTCACGCCCATATCGGCCAGGCGTTCCATGTTTGGCGTACGATATCGGCGGTTCAGGGGCGTCGCTTCCTTCCAGAAAGGTACGCTGGTCTCCTGCCAGCCCATGTCGTCCACGAGAAACATGACGATGTTTGGACGCTTTTCGGCCATGGCGCCTCCTGTCAGGGCGAGTCCTGCCAACAGGGGGCTGCAGTATCGGTAGAGGTCTTTCATGTGGTAGATGTGTATATATAATATTGTGTGGCGCCCGTCGGCGTCCTCAGATTGTGCCGACAAAGGTAGGCAAAAATGCCCAATCGTCCCAAAATGTTCCGGCATATTCCGAGAAAAAGCAAGGGAAATGTTGTCGCTTCCGTTTGTTTTTCATACTTTTGCACCCGCTAAGGCGTATTGTGCGCTTTCGCGTAGGAAAGAATATATACAAAAATATTATATAAACAATTAAAAAACAACAAAATGCCTACGATTCAACAGCTAGTAAGAAAAGGCAGAACGGTGGCTACCGAGAAGAGCAAGTCGCCGGCACTTGACTCATGTCCTCAGCGACGTGGTGTGTGCGTTCGTGTCTACACGACAACGCCTAAGAAGCCTAACTCTGCCATGCGTAAGGTGGCTCGTGTCCGCCTGACAAACTCGAAGGAAGTCAACTCCTACATTCCCGGAGAAGGACACAACCTTCAGGAACACAGCATCGTGCTCGTGCGCGGTGGCCGTGTGAAGGACCTCCCCGGTGTGCGCTATCACATCATCCGTGGTACGCTCGACACGGCTGGCGTTGCCAACCGCACGCAGCGTCGTTCGAAGTACGGAGCAAAACGTCCCAAGCAAAAGAAGTAAAAAATCGGTTTGCAGAAAGGTTGAGTAAATCCATGTGATTGAAGAACTCCAAGCAGCCTCTAAAAAACTGAACCAAACAAATGAGAAAAGCAAAGCCTAAAAAGAGGGTCATCCTCCCGGATCCCGTCTTCGGAGACCAGAAAGTTTCCAAGTTTGTGAATCACCTGATGTACGATGGCAAGAAGAATCTCTCCTACGAGATTTTCTACAAGAGCCTCGAGATTGTCGGTGAGAAAATGAAAGACAACGAAAAGTCTCCCCTCGAAATCTGGAAGACCGCACTCGACAAGATCACACCGCAGGTGGAAGTAAAGAGCCGCCGCATCGGTGGCGCAACCTTCCAGGTGCCCACGGAAATCCGTCCCGACCGTAAGGAGTCTGTGTCTATGAAAAATATGATTGGCTATGCCCGTAAGCGTGGTGGTAAGACCATGGCCGACAAGCTTGCCGCAGAAATCATGGACGCATACAACGAGCAGGGTGGCGCATTCAAGCGCAAGGAGGACATGCACCGCATGGCCGAAGCTAACCGTGCCTTCGCTCACTTCCGCTTCTAAGCCCAAGTCGAACAATAACAACAGAAATAATGGCAAAACACGACTTGCATCTGACGCGCAATATCGGCATCATGGCACACATCGATGCCGGTAAGACAACAACCTCCGAGCGCATCCTTTTCTACACAGGTAAGACACACACGATTGGCGAAGTCCACGAAGGTGCCGCTACTATGGACTGGATGGCCCAGGAGCAGGAGCGCGGTATCACCATTACTTCCGCTGCCACGACG
>JAFSQD010000084.1 GCA_017446765.1 Alloprevotella sp.
AGGGAGGTCGCGGCCGGTCTGCAACATGACGTCGACACACTTGTCGTAGGTCACGCGGTGGTGGCCGCCGGCAAAGGTGCTGTAGATGTTGGCATCAAGGGCACGCGCCGCAGCATGGGCGTTGCGCTCGATGCAGGGTATCTGCACCAGGCCGCAGACGGGGTCGCACGTCATGCCGAGGTGGTGCTCAAGGCCCATCTCGGCCGAGTACTCGATGACGCCCAGCGAACCGCCGAAGAGGTAGCTCGCAGCCGCAGCAGCCATGGCGCAAGCCACGCCCACCTCGGCCTGGCAGCCCGCCTCGGCCCCTGAGATGCTTGCGCGCGTCTTCGCCACGTTGCCCACGAGGCCCGCCGTGGCAAGCGCATGCAGCATGCGGCGCTCGGGAAACTTGCGCGACTTCTCCAGATGGTAGAGCACGGCTGGCAGCACGCCCGACGAGCCACAGGTAGGTGCCGTCACGATGGTGCCGCCGCCGGCGTTCTCCTCCGACACGGCCAGCGCATAGGCAAAGACGAGGCCACGCGTCTGCAGACTCGTGCCGAAGTTGTTGGCCTTGATGAAATAGTCGGGTGCCTTGCGCCTCAGATGAAGCACTCCTGGCAGCACACCCTCGTGCTGGAGCCCGCGCTCCACGGCCGCGCACATCGTCTGCCAAACCTCGAGAAGGAAATCCCAAATCTCCTCTCCCTCGTACTCCTCGACATATTCCCAATAGTTGCGTCCGCGTTCGCGACACCACATCTGGATGTCCGAGAGATGGTCGTGGGGAAACACCTCGGGCGTATCAAGTTCGTTGCGTCCTGCCTCGGCCAAGGCGCCTCCGCCTACGCTGAACACCGTCCAGGCATCCTCGAAGATGCCCGCCTTCTCCAGCACCTCAAACTTCATGCCGTTGGGATGGAAGGGACTGACAATGTCGGGACGCCATACGATTTCCGTGCGCTCCTTGCCCAACACTTGCTCGATGGCCCAGTCCGTGAGGTGGCCTTTCCCCGTGGCGGCCAGCGAACCGTAGAGGGTCACGCGGAAAGCACGCGCATCGGGATGTTCGCTCAGATAGCGCTGAGCGGCTGCGCGAGGCCCCATCGTGTGGGACGATGACGGACCGCAGCCGATGCGATAGAGTTCGCGAAGAGATTTCATTCGGATATTTGGTTTTTAGGTTTTGTTTTTTAGGTTTTAGGAAAAGGACTTTGTCACTCCCTTTGACTATCTTCCCCCTCGCTCCCTTTCTGGAGAGCACGGTCGGGGAGGAGAGGAGCTGTTACTTCGATCATTTCAGCTTTCCCTGACGATGCCTTTGCGGTAGGCACGTAGGAGGCGTTCGAGGTCCTGTACCTGCCTGCGTAGTTCCGCTCCCTTGTCGGTATCGGCCACGAGCAGGCGGTGACCCGTGAGCTCCACGAGTTGCGTCGTGCTCTTGATGTCAGTACCATTGCGTATGGCATCCTGAGCACTCTCGAAAGGTTCATGCTGCACAAGCTCAAAGCCTCGCGAATGGAACACAAGTGTATAGCCGGCAATGCCCGTGGCTGCATGATAGGCCTTGGCAAACCCGCCGTCAATGACCATCAGGCGTCCGTCCGCCTTGACAGGACTTTCGCCGCTGGCCGCGCGCACGGGTACGTGTCCGTTAATAATGTGTCGGTGGTTGTCCTGAACGCCGAAATGGTCCAGGAGCATGTCGCATACTTCGGGCGCATTGCGCAACTGATAGTAGGCACCTTTCTCCTCGTGCCACGTTTCGCGCTCGGCAAGGAAATGGCGTTCAAAGGTGGCCATCTTCGACTTGTCGAACAAGGGACTGTCCGGTCCGCACCATAGGTACCAGAAATAGTCGCGACCCTGCCCGCGGTCATCCTCACCAAGACCCTCGTCGAAGGCGCTTCGCACCATCTGCTCGACACGCAGCATGAGTTCGCGGCCAGCCACATCCTCGCCGCATACATTGACGCGGCGCAACTGTCCGTCCGCCGTCATCGGTATGCTGGCATGGAACAACAGGTTACCATTCACCACGGCACACATCGAGCCGTGGGACAGCAACGAGAGCACATGGCGCTGAAGGGTAGGGCTGATGCGGAAGGAGTGGACCAGCGAGCGGATGACCTCTTCCTCCTCGGGCGTCAGCCGCAGAGGGTCTGCGGGGTCGATGGTGGGAAAGCGCTTGTCGAGAAGATTGTATTCGCGTCCTTCCAGAAGGATTGTGCCGCGCCGGTAGTCGATTTTCTCAAGCAATGCACGCTCCTTCATCCCCCACTCGGGATGCGAGCGGTAGAGCTGTCCCTCGAGTTTGAACTGCATGATGCTCACGGCCTTGTGCATCTGGGCTATGAGGCGTGCATTTTTCTCCGTAGGCACTGGCCCGCCATCCACGAGGCGCGGTGTGAAGAGTTCACAAGGGTCATCGGCATAATGCTCAATGGCAAAGGTGGCCAGCGGCACCATGTTGATGGCGTAGCCTTCCTCCAGCGTACGCGTGTTGGCATAGCGCAGGGAAAGACGGAGCACAGAGCACACGCAGGCCGCATTGCCCGCCGCTGCACCGAGCCAAAGGATGTCGTGGTTACCCCACTGGATGTCCCATCGATGGTAGTGGCGCAAAGTTTCAAGGATGAGATGAGAACCTGGCCCACGGTCGAAGATGTCGCCCAATATGTGCAGGCGGTCTATGGCGAGCTTCTGGATAAGCTGGCAGATGGCCGTGATGAAATGGTCGGCCCGGCGTGTGCCTATGATGGTGCGGATGATGATGTTGACATACTCCTGCTTGTCGCGATCGTCACTCTGCTCATGCAGCAGTTCTTCAATGATGTATGCAAAATCTTCAGGCAGTGCCTTGCGTACCCGTGAACGGGTATACTTGGAACTCACACGCCGGCAGACAGCTATCAGCCTCGAAAGCGTCGAGGCATAGAACGCCTGCAAGTCGTCCGCCTCCTGCTTCAGCAGTTCCAGCTTCTCCTCGGGGTAGTAGATGAGCGTACAGAGATTGCGAATATCTGCGGCCGTCATCGTCGAACCGAAAAGTTCGCGCACCTTACGCTTGATGTCGCCCGAAGCATTTCGCAACACGTGGATGAAGGCCTCGTCCTCACCATGGAGGTCGGCCATGAAGTGCTCGGTGGGCTTGGGAAGGTGGAGGATAGCTTCCAGATTGATGATTTCACGCGTCACGTCAGAGACGGTAGGGAAATCATGTGAAAGAAGCTGCAGATATCGCAGTTCATGAGAAGATATATTCTTTGTCGTCTGGCCCATTTCAAATGTAATTTGGGCGCAAAAGTACAAAAATATGCCCAAAAGAATTTGAAGGACAATAGAAAATGTCTACTTTTGCGGGGAATATGCAAAAACCAAACACATAAAATCAATATGAAAAAGAGAATTCTCGTGACTGGTGGAACGGGCTTCATCGGCTCCCACACAACAGTAGAACTGCAGCAGGCTGGCTACGACGTCATTATCGTCGACAATCTCTCAAACTCAAACGAGGACGTCCTTGACGGCATTGAAGGCATCACTGGCATACGTCCCACCTTCGAAAAGGTGGACTGCACCGACATGCCCGCCCTTGAAGGCGTATTCCAGAAATATCCCGGCATCGAAGGTATCATCCACTTTGCAGCCTCCAAGGCCGTAGGCGAAAGCGTTATGCAGCCGCTGAAATACTATTATAACAATACGGTCAGCCTGATAAACCTCCTCAAGCTCATGCCCGACTACAAGGTGAAAGGCATCATATTCTCCTCCAGCTGCACGGTCTATGGACAGCCCGACCCCGAGAACCTTCCCGTCACCGAGACTGCACCACGCAAGAAGGCCGAAAGCCCCTACGGCAACACCAAGAAGATCTGCGAGGATATCGTGACGGACTATTGCAACAGCGGAGCTCCCATAAATGCCATCCTCTTGCGCTACTTCAACCCCATCGGTGCTCACCCCACAGCCCTCATCGGCGAACTGCCCAACGGCGTGCCCAACAACCTCATCCCTTACATTACACAGACGGCCATCGGCATCCGCGAATGCCTCAGCGTCTTTGGCAACGACTACCAGACACCCGACGGCTCCTGCATCCGCGACTTCATCTATGTCGTTGACCTTGCAAAGGCTCACGTGGCAGCCATGGAACGCATCCTCGAGGGCAAGAACGATGAGCGTGTCGAGACTTTCAACATCGGCACCGGCCAAGGTGTCAGCGTGCTGGAACTCATCAACACTTTCGAGAAGTGCACCGGCGTCAAACTGAACTATAAGATTGCCGGCCGCCGCGCAGGCGACATCGAAAAGGTCTGGGGCAACGTCGACAAAGCCAACAACGTGCTCGGATGGCGAGCCGTACATACCCTCGAGGACTCACTGAGTTCTGCATGGAAGTGGCAGCAGCGCCTCCGCGAAAAAGGCATCATGTAGGCCGATGCCGCAGACTCCATATTACCTCTTGGAAGAAAGGCTGCTGCGCCGCAACCTCTCTCTCATCAAAGACGTTTCCGAGAAGGCCGGGGTGGAATTCATCCTGGCCTTCAAGGCTTTTGCACTTTGGAGGACGTTCCCCATCTTCCGCGAATACATCAGTCACTCCACAGCCTCCTCGCCATACGAGGCACGGCTGGCCTTGGAAGAGTTCGGCTCGAAAGCCCACACCTTCAGCCCAGCCTATGAAGAAGCAACATTCTCGGACATCCTGCGCTGCTCCAGCCATCTGACCTTCAACAGTCTGAGCCAGATGGAACGATTCATGCCGCGCGTGGTTGCCTCCCCTGAGAAGGTGAGCGTGGGACTGCGCATAAACCCCGAACACAGCACCATCGAGACCGCACTCTACGACCCCTGTGCACCCGGTAGTCGTTTCGGCGTCTTGGCCAGCCAGCTACCCGACACGCTGCCAGCAGGCTTGGAAGGTTTCCACTGCCACTGCCACTGCGAGAGCGACTCATACGCACTGGAGCAGACCCTGGGGTGGATAGAGAAACTCTTCGGGTGCTGGCTGCCGCAACTCAAATGGCTGAACCTCGGCGGCGGACATCTCGTCACGCGCAAGGACTACGACACCTGCCATCTCGTCAGCATCCTGAAGGACTTCAAGGCTCGCCACCCCAACCTCAACATCATCCTCGAGCCTGGCTCGGCATTCGCCTGGCAGACGGGCGACCTCGTGGCCAGCGTAGTTGATATCGTAGAGAACAAAGGCATAAGGACGGCCATCCTCAACGTAAGCTTCACATGCCACATGCCCGACTGCCTCGAAATGCCCTACTGGCCAGAAGTGGAAGGTGCCAAACACATCCCCGACGATGCCCTCGGCGACATCGACAAGGGCGCACACCTCTATCGGCTGGGCGGCAACAGCTGCCTGAGCGGCGACTACCTGGGCACTTGGCAATTTCAGCAGCCATTGAGGGTGGGGCAGGACATCGTCCTTAGGGACATGATACACTACACGACGGTCAAGACCACAATGTTCAACGGCATTCACCATCCGTCCCTCCTCATGCGGCGCATGGATGGTAGCCTGCAGACGCTGCGCCACTTTACCTACGAGGACTACCGAGACCGCATGGACTAAAGCTAAGCACAGAAAATGGCATGACCCGCCACAAAGCAGGAAGCCGACGCCTGCAGACAATAGTAATAATTCAATTTTCGGAAGTTACAATGGGAGTTCATTGCTCGCAAAGAACTTCCGAAACACAAGCAATGTAGACATGAAAGAAACTACGAAACTCCCCGACAACGCCTTTCGCCCGCTGAAAGAAGACGAAAAGTACGAACCCCTCATGAAGGCCGACCGCAACTATCGCGAGCTCACCCCTTGGAGCATTGCTTGGGGACTGCTGATGGCCATCATCTTCAGTGCCGCCTGCGCCTACCTCGGCCTTAAAGTGGGACAGGTGTTTGAGGCTGCCATCCCCATCACCATCATCGCCATCGGACTCAGCGGTGCAGCCAACCGCAAGGACCCCCTCGGCGAGAACGTTATCATACAGAGCATCGGAGCTTGCAGCGGCATGATTGTGGCAGGAGCCATCTTCACGCTGCCCGCACTCTTCATCCTCCAAAGCACCAACCCCGACATACATATTAATTTCCTCCACGTATTTCTGGCCTCCCTGCTCGGCGGAGTACTCGGCATTCTCTTCCTCATACCCTTCCGCAAATACTTCGTCAAGGATAAGCACGGCGAATACCCCTTCCCTGAGGCCACGGCAAGCACACAGGTGCTCGTCAGCGGCGAGAGCGGCGCAGGTCAGGCCAAGCCTCTGCTCGTGGCCGGGCTCATCGGAGGGCTCTACGACTTCATCGTAGCTTCCACGGGCGCATGGGCCGAAACGTTCTCTACGACAGCCTTCGCATGGGGAAAGGCCGTGGCTGCGAAGACCAAGTTCATGTTCAGCCTCAACACGAGTGCCGCCCTCCTCGGCATGGGCTACATCGTAGGCCTCAAGTACGCCGCCATCATCTGTGCGGGCAGTGTCACCATCTGGTGGGTCATCGTGCCCATACTGGGACACCTCTTCCCCGATGTCGTTGTGGGCACCTCGGAAGGCCAGGCTCTGATGGCCGGCGACGCCATGCCGACAGAAATCTTCCAATATGCCAAGAGCATTGGCATCGGTGGCATTGCCATGGCCGGCATCATCGGAGTCATCAAGAGCTGGGGAGTCATCAGGAGCGCTTTTGGCCTCATCGGACAAATGGGAAAAGGCTCCTCTGCCACAGACTCCGAACGTACACAGCGCGACCTACCCACGAAAATCATCCTCTGGGGCACCTTGCTGGCCATTGCTGCCACAGCCATATTCTTCTTTGCTGGGCCGATGGAAGGCAACCTGCTCCACACCGTCGTGGGCATCCTCATCGTGGCTGTCATCACCTTCCTATTTACCACCGTGGCCGCCAACGCCATCGCCATCGTGGGCAGTAATCCCGTCAGCGGAATGACACTCATGACACTGATCCTCTCCAGCATCATCATGGTGCTCGTCGGGCTCAACGGCACCCACGGAATGGTGGCAGCACTCATCATGGGTGGTGTCGTCTGCACGGCCCTGAGCACGGCCGGCTCCTTCATTACTGACCTCAAGATAGGCTACTGGCTCGGAAGCACGCCAGCCAAGCAGGAAGCCTTCAAGTTTGTGGGTGTCCTGGTCAGCGCTGCCACCGTTTGCGGTGTCATCTATATTCTCAATGAGACTTATGGGTTCACCGAAACCAACAGCGACGTGATGGCAGCACCGCAGGCACGTGCCATGGCGGCCGTCATCCAACCCCTCATGAACGGTGAGGGCGCACCCTGGATGCTCTATGGCATCGGAGCCCTCATGGCCATCCTCCTTGACCGCCTCGGCATATCGGCCTTGGCCTTCGCACTCGGCATGTTCATTCCCCTCCACCTCAACCTCCCGCTCATCGTCGGCGGACTCATCAACCACTTTGTGACCCACAGTTCGAGGGACGAAGCCCTCAACGCCCTGCGCGGCGAGCGTGGCACCCTTCTGGCCAGCGGATTCATCGCTGGCGGAGCACTCATGGGTGTGGTCAGCGCCGGGCTCACCTTCGGCGGCATTGACCTCCAGATTTCCGGCTGGACAGACTCGCCCGCATCCGTTGCACTAAGCCTTCTCGTCTACGCCCTCATCGTCCTCTACCTCGTGCGCGCCTCGATGGTGAAACGATAATTTTTGGAAGGAAAACTTTCTGGTTTTAAGAAAATGTCGTACTTTCGCGCCGCCGTTACGAGATAGCGGCATAAGTCTAACATTCAAACATCATCAAAACAACAAAATGGCAACAAGACTCAGATTGCAGCGTCACGGCCGTAAAGGCTATGCTTTCTACAGCATCGTCGCAGCCGACGCCCGAGCACCACGTGATGGTCGCTTCATCGAAAAGTTGGGCACCTACAACCCCAACACAAATCCCGCCACAGTAGACTTGAAGTTCGATCGTGCCCTCTACTGGCTCGAGGTAGGCGCTCAGCCCACCGACACCGTACGCAACATCCTTTCCCGCGAGGGTGTGCTCCTCATGAAGCACCTCAAGGGTGGCGTAAAGAAAGGCGCATTCGACGAATCCGCCGTTCAGGCTAAGTTCGACGCTTGGAAGGCAGAACGCGACCGCAAGTTGGGCGCTGTCGCAGCCAAAGTGGCCGATGCCAAGAAGGCAGCCTTCGCAGCCCGCCTGGAGGAGGAAAAGAAAGTGAACGAAAAGATTGCAGAGAAAGTGGCTGAGAAGCGCGCTGCAGCTGCAGCCGCTGCCGCCGAGGCAGCAGCTGAGGCTACGGAAGCTCCCGCTGAAGAAACAGCCGAGGCCCCCGCAGAGGCTTAAAAATCCACGCTCTACAATAACAGAGTTTACACGAAAAGCCGCCCGCATTCCGCATCAGGAATGTGGGCGGTTTTTGTGTGACGAAAACTGCCACCTCTGCTACCCGATCCCAGTAGCCTACACATTGCCAATACGTTACAAGCGCTCATCGGGTAGCAGTGGGTAGCAGTAAGGACTTAAGAATACTTAGCTTAGCGTGTTGCCACCATGTACTTTTGGGGGGCTGAAACGCCGTTTTGGGAGGCGAAAACCTTCCCTCGTTACGTCAAAAATCACCTTACACAGCGCCAGCATCCTGCTTAGCGTACCGCTTCTGATGTAAAAAGTGGCTTATCGTGTCGCCTCAATTCCTATACAAACCTATTGAAGCACGCTGTTCGCAGAGGGATGAATGACGCTCCGCCTTGCAGACACAGAGGGTATTTTCCAACGCCTTTGGAAAAAAAACCAAAGGCGTTGGAAAAATTAAAGAAAGCCCAAAGATTACATCTTGAGGGTGTAATCGCTCCGCCCGCGCGGCCAAGGGAATAGGAAGGAAACGGCATGCTAAGCCCCTTTTTCCGGCGCCACACTGCTACCTACTGCTACCCAGACGATGCCCGCAACATTCTGTAGATAAATCAAATACAAAGACTGGGTAGCAGAGGTGGCAGTTTTTTTTGCAAAAAAGATTTTCCATATTCACATATGCGTCCACCTTAAAAAAGCATAGCCAAGACTCATGCCCCGTCTCGGTGCTTATAGATAGATTGCATGTGGGATGTCAGAAACTTGAGCAATTCCAAAACTTGGGAATTTGGAGTGGAGACAAATCTACCTCAGCACTTTGCGGCCGTCGCGTATGACGAGGCCGCGCCTTGGCAAACGGCTGAGGCGACGTCCCTGCAGGTCGTAGACGCGCGCGTCTTCAGAAGATGAGAGCGTCGGCGTCTTCACCGCGATAGTGCCGTCGTCCATGACGCCGTTCCAGACGTAGACCGTACTGCCGCTCAGCGATACCGTCAGCGACTCGTCAATGCCAATGGCAGTATTCTCGTCGAGACCGCGCGTATCACCTTGTTCGAAGGCCTTGGTCAGGCGTACCGTTGTGGTGGAAGGCACGTAGGCCGGAATGTCAAGAGCCTCACGAAGAGTGAACGTATAGCCCTTTCGCGATGCAGAAGGATTGCGCAGGGCGAGGGTGGCCTTTTTCCCATTCCAGGAGGCCCATCCATAGATGTTGACCTTTGAGCCATCCCAGGGATTGCCACCCACCCAGTGTACGTCGGGCAGGACGTCAGCATTCTCGCGTTGCCAACGTATGCAGTCGGCAAGGTCCTCCCAGAGTTTGCCATTGTTGATGGAGTTCATGAGTGCATAGTCATTGTAGAGCTCAACCATCCCGCTACCACAGGCAAAGGCACAGCGCAGTTCGTTGAGTACACCCTTGTAGGCCATGTTCTTAGCCACGGCCCCGAAGTTGGAGAGTATGAATCCGTGCGTCATCAGCGTGTTGATGGGGCAGAGCGGGGAGTTCTGGACGTAGTTCTGATAGACGAGGCGGTCACGATAGGTGATCCACTTCTCTCGATCGGTTCCCTGGTTGCCAATCTCTCCGTAGTCGTTCTCTTGGCGCCAGGTGGCGTCAGTCACATGGTACCAAAAAGGCGACGCCCACGTGCCCACTGTCGTGTTGAGGAAGATGTCGGGCTTGAGGCCGCGGATGGCTTCCTCTATGCGGATGATGCCTTCAGCATTCTCGATGCCCGTAGCCCCCTCGTCAGGTCCTACGGAGCTAAACTGCGCACTGATTCCGTCAAACTTGAAGAAGCGGAAATCGTAGTTGTCGATCATACTCCGGCACGCATTGTAGAACGTGTCGTAGTAAGCCTTGTTGGAGAGTTGCATGCCGCCACGGTTTGCCCAATAGTTGCGCCGATAGCTGCCGCTCTGACCATATCCGCCCACGGGGCCGAGCCATGCCCCGATGCCACTCCCCATCTGCCGCGCCACATTGTCGACGGGCGAGAAGCCGTCGGGGAAATTCTTGTTGAAGCCCCACGTGCCATACTGATCCCATCCGTCGTCCCAGACAAAGGCTGCAGGTTTCTCGCCGTACTTATCGTAGAAATCTGTCTTCCACCGGCTGACAACGTCTACGCACTGCTCGCTGGTCATGTTGCCATCGTAGTTGGCGTTGTTGTTGCGGTCAATGTTAAGCTCGTACCACGACACATAGATGGGCATGGGGCGCCAGGGGACGGCGCGTTCGCGCTCGCTGTAGCAGAGGAAGCTTCGGCGCGCTTGTCCCGGTGCGATGAGACCCACTACGCTACTCACCTTCCACGTCTCTCCGGCGGCCAGCGTCGTGGGACGCTCCCAGACACCGCGTAGAGTAGCCGTGTCGTAGCCGCTACCATCTATGGTATTCATTGATACATTACCACTCCAGGTGATCGACCCCGAGCTTGTGACGGTCTCCGTCTTTGTCTCCACAAAATAGCGGACGAGGTAGAAACGGCTTGCTTCCGGTATGTGGAGCGTATAGACATTGTCCTTTTTCTGATTGCCGGTATAGCCGATGTGATAGTCGCTGCTGACGACTTGCCCTGTCAACTGATCCACAATGTCAACGCCCACCATGTTGAGGCGGTGCTCTCCGCTTGCATATTGGAATGTCACAGTCTGTGTTCCGGAACGTTCAAAGGAGAGCTCGCCTGACAGGCAATTCACCTGGGCGGCACTGAAACCCAATGAGAGGATGCCCTGAGGCACGTCTTCACTTGCCATGCCCACAAAACTATTTGCCTGCCAAGCATCATAGCTCCATACAGCCGACTCGTTGGAAGACACTACTTCGACGATGCCCATTGGCGTCTCCAATCCAGCAAATATGCGATTGTTCGCCAGGACCGCGCCGCGAGTATTCCCCACTACTTCGGGCAGCTCGGACACGGGCATGGGCTCCGTATGGTAGTTCATGGCAGTGATGCGCTTCATCGCTGTGGCACGCGAAGCCGTTATCTCCAACTCGTTGCGAAGATAATGGCTGCCGTTGCGCAGGATGGCTCGCCACAGTATGGTCAAGTTCTTGTAGGAAAAGGTCGCCTCTAATCCTTTTCCCGGAATTCTCTCACTGCCACGTGCTGCTTCAGGCTTTCCTTCAAGACTGACTGCCTTCACGTCCTTCAGGGTCATTTGGGACGAGCCGGCCGTCGTGCCATCGCCCAGGGTAATCTCAAAAAGGTCGTCCGACTGCATCAACTGCAAGGCCTGACAGTAACGGAAATAAAGCGAGGAGCCAGTGTAGCCATAATTCGCACTCAGAAGGTCGTTTGCAATGATGAAGGTCGTGGCATCCTCAGAAAGGCGCGCCGCACCTGCCTGCTTCTCTTGTGGAAAGATGACAGCTTGCCCTTGGACTTGAAGAGAAAATGAAGCAAGGAGGAATGCAAGGAGTATGGATTTCTTTATCACTTCTTTAGGTATGTGCTATAGATTTTTTCTATCGTGTGGTATGCTCTACGTGAAGACTTCGATGATTTCTGAATGATCTGAAGGCGATTTATAGAACACACCTTTAGTGCTTTAAGTACTTGTCAAGGAAGCGGAAGAAGGTACGTTGCCACAGGATGCCGTTTTGAGGTTTCAGAACCCAGTGGTTCTCATCGGGAAAGAGGAGTAGCTGGGCATCGATTCCACGCATGCGGGCTGCGTTGAAGGCGCTCTCGGCCTGCGTATATTCAATGCGGAAGTCGCGCTGTCCGTGAATGCAGAGGATGGGCGTGTCCCAACGGTCTACGTAGAGGTGGGGACTCTCGGCAAAGGCCTTCTGCACCTGTCCGTCGGCTGCTTTCAGCCATGGAGCCGACTTGAGGTCCCAGTTAGGGAACCACATCTCCTCAGTCTCTACATACTGCTGTTGCGTATTGTAGATGCCATCGTGGGCAATAAAAGCCTTGAAGCGCTTGTCGTGGTTGCCGGCCAGCCAGTAGACGCTGAAACCTCCGAAGGAAGCACCTACTGCGCCGAGGCGTTCATTGTCTATATAGGACTCGCGGGCGAGATCGTCAATGGCACTGAGGTAGTCTTGCATGCAGAGTCCGGTGTAGTCGCCGGAGATTTCCTCAAGCCATTCCATGCCGAAGCCGGGAAGTCCACGGCGATTGGGTGCAATGACGACATAGCCATTGGCGGCCATGATCTGGAAGTTCCATCGGTAGCTCCAAAACTGGCTGACGGGACTCTGCGGACCGCCCTCGCAGAAAAGCAGAGCGGGATACTTCTTCGCCGGATCGAAGTGTGGCGGATAGACCACCCAACAGAGCATGTCCTTTCCGTCGACGGTCTTCACCCACCTTTCTTCACACTTGCCGACGGCCAACGTGCGGTAGATGTCACGGTTTACTTCTGTGAGGCGATAGAGGCTGGCGACTGCATTGCTTTCACGCCCCAGAGAATTGGTGTCTGATTGTCCAGACTGGGGGATGCGCGCTTCGGGCAGGGCAAGGCGATAGATGTCGTCGGGCACTTCCATGGAGTGACGCTTCACGTAGAGCGTATGTCCGTCAGGCGAAATGGCGCAAAGGCCATAATCGGCCTGATCGTCGGTCAGCTGGACAACGTCGCCCTCAATGTTCGTGCGATAGACATTCGTCTTGCCGTGCCATACGCCTGTAAAATAAAGCGTGTGGCCGCCGGGTGCCCAGAGAAATTCGTCAACGCCGCTTTCAAACTGTTCGGTTATGTAGCGTTTCGTACCCGTATTGAGATGGTAGAGACAGAGACGCTGCCGGTCGCTCTCGTAGCCGTCGCGCTCCATTGAAAGCCAAGCCACGAAGTTGCCGTCGGGCGAGAACTGCGGATTCGTGTCGTAACCCATGTTGCAGTCGGCACCGCCTTTTGCATTGACGGCCTGGTGCTCGAGCGAGCGCAATGGGTCGCGCTCCAGTTCGCCATAGGCTTCGGGCTTGCAGAGGTTGCGTACGGTACGTTTCTTCGCAATATCGTAGAGGTAGATGTCCGAGTCGGTGGAAATAGCATAGTCGCGCCCCGTCTTCTTACGGCAGGTATAGGCTATCTGCTTCCCGTCGGGACTGAAGCATAGTTGTTCGGCACCCCCGAAGGGTTCCATCGGGCACTCATAGGGTTCGCCCTCCAATAGGTCGGTAGGCTCGCCAACGAGTTTCTCGCCATCAAATTCGTAGAGGAAAGGGTGGGGCACTTGGTCAACGTAGTGATCCCAATGTTTATACATCAGGTCGTTGATGACCATGCCGGTAGCCTCCGGAAGGTCGGCTTCGGGAGCGGCAATACTGGCTGTCGAAGGCACCATGCGGACAACGATGATATGGCGCTCGTCGGGTGAAAGGAGATAGTCGTCAACGTTGTCGGCCAAAGGGCGCATCAACTCGGCCATATCTTTGTCGGCATTAAGGTTGGAAGTGGGAGTGAGGCAGAGTTTGCCACCCGGAGCAAGGAAGAGAAAGCGCTTGCCGTCCCTCAGAAAGGTAGGCTTGCTGCCCTTCAGCGTCCTGCGACATTGCCTTTCCACATCGCCAGGCTGCTTGAGGTCAAGCGTGTAGAAGGTTGACGTCCCCTTGTTCGCTTCCTTGCTATAGTGGGTAACATTGAAAAGCAGGGATTCCCCTGAGGGTGACAGCGTGACATGACCGATACGCCCCAACTGCCAAAGCGTTTCCGGGGTCATCAGGTCCGGCTTGGCTTCTTGAGCTCCAGCTGCTGCTACTGTCGCCATAGTTGTTGCCATAATGATAGTTCTTAGTTTCATCGTGAATTTATGTTTAGTTTGTTTTATGCCGTGCAAATGTAGCAAAACATTTGTGACTTGCGCATTTTTAAAGGGAAAATTCCTATCTTCGCAGCCGCTTATGGAACAACAATACCCTTCACGTCTTTTGGAACGTTGCGTCAGTGAGTTTGCAAAACTTCCCGGCATCGGACGCCGCACCGCTTTGCGACTCGTGCTGAAGTTGCTAAAGCAGAAACCCGAGGAGGCTCACGCCCTGGCAGAAAGCCTGACGGCACTGGTTGACAATGTGAAGTATTGCAGCGTCTGCCACAACATCTCCGACACCGACGTGTGCGACATCTGCGCCAATCCGCTCCGCGACCACAGCACGATCTGCGTGGTGGAAAACGTGCGCAGCGTGCTGAGCATTGAACAGACAGGAGCATTCCGCGGGCTCTACCACGTCCTGGGAGGAATCATCTCTCCGATGGACGGTGTGGGTCCCTCGCAACTGGAGATTGACCCTCTCGTGGAACGGGTGGCCACGGGCGATGTGAAAGAAGTCATCTTTGCCTTGAGTCCCACGATGGAGGGCGACACGACCAACTTCTACATCTCGCGGCGCCTTGAGGGTATGCCTGTCAGGCTGACCACTTTGGCGCGCGGCCTCTCCGTGGGCGACGACTTGGAATACGCCGACGAGGTGACTCTGGGCCGCAGCATACGGGCAAGGGTCGATCTTAAGAACAAAGCATAACCTATAGCATCTGAAAACAATATGAAACATCAACGCATTGCTTTCATAGCAATCTGGTTAACAGCATTTTTATGGATTTTACTACAGGAACTATCTCTGCTTCCCCAAGGCTTCCTTCCAATGAGTGCCGGAGGAGAATATGCCGCCAACCTGTTCTGCTTCATCACGGCAGTCGGAGGCACCTATCTGGCTTGCCGCCTGTTTGCGTTCCAGCGCGTTAAAGCCGAGCTTTATGCCGCTGGGGCACGCTCCACGCTACCTGCCCACCGCCGGTGGAACAACCGCCGCCTTGTCATTCTCGCTATCGCGATTTTCCCCAGCCTCTTCCTCTACTACGCCGGCTCCTTCAGCCAGACAGCACTCTACAGTGCGCTGCTTGCCCTCGCCGGCAGCCTGCTGTGCTGGCCCACATACGTTGACGAGAAGGCTATCAATGAAAATGCACAATCGGAGGAAGAAAAGGATAATTGATGAAGGACCTCAGTATCATCATCGTAAGCTATAACGTCAAGCACTATCTGGAACAGTGCTTGCACAGTGTATTTGCCGCCTCTGAAGGTTTGGAGGTCGAGGTGTTTGTCGTGGATAATGCAAGTACTGACGGTAGCACCGACTTCCTTCGCCAGCGATTTTCCCATAGCGACTATCCCAATCTCCGCATCATTGACAGCGGGAACAACCTGGGATTCGGTAAGGCTAACAATCTCGCTGTCAAAATGGCCCATGGGCGCTATGTACTGTTTCTCAATCCCGATACAGTCATCACGGAGCACACATTGGGCGACTGCCTCCGATTTGCCGATGCCCATCCACAGCTCGGAGCCCTCGGCGTCAAGATGCTGAAGGACAATGGCACGTTTGCCTACGAGTCGCGACGCGGTCTACCTACGCCCTGGACCGCATTCTGCAAAATGAGTGGACTGGCCTCGGTCTTTCCCCATAGCCGCCTCTTCGGACGCTACTACCTGCGCTATCTTGACAAGGAGGAGGCAGCAGAAATTGACATCATCAGCGGAGCATTCATGATGGCACGCCGCGAAGCACTCGAAAAGGTGGGATTATTCGATGAGCAATTCTTCATGTATGGCGAGGACATCGATCTTTCCTATCGTCTCCTGCTCGGCGGATACAAAAACTACTATCTTCCCACACCTATCCTGCACTACAAAGGCGAGAGCACACAGAAGAACTCATATCGGTACGTCCATGTGTTCTATCAGGCCATGCTCCTGTTCTTCCGCAAACACTATCGCCAAGCCAGCCTCCTGCTGGCCCTTCCCGTACAGATGGCCATCTTGGGACGCGCGCTCTGCGCACTCATGGCGCGGAAGTGGAACGGTGCCCGCGAGAGCCTCTTCCCACCTCGCCCGCAGGCATGGCGCTGCTGCTATGTGGGACGCAACGCCGAGCAAGCCTTGGCGCTGGCCCGGCATTTCGGTCTTGAAATGACCTGCGTAGAAGCCGATGCCACGACACATGAGGGCGGGCACGAAATGCTGGAAGAAGCGCGCGAAGCCCTTTTTGTGGCCTACGACATGGAGCAGTTCAACTATGGTGACGTGCTGCGCAATTTTGCCGACGGCACGCACCACCGATACATGGGATTTTTCTATCCTGATACCTCTACGCTCGTGACGGGAGGCGACATTTACGTCCTACCAGATAATCACAGAAGATGAACTTCCGCGCATTGGAACCGGAGGACTTGACCCTCCTCTATGACCTTGAGAACGACCCCGACATGTGGGACGTCTGCACACCTGGCGGTCCGTACTCCCACTTCGCACTCCTCCGCTACGTGGAACAACAAGGGCAGGATTTGTTGACTGCCGGCCAGCTTCGACTCGTGGCTGAGAATGACGAGGGCCGCATGCTTGGGACGCTTGACCTGACCAACTATTCCCCCACCGACCGGAGTGCGGAAGTAGGCGTTGCCGTCCTACGCGCCGAACGCAAGCGGGGAGTAGCCACAGAGATGCTTCGCTGGCTTGATGACCACGCACGCCTTCGCCTCAACCTCCGCATGCTCTATGCCCATGTCTCGCTCCGACACAATCCTGCAAGCATGCAGCTCTTCCTATCCCAAGGATACGAACAGGTGGCCGTCCTGCCCGCATGGCATTTCCGAATGGGAGAGTACGAAGACCTTGCGTTGATGCAAAAACTGCTGAAATGAAAAGCGATTTTCGAGCATCGCATTTTGTGCTTTATAACATTTATACTATTTTCGCGCCTTAAAAGTAACACTTTTATCTCTTGATATGGATACAAAATACATCTTCGTGACGGGTGGCGTAGCCTCCTCGCTTGGGAAAGGCATCATTGCTGCCTCCATCGGAAAGCTTCTGCAAGCACGTGGTTTCAACATTACGATTCAGAAGTTTGACCCCTACATCAACGTGGACCCAGGTACGCTGAATCCCTATGAGCACGGAGAATGCTACGTAACAGATGACGGACGCGAAACTGACCTTGACCTGGGACACTACGAACGTTTCACGGGCATCCGCACATCTGCCAATAACAACGTGACAACGGGGCGCATCTACCAGAATGTCATTGACAAAGAGCGTAGGGGCGACTATCTGGGAAAGACAGTACAGGTCGTGCCTCACATCACCGATGAAATCAAGCGCGCCATGCTACTAAACGGCAAAATGTACCACTACGACTTCGTAATCACCGAAGTGGGAGGCACCGTGGGCGACATCGAAAGCTTGCCTTTCCTTGAAGCTATCCGCCAACTGAAATGGGAGCTTGGCACGAATGCCGTCTGCGTCCACCTCACCTACGTCCCCTACCTGGCCGCTGCCGGAGAATTGAAGACAAAGCCCACACAACACAGCGTCAAGGAACTGCAAAGCATCGGTATCCAGCCCGATGTCATCGTTCTACGCACTGAGCACGAACTAAATGCCGGACTCAAGAAGAAGGTGGCAAACTTCTGCAATGTAGAACCCGACTGCGTGGTACAAAGCCTGGATCAACCTACTATCTACGAGGTGCCCGTGCGAATGCAGGAACAGGGACTTGACGCAGCCATCCTGCGTAAGATGGGACTCCCCGTCGGCGAAACTCCGGGACTTGGTCCATGGCGCAACTTTCTGGAACGACGACACAAGGCTACACGCGAAGTCCGCATCGGCCTCGTCGGGAAATACGACCTGCAAGATGCCTATAAGAGTATCCTTGAAAGCCTCTCGCAAGCTGGAACCTACAACGATCTCAAAGTGCGCACCCTTTTCGTCAACTCCGAATATATTACACCCGAGAACGTCACAGAAAAGCTGAGTGGCCTTGACGGAGTCGTCATCTGCCCCGGCTTCGGACAGCGTGGCATTGAGGGAAAAATCACGGCTGCACGCTATTGCCGCGAGAACGACGTGCCTACCTTCGGAATATGCCTGGGCATGCAGATGATGGTTATTGAGTTCGGACGTACCGTGCTGGGCTTTAGCGATGCCAACAGCGTGGAGATGAATCCCACGACAAAGCATAACGTCATCGACATCATGGAGGAGCAGAAAAACATCACGAACATGGGAGGCACGATGCGCCTTGGAGGCTATGCCTGCACGCTCAGCGAAGGCAGCCGCGTGCGTACCATCTACGGCAAGGAGGAGATTCGAGAACGTCATCGCCACCGCTATGAGTTCAACAGCGACTTTCGCACCCGGTACGAAGAGGCCGGCATGATGTGCACGGGCATCAATCCCGACAGTGGACTGGTGGAAATCGTCGAAGTGCCCAGCCATCGCTGGTATGTTGGCACGCAGTTCCACCCCGAATACAGCTCCACCGTTCTCCATCCCCATCCTCTGTTCCTCGACTTCATACGCGAAGCAGCTAAAAAGTAATAGTCAATTCAACCGTCAAAAAACGCTAAACCACCATACATGGACAAAAACACAATCACAGGATTGATACTCATCGCCGTAGTACTTATTGGCTTCGGCTGGTGGAATACAAACCAACAAGAAAAATACCGAGAAGCTCTTGCTGCCGACACCACGCGGGTACAAACACAGCAACAGACACAGCCCGAATCAAAAGAAGCAAAACCTGCCACACTGGCAGACGAGATTGCCAAGGCTCAAGCCGGAGCCGCTGCCGACACAGCCGACATTTTCCATGCCGCTGTGGCTCTTCAGACAGACAGCGCACTTGTTGCACTCAAGCCCATTGTCCTTCATAACGACAAGGTGAGCATAGAGCTCAACCCGCAAGGCGGAACGGTGAAGGCGGTACGCCTCAAGAATTTCAAGTCATACCACGATTTCCATGCCGGCCGCGAAGATGCCGAGCTTGTCCTCTTCGATGATACCACCTCGCAGATGAACCTGCAGTTTGAGACCATTAACGGAATCTACAACACAGCAGCCTACCACTTTGAGACTGTTGCTCAGACTGACTCTACGGCCACCCTGCAACTGGCATCCACTGCCGGCGACCGACTCATCCTTTCATACTCGCTCTTGCCAGGTACCTATATGGTCAACCTGATGGCACGCTTCGAAGGGCACGCCTTCAAGGCCAAGACAATCGGCCTGCAATGGCAGGACCGCGTGCGCCAACAGGAGAAAGGCCTCTACTTTGAGAACATGTACTCCACGCTGACCTACCGCGAGGATGACGGCGACACCGAGAAACTCAACGAACAGAAAGCTGACGAGCAACGTCCCGAGCGTAGTGTGCAATGGGTCGCCTTCAAAAACCAATACTTCAGCGCAGTTGTCATTAGCCCCGAGCTCATGCAAGCCACCTCGTTGCGCAGCATACCCGCCAAAGAGGGTAGTGGATTCGTCAAGGAATACAGCGCGGACCTCAGTATTCCACTGAGAGGCACTGAGGCTCAGATGCAGTTCTATTTTGGCCCCAACCAATATCGCTATCTACAGTCGATGGAAGACTACCGACTCGGCGAGCGTGACCTGCACCTTGAGAAACTCGTTTACCTGGGCTGGCCCATCGTACGGTGGATCAACCGCTTTTTCACCATATACGTCTTTGATTTCCTGACAGGCTTCGGCATGAACATGGGCATCGTGCTGCTCATCATCACGCTCCTCCTTCGCGTCATCGTCTATCCCACAACGCGAAAGAGCTACCTGTCAAGTGCCAAGATGCGTGTACTGAAACCGAAAGTGGATGCTCTGAACGAGAAGTATCCCAAGCAGGAGGATGCCATGAAGAAGCAGCAGGAAATGATGCAGCTCTACCAGCAGTATGGCGTGAGCCCCATGGGGGGATGCCTCCCCATGCTCATACAGATGCCTATCTGGATTGCCATGTTCAATTTTGTGCCAAATGCCTTCGAGTTACGACAGCAGTCGTTCCTTTGGGCCGACGACCTCTCCACCTACGACACGCTCATCGACTTCGGACGCGATATTCCCTGGTTGGGCGACCACCTCTCACTATTCTGTCTACTATTCTGTGGCACCAACATCCTCTACAGCTGGATGACGATGCGCCAACAGCGCGAAAGCATGTCAGGCGAACAGGCTCAGCAGATGAAGCTCATGCAATGGATGATGTTCCTCATGCCCGTCTTCTTCTTCTTCATGTTCAACAAGTATTCCAGTGGCCTGAACTACTACTACTTCATCTCTCTGCTTACGTCAGCCCTGACCATGTGGTATCTCCGTCGTACGACCGACGATGCCCGTCTGTTGGCAAAGCTTGAAGAGAACTATCGTGCCAACAAGGACAATCCCAACCGCCGTCCCAGCGGTCTTGCCTCACGCCTGCAAGCCCTCCAGGAACAGCAGGAAGAACTCAAGAAAAGGACACATAAGAAGTAAAGGCACAACCCTCTCGAGGTATCACAACTAGAACAGGCGCACAATTCTCCTTTCGGGATTGTGCGCCTGTTTTTTGAAAGTGCTCCCCGCTGTGACAAATCTGTTTTTGAAGTCACGCATTTGAGCACGCCCTCTTCCGATGTCTATTGTGGACATAACTATCAGAAATCCTGAGGGAATAGAATCTTGCGGTCGCGCTGGACGAGGGGTTGGACAATGTCTTTAGGCACAAAGCGCCAGTGGTCCAGGGTGCGTGCCCGTATTGTGCCATCACGCCGTAAGGCTTCAGCCATATAGTGACGCAGGTCAAGCGGCGTACTCCACACTATGCGGTCTGACAACTTTTCGCGTGGAATGCAAGCTCCCTCGGTGAGATGGCCGCCTCCGCCATTGCCGCGATAGGAGTTGAGGGCAACACTATAGGTTGAATCGGGAGAGAAGGGGCGCCCGTCGGCCAGGCACTCCACAATGACACGCTCGCCATGCGGGCGCGTCACATCAACCACATAGCGAAGTCCTGCAGCTGAATCAAAATTGAAAGAGGGAACAGCAAGAAGTTTCCAATGCTCGGAAGGGTCGGGCAGGGGCGTGGTGGAACGGAAATTGAGCAGATGGCTCTCGGCGTTGCCAACATTGTCAGCAGCCTGCTGCCTTATCCATCCGGCATAGCTGTATTCAAGGAAATCCTTGATCTCCCGCCCGGTGAGCCTCATGACATAGAGGCGATTCTCAAAGGGATAGAGAGTGAACATGTCGCCCATATGCAGAATACCTTCCGGTAGTGTGGCATCAAATCCTAAGGGAGCTGCAAAACTGATGTCGGCTCCTGTTAGTTGGAGTTGCAGGGTATGGATATAGTCAACAAAGGGCGAAGGGCCGAAGAAGGCATCGCGCGAAGATAGCGGAGCGGGATTAGTTGCCAACTTCTGACTTGAATAGTCCTTCACTGCCTTGATACGCTTGCGAAAATGACGCATGAAAGCACGCTCGGGCTCTTGTCCTCGGATGTCTATGAGCTCATGGGTTATGGACGCGCGCACACCCGTTTCTTCTTTGACTTGCTGCCTCATCGTACACGCAGATGTTGGACAATGCGTGTGGATTGTAGCTGAAGCAACGAAGTGAGCAGATGGGCCAGCGTTGAGCACCGGAATCTCGCAACCTACTATGTTGACGACGGTTGTATCTGCACGCCGATGATCATGTCCACAGAAGATGATGTCGAAGCCAGGTACCAGACGTGCCACCGCCTGTGTGGCGTTCTCGTCACCCATAAAGTAAGTCGTACCGGAAGGCAACGAACCCATACCCGAATGAAACAGGCCTACGACAAAGTCAGCCTCACGCCTGATTTCGGGCATATAGCGCCGGGCGGCTGCTACCATGTCATGAAAAAGCAGACCGCTCCAGAGGTTCTCGGGAAGCCACTGAGGTATCGCAGGAGTCAGCAGTCCTAACACGGCTATCCGCAAGCCCCCTTTTTCCACAATGACGTAAGGCTTCCAATAGGGCTCACCTCTGCAACCCATGACATTTGCCGCCAAGATGGGGAAACGACACTGACCCACCCAACGGTCGTAGACTTTGTGTCCGGTCTCGACATCGTGGTTACCAATGGTAGCCGCATCATATCCCATGTAGTTCATAACGTCCGCACAAACGTGTACCGATGTCGTATCAACATAGTTGGAATGGTAGGCGGGAGGCTGTCCTTGGAGGATATCGCCGGCATCAAGGAGAAGGACGTTGTCAGCACCATAGCGCCTGCGTTCTTCTTGCACATAATTATATATACGCGCGAGGCTGCCCTCGCCGTCCACATTATGAATGAAGTCGTAAGGGAAATAGTTTCCGTGGACGTCGGTCGTGCAAATGATGCGAAGATGCTCCGATACGGGGCGCACGGGTTCCGCACCCTTCGTAGCCATCATCGCCAGGAAGGGGAAAAGCAGGAGGGGAAAGATACGGCGCATACAATTCATTCCTAAGACCTTCGAACGTAGTTACAAAATGAATAAGACGCTGAATTCTCATCGTCGGGTTCATGCGTTTCCTCGCTGTAGAGTACCCATTCATCCCAATCTACATCAGGAAAGAACGTATCAGCATGTGCCGCTTCTGCCCGTATGAGGGTGAGTAGTAGACGGTCGGCAATGGGCATGCTCTCGCGATAGACACTTTCCCCACCAATGATGAAGACTTTCTCGTCGGCACGGGAATGTCTCATAGCCTCCTCAAGGGATGGGAACACCTCCACACCAGGGGCGGTGAATCCGCTACGCGAAAGTACAATGTTGCGCCTGTTGGGTAAGGCTCCTTTGGGCAGCGATTCAAAGGTACGACGCCCCATCACGACGGTATGTCCCGATGTCAGCGTACGGAAACGTTTTAGGTCAGCCCGCAGATGAAAGAGCAGTTGGTTTTGATAGCCTATGGCACGGCGCTCGTCAAGGGCACAGATAATACTTATCATACGGAAACGTCAGCTTTTATGTGAGGGTATGGGTCGTAGCCCGTGAGTTCAAAGTCCTCGAAGCGGAAGGAGAAGATATCCTTGACGTCGGGATTGATGATGATGCGGGGTAGGGGGCGCGGCATGCGCGTAAGCTGCAATTCGGCCTGTGGAAGGTGGTTGAGGTAGAGGTGAGTGTCGCCCGTAGTGTGAATGAAGTCACCCGCTTCAAGATTGCACACCTGAGCCATCATCCGCAGCAAGAGAGCATAGCTTGCTATGTTGAAGGGAACGCCGAGGAAAGTGTCGGCGGACCGCTGATAGAGCTGGAGGCTCAGACGCCCCTCCGCAACATAGAACTGGAAAAGGAGGTGACACGGGGGAAGTGCCATGCGCGATACTTCCGCCACGTTCCAAGCCGAGACAACGATGCGTCGAGAGTCTGGATGGTATTTGATGAGGTCGACAGCCTGAGCAATCTGGTCAATGGTGCCACCGTCGTAGGTAGGCCAGGAGCGCCATTGGTGACCATAGACGGGACCTAATTCGCCGTCGGCATCGGCCCATTCGTTCCAGATTCTCACACCGTGCGCCTGAAGATAGTGCACGTTGGTGTTGCCCTGAAGAAACCACAGGAGTTCGTAGATGATACTCTTCAGATGAAGTTTCTTGGTCGTGAGGAGCGGGAAACCATCGGCCATGTGAAAGCGCATCTGATGGCCAAAGATGCTTCTTGTGCCCGTCCCCGTGCGGTCAGTCTTGACAACGCCATGCTCCAAAATCTCGCGCAAGAGGTCCTGATATTGTTTCATGCTTTTTGCGTATGTGTTATGTGGCGCAAAAGTACGCTTTTTTCTGGAAAAGATGTATCTTCGCGCCGCATATTGATTTTTAAGAAATGTTTATCCAACGCTTTCTTCATTCTACCGGACGATATGTTGAACTCATGGGTCGCACCTTCCGCAAGCCCGAGAGTTGGCGCATGTTCGGGAAACAGTATCTGAAAGAGATGGCACAGCTGGGCACTGACAGCATAGGCATCGTTCTGCTCATCTCCTTCTTCATTGGCGCCGTCATCTGCATACAAATCAAACTCAATATACAGAGCGCATGGATGCCATTATGGGTCAGCGGCTACGTGACGCGCGAAATCATGCTCTTGGAGTTTTCCTCAAGCATTATGTGCCTAATCCTCTCAGGGAAAGTTGGTTCCAATATCGCCTCAGAGCTTGGTACTATGCGCACGACACAACAAATTGACGCATTGGAAATCATGGGGGTCAACTCGGCCTCGTTTCTCATTCTGCCCAAGATTTTGGGACTCGTGACCATGATTCCATTGCTCGTCATCTTCAGTACTGTCAGCGGCGTCATAGGAGCCTACGCAACCGCATGGGTGGGGCACATCATCACAGCCACAGACCTCACGGCTGGCATGCAGCATGACTTCGTGCCTTGGTTTTTCTGGATGGGAGCTATCAAAAGTCTTTTCTTCGCCTTCATTATCGCCAGCGTCTCCAGTTTCTTCGGCTATACGGTGGAGGGTGGTAGCATAGACGTGGGTAAAGCGTCAACCAATGCCGTGGTCTCGAGTAGCATGCTCATTCTCTTTTCCGACCTCTTCCTGACGAACATACTCTCATGATAGAACTCAAACATCTATACAAAAGTTTTGAAGACAAGGATGTGCTGAAAGACATCAACACGACCTTCGATAACGGAAAGACAAACCTCATCATCGGCCAGAGCGGCTCGGGGAAAACAGTCCTGATGAAGTGTGTCGTGGGGCTCTTTGAACCCACCAGCGGCGAAGTGCTCTATGACGGCCGCGACTTTGTGGGCATGAAAAAGAAAGAACGCACGTTACTGCGCCGTGAGATGGGCATGATATTTCAGAGTGCCGCACTCTTTGACAGCATGAGTGTACTGGAAAACGTCATGTTCCCCCTTGACATGTTTTCCGATGACAGCTACAAAGAACGCCGCCGACGCGCAGAATACTGCCTTGACCGCGTGAACCTGCTCGAGGCCGAGAATAAATTTCCTGATGAAATTTCGGGAGGCATGCAGAAACGTGTAGCCATCGCACGGGCTATCAGCATGAACCCGCGCTACCTTTTCTGCGACGAGCCTAACAGCGGACTCGATCCTCGTACTAGCCTCGTCATTGACGAACTCATCCACGGCATCACCAAAGAATTTGGCATGACCACCATCATCAATACGCACGACATGAACTCCGTAATGGGCATCGGCGAGCACATCCTCTACATCAACCAGGGCGTCACTGCATGGGAAGGCACAAAGAACGAAGTCGTCGGAAGTGGAAACCAAAGCCTTCTTGATTTTGTTTTCGCCAGCGACATCTTCCGTAAAGCTGTCATATCACAGGAATAAGTAGAGGAATAAGCAGCGAAATCGTAAGACAAAAAAGGGGGAGCGAAATCATCGTTTGTGTTTGCTCCTCCTTTTTCCATTGTATGATTGTTCCTTATTCCTCGTCGTATTCTACGTACTCTTCCTCTTCGCCCTCCTCGTTCCCTTCAGATTGTTTGGGGCGCAAAAGGTCTGTGCGCAGATGTCCCTTCTCGTCAAACAACCCGTAGGTCGTGGATAGAACACGAAACTCTGTTCGACGATTCAGGGCATTTGCCACTTCGGCCTCCTTTGCACTCAGCTTCTTGACGCGGCCTTCCGTCAGCGTATCCCCCTGTGTCAAGAAAGGGTAGAGTTCTGCCATCCGACGGCTGACTGTCTTGGGATGACGCTTACCGTAGCCACGCGCTGTGAGGCGCAACGAGTCAACACCATGTCCCATAAGATAACGGACGACGCTCTCAGCACGCTGCTGCGAAAGGCGGTCATTATAGGCATCACGACCGCGATAGTCACAATGTGAGGCGAGTTCGATGGTCACGTTAGGATTGTCCGTCAGCAACTTCGCCAACCTCGAGAGCGAAGCTTCGCTCTCAGGCGTGAGTGTAGCCTTGTCGAATTCATAATAAATACCGCGTACGAGAACGGGGATATTCATACTCGGAAGTGGAAACTGCAGGACGTATTGCCGCTCAGCATCAATATCTTCGGGCACCAAAGCTCCTTGAATGTTGAGGTAACCAGGACAAGTGGCCAGGAAAAGGTATTCAACACCTGCCTTGACAGGCTGTTCGAAGGAACCATCTGAAAGCACACTAAGCTTCTGGTTAGTACCATCGCTGCCAACCATGAACACTTGCGCTTTGGGAAGTTCATAACCATCCTGTTCGTAGACCCACCCCTTTACACTCAGTAGCTGCTCGGGATAGGAGAATTCATAGAGTTTGTCCCATCCGCGCCCCCCGGTGCTGCGGGAGGACGAGAAAAAGCCGCGCGTATGTTTTCCCTCAAAGGTGATGCCAAAGTCGTCGCCCTGAGAATTCATCGGACGAGGCAGATGTTCTGGAAACCATCGGCCTGTCAACGTGTCCTCCGTAGCCCTATAGATATCAAGACCACCATAGTTTTTGGGGCGTCCATCCGACGAGAAGTAAAGTTCACCACCAGGACCAAAGGCAGGAAAGCATTCATTGCCCGACGTATTGATGTCGGGGCCTAGATTCTCAACACCTACGCCTCCCTTTGCGCTCAATTCCATCCTCCAAAGGTCAAGTCCACCATAGCCTCCAGGCATGTCACTCGTGAAATAAAGCCAGCGCCCGTTGGGAGAAACAGCCGGGTGAGCATAGCTCGAGAGCGTATCCTTCGTAATTTGCACCTCCTGCGGCTTACCCCATGAGGCATCACTGCGGCTTGATACCATGATCTGAGCCATGCGCGGATATTGAGGATCTGTCTTGCAAACTGTCAGATACATTCTCGAGCCATCGGGCGTAAAGGCACACGCGCCTTCATCAAACTCCGAGTTCACACCTCCTTCAACAGCTTCTGGCTGTTTCCATTTCCCCTTTTCATCTTTACGCACAACGTAGATGTCACCAGGCTTCATGGCCGTGATGCCCGAAAGATCGTCCCCCATCACCTGCCGACGCGTCGTGCTGAAGTACAGCGCCGAGGCATCAGAGCCCTGAAAGGCCGGACAATAGTCCGAGCGAGAAGAGTTAAACTGAGATGCAAGCTTCACCGTCCAGGCCGAGGTCTCGCCCTGACGTTCCATTGCATCGCGCGCCGCCTGAAGGCCCAAAATGGCAGCCTCATTGTCTGGATTTGAGTCCAGAAAGGCGGTATAGGCATTCTGTGCACCTTTCATGTCGCCCATGAGACGCATCATGTCGCCTTCGCGCACAAGAGTTATTGTATCTGTATATTTGTAGCGTTCCGCACTGCGATAAGCACCCAGTGCTCGCGCAGCATTTCCATATCGGCGGAAAGCCTCAGCCTGCTTGAATGCCAACTCGCCACGCTTAGACCGGTCGGTGGTGGGCGTGCGCTGATAGGCTGTCTTGTAGAGTGCCGCTGCTTCGGCATATTCGCCAATTGCCAATGCGTTGTCCGCGCGGCGCACAATGCGCTCCACCGACGAGCATGATGTGAGGCAGAGAGCAAGCAAAAGGTATATGTATCTTTCCATATTCACTATATAATAAACCACAAAAAACGACTTTTATTGTACGCTTTTGCCATATTCAGTATAAAAAACTTCCCTGAAGTGATGTGCCAGTCAGAATTTCTGCTTACTTTTGCACATCAAAATATTGAAGCAAGAACCATCCAACCATGAAACAAATCTACAACGGACGAATCCTTACTCCCACAGGGTGGCTAAAAGGAGGCTCTGTGGTCACAGAAGGGAACAAAATCGTAACTGTAGCTCACGACGAACTTCCCATCGTCGGTGCAGAACGCATCGACGCCAAGGGATATGACATCGTACCAGGTGGTATTGAGCAGCATTGTCACGGCGGCGGCGGTCGCGACTTCATGGAGGGCTCCGAGGAGGCCTTCCGCGTAGCCGTCAATGCGCACATGCAACATGGTACGACCAGTATCTTCCCCACATTGTCCTCATCGACAATGCCGATGATTTATGCAGCTGTGGAAACCACGGAAAAACTGATGAGCGAGAAGGACACGCCCGTGCTCGGTCTTCACCTTGAAGGTCACTATCTCAACCTTGATATGGCGGGAGGACAGATTCCTGAAAACATCAAGGACCCAGACCCAGAAGAGTACATACCACTCATAAGCCGTACAAACTGCATCAAGCGATGGAGTACCGCACCCGAACTTCCTGGGACGATTCCTTTCGGACGTTTCTGCCGTGACCATGGTGTACTCAACGCTATCGCACATACCAAGGCGAACTATCCCGAAGTAAAGGCCGCATACGACATAGGATTTACCCATGCCAACCACTTCTTCAACGCCATGCGGGGATTCCACAAAAAGGGCGAATACAAGTACGAAGGCACCGTAGAGTCTGTGCTTGACATTGAGGACATGACCGTTGAGATGATTGCTGACGGCATTCACGTGCCCCCCATCATGCTCCACATGGTTTACAAGATAAAAGGCGTGGAACGCACGTCACTCATTACAGACTCTCTCGCTGTAGCAGCCAGCGACAGCAAGAAAGCTTTCGACCCACGCGTCATCATTGAGGATGGCGTCTGCAAACTGGCAGACCGCTCTGCACTTGCCGGTTCAATTGCCACTATGGACCGCCTTGTACGCACAGCCGTGCAGCAGGCCGGCATTCCTATGGAGGATGCTGTACGCATGGTCAGCGAAACGCCGGCCAAAATCATGCACGTCTACGACAAGAAGGGCTCACTCGAACCAAAGAAAGATGCCGACCTCGTCATCTACGACCAGGACCAGCAACTGAAGTTCGTCATGCAAATGGGCCACGTGGTAAAGAACGAACTCTAAGTGTGACCATATGGAGCCACAAACCTTCGTCTATTCACAACCCGTCATAGAGTTTCTCACTGTTTCTACTGAGTATTGCAAACAGCTTGAACAACTTGGAAGCATTCAGCGGGAGCAGTTTCGAAATGTCATGCTGGGACTTCTGCCCATGCTCTATCTAAAGGCAACATTTTTGGGCGACGTACCAGACGCCGTAGGCTACACGGAGGCACGTGTCACGGAGGACGACTATAACTACGTGCGCACCAACATTTCCAACCTCATGGGCGACGAGGATACTTTCCTTGAAGTTTTTGTTGAGGACTTCAAATATTCTGACAGCCCTGTGACACAGACTGTCAGCGAGAATCTGGCCGACATCTACCAAGCACTCAGGAACATGGTGGAAGAGTTTCGGCTCGGATACGAGGAAGCGATGGAGGTGGCTCTCGCCGAGACAATGGAAAGCTTCCGCACATTCTGGGGACAGCAGTTGCTAAACACACTGAGAACTCTGCACGCCGACAAATACCGTACGTGAGACTCCCAAACGGCTCTACGAGACATTCCTTCTATGAAATCTCTTTTTATAAAGACTGATAAAACACTGCTTCCAGCCCTTCCCCGGTTCTCATTTCCGGGGAAGATTGTTGTTATACAAAGCGTACGAGAGGCCAACCGAGCCATCAGTGTATTAAGGAAAGCCCCCTTGATTGGCATTGACACCGAGACACGGCCGTCCTTTCGTAAGGGTGTCGTCCATAAAGTGGCACTTCTGCAGGCTTCCACCGAAGACATATGTTTCCTCTTCCGCCTCAACATCATCGGCATGACGAAGGAGCTTGCAGATTTCCTCAGCAATCCCAACACCCACAAGGTGGGACTCTCACTCAAAGATGATTTCCATCAACTCGCCCAGCTATCTTCCAAATTTACTCCAGACGGCTTCATAGACCTACAACCGTTCGCGCATGAAATGGGCATTGAGGACATGAGCCTGCAAAAGCTTTTTGCCAACCTTTTCCGCCAACGTATTTCAAAATCGCAGCAACTTTCAAACTGGGAAGCCGATGTGCTTGATGATAAACAGAAGCTTTATGCCGCTACAGATGCCTATGCCTGCATCCTCATCTACAAGGAACTGCTCCGCCTGCGCCAGACGGGTGACTACAAACTCATCAACCCCGACGAGCGCGACAACGAGATAAGAAAGAATGCATAAAAATTATTTCCTATATTTGGGTTGAGGAATTTGCTATACATAAAACTAAAGAGCCCAGCAGGTAAATGAACGTAAAGAAAGAGTACGACCCAATACAAAAACAACATTTATGTACAAGACACTGACGCTCCGACGCGGGAAGACTGAAAGTTTGCGCCGATTCCACCCTTGGGTATTTTCAGGCGCCCTGAAGATGCCCCTCCCAGAGGGGCTCACCGAAGGTGAACCGGTGCGTGTCGTGAGCCACGACGGAGAATTTCTCGCCGTGGGGCACTATCAGATTGGTTCTATTTCCGTGCGTGTCCTGTCCTTTGAAGATGAAGAAATCAACGACGACTTCTGGCGCCGACGTCTTGCCGAAGCCTTCCACGTGCGTCGCATGCTGCCATTCTTCTCCCGGAAAGACTTACCAACCGATATCCACCGCCTCGTACACGGTGAGGGCGATCGTCTGCCTGGACTTGTCATTGACCGCTACGACCAGACTGCCGTCATACAAGCTCATTCGGTAGGTATGCACCTTGAACGCCATGCCATTGCCAGAGCTTTAGCAGAAGTGTCCGAAGGACTGATACGCAATGTGTACTATAAGTCAGAAACCACGCTGCCCTACAAGGCC
>JAFSQD010000085.1 GCA_017446765.1 Alloprevotella sp.
CTGAGCCGTCTGCTGTGTCTTGTTACCGCAGCTTACCATCATGGCAGCTGCCATCATTGCGAAAATTACTTTTTTCATTGTTCTTTGTTTTAATGATAATGTTTGATGTTTCGTTTTGCTGGTGCAAAGGTACGGCTGTTTTTGCATCCCCACAAGAAGGCACTTTTTGGTGGGATAGTTACCAAAAAGTAGGAATTAGGTGTCTATGGGACTTCAACAAAAGTGGCTTTAACTGAATTTAACATAGTTCCTCGTTGATACTAAGTTACTTTTTACTACCTTTGCGGAAAATCCAAGCTTATGGCAGATGTAAAAGCTGAATATTTGGCTTGCCCAATCAGGCAAGTGGTGAGTCGCTTCGGTGATAAGTGGTCTATGTTGGTGTTGTATATGCTCAACACCAGCGAGACGGGTGTGCTTCGATTTAATGAGCTTCGTCGGCAGATGACCGACTGCTCACAGAAAATGCTTTCACAAACATTAAAGAATCTGGAGCAGAGTCATCTTGTACACCGAGAAGTATATCCTGAGGTTCCTCCGCGTGTAGAATATTCACTGACTGACACAGGGAAATCACTCATGCCTGTCCTTACCGAACTTATTGCCTGGGGTAAGGAACACTTCAATGAAGTAATAGAAAAGAACATCATCATGGACTAAGTTCTTGTCTTTTCCGCATACAGGCCGTGGAAGGACAAGGCCACAATGGACTTTGCCTTCTTTGCCATTGCCTTCAACATCAAGAAAATGGTCGCTAAAGTTAGGAAACAGGGTGATATGCCGATAAATGGAGGGCATAATGTGTCTTCTGTGCCCTCGTATATGCTTATTGGGGACTTACACAAAGGCATTACAAGACAAAAATCATGAAAACTGCCGCATAACGAAATATATATCGAAAAGGCTCAATACAAAAAAGGAAAAAAGAGGATGTGCCTATTTTGACACACCCTCCTGTCCTCAGGCTTTCAGCCCTTGATGGCGTATGCGCCATTTCTAAACGGCCGCCTTTTTCTTCTCTCTTATTCATCCTCGAAGAGAGGATCCCAAGAGGGAAGTTCCACCGGCTTCTGACGGGCGAGTTCAAGAAGTTTGCTGGGTACATATTTCTTCTCCACGACAAGGCGGAAGAAGTATTCGCGGAACCAGTCGCGCGTCATGACAAGATGTCCCTCCACGCCGCTGTCCGGTCCCCAGGAGTTTTCCACCTTCCACTTCAGCGGCTGCCCTGCAGCGTCAAGATCTACGGCCATCAACGTCATCGCATGGCTCGATGCCGAGGCGAAGGTGCGTATGCGGTCAGCCTTGTCCATGGGGAAGTCTGTGCCGAAAAGGTCGGCATAGTTGAAGTTGTCTAGGCTCAGCACGCCGCTCTTGGCATCGTAGCATTTCCCCACGTCACAACTCATGTACATCATCGTTGAATCCTTGATGGAGGCAATGGCGCAGGGCTCGATGTCCTCCATCGGGAGGTTTAGGTAGGTCCAGTCAGCACCGTCGTAACTGTGACGGTCGTACTTGATGGAGTATGTTTTGTAGTAGGGGCGTGTGGGATCATTCATCAGGAATACATAGTCGCCCACGAGATCCTTGCCCACGTACTCCTCGTAGAAGCTCTGGGGCGTATATTCTTTTGTCTCCACAGCCTTTCCGTCCGCCGTGCGCCGCGTCCATGTGAAGCGTTCTGGCGGCGTACCGAGGCAGATGGTCAGGATGTGGTAGACCGTGCCCAGCATTTCCGTCTTCCTTGCCTGGAGGGTTGTAGACGCAGCCTTCTCCGCCACCATACGACGCAGTTCAAGGCCATACTGCCTCAGTTTCAGTGTCAGTATCATGTTCATCGTGCGCGTATTGTTTGCGCTATAGCTCTCCGGCATCACCTCCGCCGGCACAAGGCCGTACTTCGTGATGATCTGCTGTGCACCGCAAAACGTGCCACCATCGCTCAGGGGATGCTCAAAGAGCCAGCGGTTCTGCTGGCTGTCCATCTCATCGCCCCCGTTGTCGATGACGGCTTGCAGGAAGAGGTTAGACTTCTCCAGTTGGTCGTAGAAAAAGTTGTAGCTCTGCGAGAACTGGAAACTCCCCAACCCATATTTCTGAATCATGCGGGCACGCATGACGTTCAAGCTCGTGAATAGCCAGCAGCGGCCGCTGGACTTCTGGTTGGAGATACCCTTTGACGCCACCTCGTTCGAGAAGAACGTTTCCGTGCTGGCAGGATTGTCGGCGGCAAGTGCCAGGTCGTTGATGGCATTCTTCGCCAGGGCATTGCGCATGGCGCGGTCGGAAGCCGTCGTAGGGTGTTGAGCTTTCATGTCGGAAAGCATCTGCGGCGTGATGCCGCCCCGCTGAGCCCATGCGCCGAGCGTGGCACAGAAGGCCAAGAGCAAAACAGTTTTTTTCATGACTTTCGTATGTATAGGTTTGTTTTCGGCCACAAATATATCATTTTTTCAACTTTTGGAAGTAAAACAGGAGTTAAAACAGGAGTGAAAGGGGGAGATAAAGGGGAGACTATACAAAAACTTAAGGTATGTTCTAAAAATTAGGAAAATTAGGAAAAAGGTTTGTGCATCGTATGAATATGGCCTTTGATGCTTTGAGCGTCTTTTCGGCACCTTTGTCCTTTTCTTCTTGAGCCATAGCTCGCTATGCCTCGGCAAAGAAAAGAACAAATCTACTCGAAAATATCTCTCAAACCATCTAAAGCTAATTTATAGAACATACCTTAAACGATTGTCCATAGAAGCGTAAGTGGAATGCTGACAGGGCAAGGGGTAGAATGACAAAGTTCTTCCAAAAAAACACTCTACTCTCTCAAAAAAATTTTTTTTGAAAAGTATACACAGTCTACATTTTTCCCCACAACTTTCTGGTATTTAAAATGTTGCGAAAGCTAAAGTATACACAAAGTATACACGAAGTATACACAAGTATACACGATTTTTGACCAAATTGGGGAAAATCTGCCCATTTTTTTGTGAGCCGACGCTTGAAAAGTGCAAACAAAGGCACTATTCTGAGGATATGAATGTAAATATAATTGTTCAAAAGCCAAAGGCGTGGGATAAAAAACACACGGGCATGGCGGACAAACAAGAAGGCACATCTCGGGAAAGATGTCCCATATCTTTAGTCAAGATGTCCCATATCTTTGAGCAAGATGTCCTATACCTAACAAGAAAGAAGGCAGACACATTGTGGGGTGTGTCTGCCTTCTTTGTAAATGGCTTGTGGCTTGCTTTTACTTGCGGAGGCCGAGAGCCTTCACAAGTGCACGATAGCGCTCGATGTCCTTTGCCTTGACGTATTTCATCAGGGCGCGGCGCTTGCCGACAAGTTTTACGAGGGCGCGTTCTGTCGTATGATCTTTACGGTTCGCCTTCATGTGTTCCGTCAAGTGGGAAATACGGTAGGAAAACAACGCCACCTGGCTCTCAACGGAACCGGTGTCGGAATTAGACTTTCCGTACTTTCCAAAGATCTCTTGCTTCTTAGCTGAATCTAAGTACATGTGTGATAATTGTTTGTGGATTGTTGAAATACTGTCCTCGTGAGGGCAGCTCGCTTTTTAGCGGGTGCAAAAGTAGGGCTTATTCTCTAAACGGCAAAGCCTCCCGCCCTCTTTTTTGCGAATTTGCCTCTTTTCGGATTTTTATTCGTAATTTCGCCGCGCCTTTATATGGGCATCTTTATCGTATACGAAAACAAACAATGGAACAATGAAAATAGAACAACAACTCACAGCCGCCATTGTGGAGGCCCTGAACGAACTTTATGATGTGCAACATGCCGAAGGACAAATCCAGTTGCAGAAAACGCGCCCGGAGTTTGAGGGACACCTGACGCTGGTGGTCTTTCCTTTCCTGCGCGCCAGCCACAAGGGACCCGAACAGACGGCGCAGGAGATTGGTCAGTGGCTTGCCGACCGTCATGGCGCACTCGTGACGCGATATAATGCCGTGAAGGGCTTTCTGAACCTGACCATTGCCGCCGAAGCATGGTGCGAGATGCTGAAAAATATCGATGAAACCGAAGATTTCGGCATTGTGAAATCCACGGCCGAGAGCCCGTTGGTGATGATAGAGTACTCCTCGCCCAACACAAACAAGCCCCTCCACTTGGGACACGTGCGCAACAACCTCCTCGGCTGGGCCTTGGCACAGACCGTGGCGGCTTGCGGCAATTGCGTGGTCAAGACGAACATCGTCAACGACCGCGGCATACACATCTGCAAGTCGATGCTGGCATGGCAGAAATATGGCCACGGCGAGACACCCGAGTCGAGCGGAAAGAAGGGCGACCACTTGGTGGGCGACTACTACGTATGCTTCGACAAGCACTATCGCGAGGAGGTGCGTGAACTCAAGGCAAGGTTTGAGGCTGAAGGCATGGAGGCTGAAGCCGCTAAGGAACGTGCTGAGAAGGAGGCGCCCCTGATGAAGGAAGCACGTGAAATGCTGCGCAAGTGGGAGCAGGGCGATGCCGAGGTGCGAGCCCTCTGGGAAAAGATGAACGGATGGGTGTATGCCGGGTTCGACGAAAGCTACAAGGCACTCGGCGTGGGCTTCGACAAGATATACTACGAAAGTCAGACCTATCTGGACGGAAAGAAGAAAGTCATGGAAGGCCTGGAGAAAGGACTCTTCGAACGTCACGAGGACGGCTCCGTATGGGCCGACCTCACTGGCGAGGGACTCGACCAGAAACTGCTCATCCGTTCCGACGGTACCAGCGTGTACATGACCCAGGACATCGGCACAGCCGCCCAGCGCTTTGCCGACTATCCCATCGACAAGATGGTCTATGTCGTGGGCAACGAGCAGAACTATCATTTCCAGGTGCTCAGCATCCTGCTCGACCGCCTCGGCTTTGAATGGGGAAAGAGCCTCGTCCACTTCAGCTATGGCATGGTGGAACTCCCCAACGGAAAGATGAAGAGCCGCGAGGGCACCGTGGTGGATGCCGACGACCTCATGGCCGGCATGATTGAGCAGGCACGCAAGACCATGGACGAGGCTGGAAAGACTGCCGACATGACCGAGGACGAACGCCGGGAGGTAGCCCGCATCGTGGGTATGGGAGCCTTGAAGTACTTTCTCCTGAAGGTAGATGCACGCAAGAACATGATGTTCAACCCAGAGGAGAGCATTGACTTCAACGGAAACACAGGCCCCTTCATCCAATACACCTATGCGCGCATACGCAGCATCCTCAGGAAGAGCGGTGACGAGGCCACCAGCGAGCTTGCCGAAAATGTTGATCTCAGCACGAAGGAAGAAGCTCTGGTGCAGAAGCTGGCCGAGTTCCCGGCTGTCGTGCAGCAGGCGGGCAAGGACTACAGCCCGAGCACGATTGCCAACTATTGCTACGAACTGACAAAAGAATACAACCAGTTCTACCATGACTTCAGCATTCTGCGCGAAGAGGACGCGGCCAAGCGCGCATTCCGCCTCGTGCTCTCCCGTAACGTAGCCAAGGTAGTACGCCTGGGCATGGGCCTTCTGGGCATTGAGATGCCCGAAAGAATGTGAGGACATTGAGAATCATGGATGGTTTTTAGTCTCGTCACTTGTCACTAAATCATGAAGTACTACGTCGTATGGAACGGCCGCGAAACAGGCATTTACACCTCCTGGGAAACGTGTAAGACAATGGTGCACGGGCAGGAAGGCGCAGCCTATAAGGCATTTAAGACCAAAGAGGAGGCTGCAAGGGCTTTCCTTGAAGGTGCGCCCGAAAGAAACGTTTCCGGAAGAAAACAGGCATCGCCAAAAGTGAAGACGTTGCATGGCCTGCAGGAGCCGCCCGACTGGAGGCAGGACACCGTGTTGCCACTGCCTCCGGAAGTCGTGGCCGAAGCCATTGCCGTCGATGCTGCTTGCTCGGGGAATCCAGGCAAGATGGAGTATCGCGGCATCGACCTCCGCACGGGGGCTGAGGTGTTTCACTTCGGCCCCGTCTTTGGAACCAACAATATCGGCGAGTTCTTGGCCATTGTCCATGCCCTTGCACAACAGAAGCGAGAAGGTCGCACCGACACCATCTACAGCGACAGCCGCAACGCCATGCTGTGGGTGAAAGGGAAGAAATGCAAGACGAAGCTTGTCGAGAACGCCAAAACGGCCAAGCTCTTCGAGACCATACGCCGTGCGGAACGCTGGTTGCAAGAAAATACATGGCAGAATCCGCTTTTGAAATGGGAAACAAAGAAATGGGGAGAGATCCCCGCTGACTTCGGAAGAAAATGAAAGAATTTCTGCAAGTTTTGAGGCGCTTCGTTCCGCCTTACAAGAAGTATCTGGTGCTCTCCGTCATCTTCAACATTCTTTCGGCGGTGCTCAACATCTTCTCGTTCGCCACCATCATCCCCATGCTCAACATCCTTTTCCAGACGGGCGATGCCGAGAGTGCCACAAGCCTGATGGCATGGGACTGGGGAAACATCCATGGTGTGTTGCTCAACAACATGAACTATGCAGTCAACCAGCTGATAGCTTCTGCCGGAGCCACGACAACGCTGCTTGTCATAGGCCTCTCCCTGGCCGTCATGACAGCCCTCAAGACGGGTGCCTATTTCCTCTCCTCGGCCACCATCATCCCCATCCGCACCGGCGTGGTGCGCGACATCCGCAACCAACTCTACCAGAAAATCACCTCCCTCTCCCTCGGATTCTTCTCCGAGGAGCGCAAGGGCGACATCATTGCCCGCATGAGTGGCGACGTGCAAGAGATAGAGACCAGCATCATGTCCTCGCTCGACATGCTGTTCAAGAATCCCATCCTCATCCTCGTCTATTTCGCCACACTCCTCGTCGTCTCCTGGCAACTGACACTCTTCACGATACTCTTTGTCCCCTTCTTCGGCTGGTTCATGGGGCTCGTGGGGAAAAAACTGAAGCAGAAGAGCATCAAGGCGCAAGCCCTCTGGAGCGATACGATGAGTCAGGTGGAGGAGACCCTCGGCGGCTTGCGTATCATCAAGGCCTTTTGTGCCGAGGACAAGATGAACGCTCGCTTCGACCGCACCAATACCGCCTACCGCAACGACATCATGCGCGTGAACATACGCCAGTCCATGGCGCATCCCATGAGCGAGTTTCTTGGTACGGTGATGATTGTCATCGTCATGTGGTTCGGCGGCATCCTCGTGCTGAACAACCAGAGCCTTTCCGGCCCCATCTTCGTCTACTACATGGTCATCCTCTATTCCATCATCAATCCCCTAAAGGAGTTTTCCAAGGCTGGCTACAACATCCCCAAAGGGCTTGCTTCCATGGAGCGCGTGGACAAGATTCTCATGGCCGAGGTGGACATAAGGGAAGCCGAAAAGCCCGTATCCATCGGCAGCTTCGAGCACGAGATAGAATTCCGGGACGTATCATTCCGCTATGGCGAACAATGGGTGCTTCGCCACATCAACCTCGTCATCCCCAAAGGAAAGACCGTAGCCCTTGTGGGGCAGAGCGGATCGGGGAAATCCACCCTCGTCGACCTCATTCCGCGCTACTATGACGTGCAGGAGGGCGAAGTGCTCATCGACGGCATCAACGTGCGCGACCTCGGTCTCCACGACTTGCGGCAGCTCATCGGCAACTTCAACCAGGAAGCCATCCTTTTCAATGACACATTCCGCAACAACATCAGCTTCGGCGTGGAAAGTGCATCGGAGGAACAAGTCATGGAAGCCGCAAAGATTGCCAATGCCCACGCCTTCATCATGCAGAGCGAACAAGGCTACGACACCTGCATCGGCGACCGTGGAAGCAGGCTCAGCGGAGGTCAGCGGCAACGGGTCAGCATAGCGCGTGCCATCTTGAAGAACCCTCCCATCCTTATCCTCGACGAAGCCACTTCGGCCCTCGACACGGAAAGCGAACGCCTCGTGCAGGATGCCTTGGAAAGACTGATGAAGACACGCACCACCGTGGCCATCGCCCACCGACTCTCCACCATCAAGAATGCCGACGAGATATGCGTCATCCATGAAGGGCGCATCGTCGAACGGGGCACACACGAACAGCTTCTCGCCAAGGACGGCTACTACAGAAAATTGCACGAGATGCAGAAGTGAGACTACCGTACCACTTCGATATCCTTATTCTCCGATTATTGAGACCTGCGTCATCTGCGAATTTTAACGGTTTCATGCCTTGTTTGTAAAAAATAATTCCGATATTTGCGGCAAAATCTTAGGACGTCAGGCTGAAGGCGGGCGTAAATGACGAATAAAAGGCAGTGAAGAAAGAAACCGAAATAGGAAAGGAAAAGAAAATTCTTGTCACGGGAGCCTCGGGCTTCATAGGCAGTTTCCTTGTGGAGCGAGGCTTGGAGCTGGGCTTTGACGTATGGGCCGCTGTGCGCAAGTCAAGCAGCCGGAAGTGGTTGCAGGACGAGCGCATACACTTCTTCGACCTTGACCTTTCTTCCGATGACCGCCTGCGCTTGGCCCTCGAAGCTTTCCACGCAAAGCATGGAGCCTTCGACTGTGTCATCCATGCCGCCGGAGCCACGCAATGCCGACGCCCAGAAGACTTCTTTCGTATCAACGCCGAGGGCACCGAGCGCCTGGCACGCCTCCTGGTGGAGACGCAGACGCTCACGGGGCGCTTCGTATTCCTTTCCAGCCTGAGCCTCTTCGGTCCCGTCCGCGAAGCCGACGGCACACCCATCCTTGATAGTGACACGCCCAACCCCAACACCGCCTATGGCCGCAGCAAATGGGAGGCCGAACGCCTTCTGGCAGGCATTCCTGGCCTCGACTATGTCCTGCTGCGCCCCACGGGCGTCTACGGTCCCCGCGAGCGCGACTACTACCTCATGGCCAAAAGCATCCGCCAGCACATAGACTTTGCCGTGGGCTTCCGCCCGCAGGTCATCACCTTTATCTATGTGCGCGACCTCGTCCAGGCAGCATATCTCGCCCTCGAACGAGGCGAAAGCCGGCGCGCATACTTCCTGACCGACGGCGGCGAATACGGCAGCCGCGCCTTCTCCGACCTCCTGCAGCGCGAGATGGGCGTTCGCCATGTGCTCCACGTCAAGGCTCCGCTATGGGTGCTGCGCATGGCTTGCTTCGTCAGCGGAAATGTCGCAAAGCTATTCCGCCGCACCTCCACGCTCAACATGGACAAATACCACATCCTGCGTCAGCGCAACTGGCGTTGTGACATACTGCCCGCACGCAACGAACTGGGCTTTACGCCGCAATATCCGCTTGAGCGTGGAGTCAGGGAAACCGTACGATGGTACAAAAACAATGCATGGCTATAGCCGTTCCTCCACACGAACCTTTTTTCCTTAAATATATAAAAAACACACAAATGAACTTAAAAAATGAACTTTATGATGCATGGAAACTTGACGAACAAGCCAAGCGTCAGCTCCTGCCCATTGAACAGGTGACGATAGCCTATACGCTGCTGACTCTCGTACTCATCCTCATCTTTTGGGGTGATATGTTCCATCCAGGCACTTTGCTCCTCCAGCGCATCCTCATCCTTTCCGGCATTGGAGCCTTCTATCTCCTCCATCGGCGCTTGCCTTCCGAGGGTACACGCTTCCTGCGTAATCTCTTTCCGCTTACGCTTCTGGGCTTTTGGTATCCTGACACCTTTGAGTTTTGCCAACTTTTCTCCAACAAGGACTTTCTCTTTGCCGATGCCGACAACGCTCTCTTCGATTGCCAACCCAGCCTGGAGTTTCCTCACATGCTGGATTCTAAAGCATGGAGCGAACTCTTTCACATGGGCTATTTCTCCTATTACCCCATGATTGCCGTCACCATCGTGGCTCCCCTGTTTCGCAGTCGGAGGCTTTTTGAAAAGACGGCCTTCATCGTCATGGCCTCCTTCTTCCTCTACTATGGCATCTACCTCTTCCTGCCCGTGGCAGGTCCTCAGTTCTATTTCCAGGCCGTAGGTGCCGACCAGGTAGCAGCAGGCCATTTCCCCATGCTTGGCGACTATTTCCGCACCCATACAGAACTCATCAACACGGGCGGTCATGAAGGCTTCTTCCGCAGTCTTGTGGAATTCACGCAGGAAGGCGGCGAACGCCCCACGGCGGCATTCCCCTCCAGCCATGTAGGCATCAGCACCATCCTCATGGTATTACTCTATCGGCACAACCGTCGTATCTTCTACACCTTCATTCCCTTTTTTGTCCTCCTGTGTTGTTCTACGGTCTACATCCAGGCACACTACCTCGTGGATGTCTTCGGCGGTTTCGCTTCAGCCGCTTTGTTCTACCCCTTCACCCGCTGGCTCTACTCGCAGCTTCATGTCAAGAGCTACCACAATCATGGTCATAATCATCGGAGGCATCATCGAAATTACCCCCCCCATGGTGGAAAATATTTTACATCTCTATAGTCAGGATAATGCCATGAATGACGCGTGACAGTTACAAAACCACCTTTGTTTGGCCTTTTTCGTGCATACTTGTGTATACTTTGTGTATGCTTTGGTTTTAACAACAGCCCTGGATGCCAATACAATGAAGGCTTAGTGTAGGCTGTGTATGCTTTCGTTGAAAAAAATATAGGAAAGAGTGAATGGATGATTGGAAGAATCTTTCCATGATGCCCGCACCCAGTTCACAACGAGAGGGTGTGTCAAAATTGACACACCCTCGTGCTGTTTGTCTGGGCGATTTCCCCTGTTTCAGGAGGGGAACGGCTTACTTGTCAAGATTGACGAGCTCGTATTTCAGTGATCCCAGGCCGATGCTGGCGGCATAGTCCAGGATGTGGAGGCCATGCTGGCGGTTGATGCGCTCGATGAGGGGTTGTTGGTCATCGTCCTCGGAGGCCTTGTGGTTGAACACGAGGTCGGTGCATGCCTTGTCGAGGGCTACGGGGTCTGTGCTGGCCAGAATGCCGACGTCCTTCATGCGCGGTGCTTCGGGCGTTCCGTCGCAGTCGCAGTCTACGGAGAGGTTGTTCATGACGTCGATGTAGAGGATGCGGCCTTCGCCGAAGTAGTTGTGCACGGCCTGGGCTGCGGCAGCCATCGACTCGAGGAATCCGTCCTGGTTCTCGGTGTGGTTCCAGCATTCCACGGGGTCGGTCGTGATGCCCACGGAGTGGATGTAGGCCTTGCCGCTCGTGCTGGCGACACCGATGCTGGCGTTTTTCAGTACACCGCCGAAACCGCCCATGGCATGACCCTTGAAGTGGGCGAGGTTGATCATGAAGTCATAGTTTGCCAGGTGTTCGCCCACGATGTCGTAGCGCAGGTGCTTGCGGTCCTTCACGGGGATGCGAATCTCGCCGAATTCGTCCATGAGGTCGACGGCGAAGCGTTGGGAGAATCCGTGCTCTTCAATGGTTTTCCAGTGTTCTTTGGGGTCTTGGCGGGTGCCGCCGTAGGCGGTGCAGCATTCCACGATGGTGCCGTTCACCTCGTCGACGAGCTGGCCTATAAGTTCGGGCTTCAGGTAGTGTTTGTTGCCGCCTTCGCCGGTTGAGATCTTTACGGCTACGCGCCCTTTGGCTTCGACGCCGAGTGCCTTGTAGATTTTCACGAGTGCTTCGGGGTTGATGTCGCGTGTGAAGTAGACGCGGCTCTGGGCAGTTGCCGTTGCAGTCATTGCGAGTGACATGATGAGAATAGCAATTTTTTTCATTTTGATGATTATGTGGGTGTTTTCAACTTTGTCAGAAGGTCATGCTGAGACCTGCCATCACCGTGGCTCGGGGCATGGGGTAGCCTTGGAGAATTTCGTACTTTTGTGCCAGGAGGTTCTCGCCGCGCACGAAGCATGTGAGCCACGTGATGGGCCGGTAGCTGGCCGTGGCGTTCCAGAGCAGGAAATTTTCGGTTGCCTCGCTGCCTTGTGCCGTGTGGAGTCCTGCCACGTATTGGAGTCCCGATGAAACCGCCCATTTCTGCTGCGTGTAGGTTCCGCCGACATAGAGTTTGTGCTCGGGAGCGGCCTCCTGCGCCTTCGACATGTGGAGGAAGGCGTAGTTGGCATTGAGCCGCAGGCAGCGGCATGGGCTGTAGTCGGCCTCCAGTTCCAGGCCGCTGTTCTCCAGCCGTCCTGTGTTGATGTTGTGCGGGCGGCCGTCTTGCCGGACGGTTGCAATGAGGTTTTCGGCTTTCAGGTAGAAGATGTTTGCACCCACGTGCATGCGTCCGTCCGCCAAGGGCATGCGGAATGCCAGTTCGTAGTTCATGAGGCGTTCGGGTTCCAACTGGTCGTTCTTGGCGGGGAACATGTACATCTCGCGTATGGTGGGGTTGCGGAATCCCTTGCTGACGGTGGCACGGAGGGTGGCCTCGCGGGGCAGGAGGAAGAGTAGTCCGCCCTGCGGAACGAGTTCGTTGCCTGCCTGGGTGTGGTAGTCGAAGCGCACTCCGGCCTCCAGCGTCATCCAGCTCAGGAGGTTTTGGCGTACGTCTAAGTAGGCAGCCAGTTCGTCCTCGGTAAATTCTGTGCCGTCGGTGCCCGTCAGGCGGATGTGTTCGCGGGTCGCCACGTTGCGGTTGAAGGCCTCGCCGCCGAAGTGCTTGTAGTCGGCACCGAAGGTCGTGTGGTTGCCCTGAAAGAAGCGGAAGGTCTCGTAGAGGGAGAGGCCGGCCACAATGTCGTCGTGGATGTAGCGTACGGCGCGAGGGTTGCCGCCCGGGCTGTAGCCGTCGTTGATGTGGTGGTGTCCCCAGTTGCAGTAGGCGCGCAGGGCGCCGTCGGCTTTTTCGTAATGGTTGCGTAAGCCAAGGGAAGCAATGCCGCGTGTGATCTCCTGGTCGTTGTCGTGCAGGGGCGCGGCTATGGTTCCCGGGTTTGAGGCCTTGAAGTAGGTGACGGAAGTTTCGCCATCCAGCATCCAGTGTGAAGAGAGTTCGTAGCCCATCTTCAGTAATCCCGTGTGCTGTTCGAAGCTGCTGTTTTCGCGGTGGCCGTCGGTGCGTCCGAGGTTGTAGCCTGCCGTGAGGCTGAAGCGGCCGTGGCGCATCTGGCTGGTGGCTGCAGCTTCCATCGTGCCGTAGCTGCCGCCTTGCAGTTGCACGTTGTTCTGCCATCCGTCGGTGGGCTGTCGGCGGGTGATGACATTGACGATGCCGCCCATGGCGTTGGAGCCGTAGAGCATCGATGCCGGTCCGCGCACCACATCGACCCGCTCGGCCAGGATCGTTTGGTACTGGTCGGGCACGGGGTGACCCATCAGGCCTGCATATTGTGGCTGTCCGTCCACAAGCACGAGCAGCGATGCCATGCCGCCCACGCCTCGCACCTTCAGTGTGCCGGCACCCGTGTTAACGCCATAGCCCAGGAGGCCGCGGCTGGTCGTGAAGAGTCCCGGCACCTGTTCTGTCAGCGTAGGCAGTACGCTTGCACGGAAGTTTTCGGTCAGCGTTTTTCTGCCTACGGAGCTGACGGTCTGCGTCAGGTCGCCGGCTGCGGCGTGTTGCTCGCGTGTGCCGGTGACGATGGCCTCGCCGAGGTCCACTTCCTGTTGGGCCGTGGCAACCGTGGAGAGGGTGAGTAGGAGGATGAATGTGAGTCGTCTCATGAAGATGTTTGTCCTATGTGAAATGTTGTTTTCGGGTGCAAAGATAGAAAAAACAAAAGCAAGCGATAGTTTTTCCTAAAAAATTTCTTTTCCGTCCGCCTCGATGGGTCACGCGCGTGCGCGTGTTGTTGTCGTTGTTGTTGTTTCTTCCTTTTTTTATTTTTCCTTCTTTAGGAATAAGAGGGTGCAGGGAGAGAAGGGACTTTCTTCCTGTTTCTTTTTTTCTTCTTCACAATGACAGCACTGTTTTATGGGCAGGCTAAGGCCAGTCTGGCATCTGCTGAAGAAGAGGGGGAGGGAGAAGTAAGGACACTTTTCCCCTGGCCTCCCCGCTGAAAGCAAGGGAAAGGCGATGACCAAGGGAAAATGTGGGAGCAGAAGTGGCTTGTGTTTGTAGAAAGCAAAGGTGATGTTTTAGGTTTGATTTACATTTTCCCAGTGGCCGGTTTTGACTTGACAGGAGTGGAGATGTCCTATATCTTTACTCACGATGTCCTATATCTTTACTCACGATGTCCTATATCTTTGCCAAAGATGTCCTATATCTCAGGCCGAGATGTCCTATATCTTCTGCGGTTTGTCGCCTTGCAGGATGGCTCGCATAGGGTAGGAAAATTACGTGGAGAAAGTTTTGTTCTTTTCAAAGCAATATGTATCTTTGCCCCTGAAGTATTAATCCTAAAAATTAACCCTATGATAAGAGACCTGAAAAAAGTGGCCCTTGTCTTGCTTGGAGGTGTACTTTGTTCATTCGGTTTTATGTCATGCGCGAAGGACCTTGACGACTTCTTTGCCCAGCACCAGCAGGATCTGGCAGAGAGAGATGTCGAGGACGCTGCCATACGTGCTGACTTGCAGGCCGAAATCGGCAATTTGCGCACAGAGATAACGGGCAAGATTGCGGTTGTGGAGCAAGGGCTTCACGACCTGATTGAGCAGGGCGGAGTCGACGTACTTGGGCACCTTTCTGAAAAGAGTGCGCAGGCGCGCCAAAATGTTGACACGCGCTATGCACAGTTCCAATCCCTGATGAGCCAGAAGTTCGGCTCTTTCCAGACACAGACAGAGCAGATGTTCGCCTCGTTTGGCGCAAAGCTTGCGACCCTTGAGACCGAGCTGAAACAAGCCATCGCCCAAAACAACACGCAGCGGGCACAGGAAATCCAGCAATTCATCGACAAGGTGAAGGCCGAGCAGTCGAAGGTGCAGAATGCCGTGCAGACCATCAACGGCATCCAGACACAGTATGCCGACATCATCGCACAGGCCGACCAGTTGCAGGACATGGAGGAGCGGATGAAGCAAGCCACCCAGAGGTATGACGAGTGGCTGGAGGTGATGCCCCAGAAGTTGCAGGAGGCCGAGGCCAAGCTGGAGGCACTGAAGGAAGCCCAGATTGCCCAGCTTGCGGCCGACGAGCTCCAGGCCTACAAGGACAAACTGGCTGGCATGAACCAGAATCTAGAGAAGATGAAGGAAGCCATGCAGAAGCTGCAGGAAATGAAGGAGGCGGCCGAAGAACTGATGCAGAAGTTTGACAACCTGAACGATGAGGTACAAGGCTGTCAGCCTATCGTCGACAACTTCACCGATGCCTACGACCACTACGACGAAGCCTCCACCATCATCAGCACGCTTGAGGCAGTTGACGTGTCCAACTACGAAGGCCTTCTTGACGACCTTTCCTCACGCCTCTCCTCGGCCGCGGCCGACCTGCATTCAGCCATGGGGGATATGTCGGGCCTGGAGAATGTGTGGTCCGACTATGCCGAGTCTATGGAAAACCTCGCCGACGAGTGTGAGACCAATGCCGACTACTGTGAAGGCATGATGCTGAACATCCAGGAGGCATTCGAAGGAATACCCTTCCCCTCCTAAACCTATTAACCACATAATGTGAAAAGGATTATGAACTACATGAAGATACTACGTGCAGCCGTGCCCTTCCTGCTGATATCCCTCACCACGTCGTGCGTGACGAAGGACTACGACGAGGAACTCAACGACGCCGAACAGGAACGCATACGCCTGCACCAGGAAGACCAGAAGATATACGATGAGATAACCACGGCCGCCCACAGCCTCGACTGTCTCATCGACGAAATGGCTGCCCGCGTGCGCGGCGAACTCTCGGCCAAGGAAACGGAGCTGGCAAATGCCATCAGCGAGGGCGAACGCCTCGTGAATGAATACCTCGAAGCGAAGCTGGGCGATGCCGATGGCCTCGTGGACGAATACGACAGCAACATGCGCAGGCTCATACAGAGCAAGAACGATGAGTTTGAAGCGGCACGCCAGACCCTGGAGAACGCCATGCGCACCTTGGCACAGCAGGGCTATGAGGGAAACATGGCAAAGATGCAGGAAGGCATAGACCTCCTGGATGGTTTCCAGAGCCAGTACGACAATGCGGTGGGGAAAATGCGTGAGCGCATAGAGGCACTCCAGCAGATGCAACAACGACTCGGCACCCTGCAGGCGCAGTACGACGCCAACGTGCAGAAACGCGAGCAGCAGCTTGCCGAGCTGGCAAAACTCCAAAACACCATGAAGCAGCGCATACAGGAAGGCATCAATGAGGCAAAGACCGACCCCGCACACACCGCTGCGCTGCGCGAGCTACAGGCTTCCTACGCTCAGCTGGTGGATGCCATGAAGGCCCTGGCCGATGCCTACAGCTACGACAACACGTGGACGGGTACGGCCGACCTCTTCGCACAGGACATCCAGAGCATGATCGCCGACGCGGAGGACGCCATCTCGAAGGGCGACGACCTCGGCGCGCTCATCGCCCAGTTTGAGGCAGGTACCGCCGACGACATCCTCGCATCGCTCACGGACATAAAGGACGACCTGGACGCACTTGTGGGCAGTGTCGATGAGGACGCCATGAACCAAGCCGCAAGCGAGGCCTTCGACCTCCAGGGCCTGATGGACGGCATCAATACGGCGCAGGGACGCATCGACGATGCACTGCAACGTTGCGATGATGCTCTCGCTGACTCCGACTGGGAGAGCTGGAAGAGTTAAACACCACACACTAACATCATCTGATTATGAACAGACTCTTTATGAACCATACCCTCGTCCTGTGTCTGGCCCTGACAGCATCCATGCTCTCCTGCGCCCGCGACTACGAGGACGACATCAATGCCGCTTCGAGCGACATGGAAGCGTTGGTGCAAGCCGACAAGGACCTTCGCGCACATCTCGCGCAGAGCATAGCCGAAGCACGCACGCGCCTCAACCAGATGCTTTCTTCCGAAGATGAAACCTTGAAGGGAGAAATTTCCGGTAAGGTGGATGAACTGAAGAATAGCATCAACGCGAAGATGGCTGCCCTGCTCACGCTCATGGAGACGAGATTTTCCGAAAGCGAACAGCGTGCACAGCAGAAGCTTGACGAACTCGACAACATGGTCAACGGGGCAGGAGGCACCAAGGAACTCCTCCAGCAGCACATTGACGCCACGCGCACGGCCGTGCTCAACGCGCAGGAGGGCCACAACACCAATCTGGCGGCAAAACTTTCCGAGTACGACGGAAAACTGACCAGCCTCAAGGAAAAACTCGGCAAGCTCACCGAGACGGCCGAAGCCCTGAAGGCCCAGTTTGAAGTCCTTAAGGCTACCGACTTCAAGACCCAACTTGCCGCCATGCAGACGAAAGTGGAGGACCTCGAGGCATACGGGCTTGAGCAGAAACTGGACGAGATGCAGGCCAGCCTCGCCCAGTTTACGGAAGAGCAGTTTGCTGAGATGACCACCGACGACCTTGACAAGCTCAATGCCTACTATGCCGACCTCGTGAAGTATTCCGGGCAGGTGCTTGGAAAGTATAGCCAATGGGAGGACGACCTCGAGCAGTGGGAGCAGACCTTCAATACGCTGGAAGGCGACTACAATGCGGCTGTCGACGGCCTGAGCGAAGCCCTCGGAAAGATTGCCTACCTCGACGACGTGCTGACAGAGGGCTCTACTGTCGAAGCTATCAATGATGTCATCTCCGAGATAGAAGGCTACGAGAGCGATGTGGAGAACTACATCAGCGAGATGGAAACCATCACGGACGACTGCCGCAGTGCCATCGACGCCTGTGAATCCGAAATGAACGACGACACAGACTGGGAGGCAGCAAAGAGCAATGCCGAAACCTACTCAGCTCTCATGGACGACCAACTGAGCAACTTGCTGGCATGGATTGACGACCTGCAGAATCGCTATCCCTGGTGGGAGTGGTAGGGCAATGCATACCCCAAAAGTAAAACAATAAAAGATCAACAATACAATGAAAGCAAAAAAAATCATCATCGCGGCAATGCTGCTCGGTATGGCATACCCCGCATTGGCACAGACGCAGAAAAAGCAAAACGAGGTGCGACGACAATACTACTATAACTACAGCCGCTGGACGCTCGGCCTGAATGGAGGTCTCTCCGCACTCTTCGGCGATTTCTCCACCTTCAGCGACGAAAAGTTCTACGTCTCTCCCATAGGAAGTGCCTTCGTTTCCTACCAGCTGAACCCCACCGTAGGCTTCACCCTGGAAGGATACTACAGCCACAACCAGATAGGCGCTCTATCCTCCAACAAGGACAACTACCTCAACACGAACGGATTCTACTCCGAAATCGCTGCCAACCCCTTGACCGGCGAGCAGTTCCTCACCTATGGCGACCTCTACTCGAAGGTGAACCTCATCCAAGGACGTTTCGGCGTAGACATCAACCTCTCCAACGTCTTCGGAGGCAACAAGGCACAGCGCATGCGTCCCGTCACGCTCATCTTCTCGCCCTCCTACTACCTGCAGTACTATCGGCCTAAGGTCTACAGGAAGGCCGACGACCAACGCTACACCTCGCGCGACCTCTTCTATCAGGTCAACAATGGCGTGGGCGCCGAGCTCGCAGCACGCTTCCGCCTCAGCCGCGTCATCGACCTCCAGCTCAAGGCAGGCGGCGTCTATGGCTTCAACAAGAAGTTCGACGGCATCGCTGGCGACAAGAAGACGAACATCATCGCCTACGTCCAGGCTGGCGTAGCCTTCAAACTCACGGGCAAGTACCAGACAGACAACATCATGTATGCCCCCACGCCAGCCTATGTGCCCATGCCCGTCAAGACAGGCGGTAGCGAACCCGTCGTCATCGAAAAGATTGTCCACGACACCGTCACTGTCACGCGAGTAGAACGTGTAGAGGTGCCCGTGGAGAAAATCGTCTACCGCACCGTCGGCACACTGCCCTCCATCGGATTCGAACGTGGCAAGGCTGTGGTCAATGCTGAGAAGTACGCTGCCGAACTTGAGGCAATCGTAGACTTCCTACAGAAGTATCCCGATGCCCAGATCGACATCTACGGATGGGCCGACCATACGGGTGGCGACAGCATCAATGCCAACATCACGACCCAACGCGCCGAGGCTCTGCGCGACTATCTCGTCGGACAAGGCATCGCGACCTCACGCATCGTGCGTGTGGAAGGTTGCGGCAAGGACATGAGCCTCACCGGCGAAGATGCCCTCAGCGTGAAGGCTCGCCGCGCCCAGCCCGTACTGAAGTAACCCCAAAGACCTATACCACAAGGCGTCCCGGTTCTGCATCGTGAGAGCCGGGACGCTGTTTCTTTATGTAAATACTGGGAAAAAGCCTCATTCCACCATCACTTTCCGACCTTCCACGATGTATATGCCTGCCACGAGACCTTCCACCGTAGTCAGTCCGGTGCGCAACCTCAACGTGCGCACAAGGCGGCCGTCCGAGGCATACACCATGGCCGTGCAGGGTGAGGGAGCGTGAACCACCAGCCTGCCCCTTCCTCCCTCAACCTGCAGCCTGCCGTTGAGGCTGACGTCCGCAGCGCCCACGACCTCTGGGTCATAGCCATATTGCTTGTCAAGGGCAGCTATGCGGCGCGGTATCCATTGGGCAATGTAGTCTATGTCGGCCTGAATGCCAGTGTGGTATCCCGTACTGCTCCAGCGGTTTTCCTCACGCTTGTCGGCACCGCTGTCCTGGAACAGGCTGCCATAGGCGCGAAGACGACTGAGCAGGCTGTCAGCCGAAAACAGCCCGCTGTGCCGAAGCGCAAGGTAACGTCTCCTGAGCATCTCCTCCCAGTCCACCACATTGCTATCCTCCAGGCGGTTGAAGTAGGTAAGCCCTCCACTACCTGCCTTGCGCGTCGTGCGGTAGTCCATTTCTGCGTGTTGCTGCTTGTCGTTCTTTCCGTCCCAGGCACGACCCCACGTGGCGTCAAGGTCCCATGGCGCTATGCTCAGGCGCTTGCGACCTTTTTTTTCGAAAATGTCATACGAGAAGTAGTACATGTTCTTTCCGTCGTTATCCCACGCCAGCGTCACTTCCAGGAGAAGCCAGTAGTCCACGAGCACGGGAATGTCAAAGACTTCAGCCACGTTGCTGTCAAAAAAGTCCTCGTCGGTCATCGTGCAAAAGTTGATGGCCTCCCACAAGGGTGCCCAGTCTACGCGTTCGCTCTCCACGTCGGGATACTTGACCTCCCACGAGCCGAGCCACTCTTCCTTGCCGCTCTCGTTGTCAAAGGCAGGCGGCGGCGTACCTTTCAGGGTGGAAGTGCCCACCTCGTGCCCCATCATTGTCGTCCAGTGCCATTGGGTGGCCTTATAGAGCACACCATGAATCTCCCCCTCACTGCTTTCTGAAGGCGCCACATACTTCTTCAGTTTCAGCTGTTTGCGGTCAAGCTTTTCTGTAAGGCAGTAGAGGCCGTTGTAACTACCGTTAAGGAACACCTCCACAAAGCGGCCACTCACCCCGAGACGCGCCTTTTTCTCCTCCGCCGCATAGTAGGGTGGGGCAGCATAGTCGTTCCAAAGATCCATGGAAAGACGGTTGCGAAGGCATGCTTTGTCTATCGTCATGGCTTCAAGAAACCACGTGTTGTCATTGCGCATACCGAGCAATCGGCGGTCTTGTTTTTCCCCGATTTCATCGGTCAGCTTCAGGGTATAGCTCTTCTTCGGATAATTAGCCGACGTGGCACCGCGAATGCGATATTTTGCAAGGCAGACACTGTCGGCTCCTCCCCCGTCGACGGCATGCAGGCGGAAGGTGCCGTCCGTGTAGATATCCCGGTACAACTTGTCCGAGGATGTAGTAATCTCCACAATGGGCAGGAACGTGAGCTGCACGTTGCAACTCAGCATGCTCCGATTCCCCGAATAGACGACCAGCCGATAGTTGCGAATGCCGTTCACGGAGTTGAAAATCGCATAGTCACCGTCCTTGAGCCTCATGCCGTTAAGCGTTATTCTGTAATTATCCTTCGCCTTCAGGCGCACATGAGGTTCATAGGCACTGCTGCCGCGGAATTCCTCCGGGACGACCAGCAGGAAGCGCGCCCCCGACTCGTCGTAGACCAGCTCCTGTCCATCCAGCAGCAAGGTGTCCACATATTCCGTCAAAGGATTCGCCCCGAGAACTCCCAACGCCGAGCATGCAAAAAGCAACAAGAGCACCCAAAACCTTCCAGATGTTCTCGCCTCCCCACCCCCGGCCATAATCCTACTTCCTCGTTCCATCATGTCACACCGCATCTTCTTACTGGTGAAGCGCCTGATTTCAAGGCCAGACATCTCCGCCCCTTTATCAAGGCATAATGATTAGTTACTGCAGGCAAATGTAGGGATAAGTTCTAAAAGAACAAACAAAAAACACCCCGAAATGCCATCTCGACACGTCAACCACCCCGTGCGCACGCATTATATATATAATGTATGGCCGAAAACTCACCTATGACGAAGAAAAAAAGTTCGCTAATGTGTTGGCGAATCAGAAAAAGGTTGTACTTTTGCACCCGCTAACGCGCCTTACGGGTGTGTTCAGTGCGAGAAAGAGATCTATGAAATGATTCCATAGCAGCAGCAATGCACAAGAGAGAGGTCTGCAACCCATCCGTTGTTTTTTCAAGTCGTCGGATGCGTGTTGCAGTCCGGAACTGGAAGCGGCCACCCTCAGTTTTTTTATAGGTGAGCGGATTGGCGGCGATACTCTTTATATACAGGCGAAGATAGATTCGGATCTTGGGTTTTCGGAAAAGACAGAA
>JAFSQD010000086.1 GCA_017446765.1 Alloprevotella sp.
GCCAGCGAATTCGCACATCAATTTCGCCACAAGCGCGAGAGGAGTGAGCGTGAAAGCCCGCATTTTCGGGCGCAAAGGTATGTTTTTTTTGCTTTACAGAACAGCGAAACCCCAACTTTTTTGTATTTTCGCCACGCAAAAAGCGAAGTAACACCCGATGGCAGAAGAATTTTTAGACGAAACGCCCCCTAAGCAGGAGGCACAGCAAGACCCCGCCGTGAAGCCCCAGCTGACGGGCATGTACCAGAAATGGTTTCTCGACTATGCCAGCTACGTCATCCTGGAGCGCGCCGTCCCCCACATGGGCGACGGGCTGAAACCCGTACAGCGGCGCATCCTGCACGCGATGAACCGCCTGCACGACGGACGCTACAACAAGGTGGCCAACATCGTGGGGCATACGATGCAGTTTCACCCCCACGGCGATGCCAGCATAGGCGATGCGCTCGTACAGATGGGGCAGAAGGAACTCCTCATCGATACGCAAGGCAACTGGGGCAACATCCTCACCGGCGACGGAGCCGCCGCTCCCCGTTACATTGAGGCCCGACTCTCCAAACTGGCCCTCGACATCCTTTTCAATCCCAAGACGACGGAATGGAAACTGTCCTACGACGGACGCAACCGCGAGCCCGTTGCCCTGCCCGTGAAATTTCCCCTCCTCCTGGCACAGGGAGCAGAGGGTATCGCCGTGGGCATGAGTGCTAAGATTCTTCCCCACAACTTCGGCGAAATCTGCCAGGCGGCCATCAGCTACCTCAAGGACGAGCCCTTCCAGCTCTTCCCCGACTTCCTGACAGGCGGCAGCATAGACGTCTCCAACTATAGGGACGGACAGCGCGGAGGTTCCGTCAAGGTGAGAGCAAAAATCTCAAAACTTGACCAAAAGACGCTCGTCATCACGGAAATACCTTACGGAAAAACTACCAGCAGCGTCATCGAAAGCATCCTGAAGGCCAACGAGAAGGGAAAGATCAAGATACGCAAAGTGGACGACAACACGGCAGCCCACGTGGAAATACAGGTGCAGCTGCCTCCCGGCACGTCCAGCGACAAGACCATCGATGCCCTCTATGCCTTCACCGACTGCGAGGTGAGCATCTCCCCCAACTGCGTCGTCATCCAGGACAAGAAGCCTGTCTTCATGTCCGTCAGCGACGTGTTGCGCGGTAGTGTCGACCAGACGCGCGACCTCCTGCGCCGCGAACTGGAGATACGACGGCACGAGCTGATGGAGGCACTCTTCTTCGCCTCCCTGGAGCGCATCTTCATCGAGGAGCGCATCTACAAGGACCGCCAATACGAACAGGCACGCGACATGGACGCCGTGGTGGCTCACGTGTCAGCGCGCCTGGAGCCTTTCACCAAGGACTTCTACCGCGAAGTGACGCGCGATGACATCCTGCGCCTCAACGAGATCAAGATGGCGCGCATCCTGCGCTTCAACAAGGATAAAGCCGATGAGTTCATCGCCCGCACGAAGGCTGAGGTGGAGCGCATCGACAAGGACCTCGGACACATGACCGACGTCACCATACGCTGGTACCAACAGATATACGACAAATACGCCCCGCAGCACCCACGCCAGACGGAGCTGCGCTCTTTCGACACCATCGTGGCCACAAAGGTGGTCGAGGCCAACCAAAAGCTCTACATCAACCGTGCGGAAGGCTTCATGGGCACCGGCCTGAAGAAAGACGAGTTTGTGGACAACTGTTCGGACATCGACGACGTCATCCTCTTCTACCGTGACGGTACTTACAAGATTGTGCGCGTGGCCGAAAAGGTCTTCGTCGGCGAGACAGAACGCTCGAAGGCTGAGAAACGCAAGGCCGAGATAATCCACGTGGCCGTCTTCAAGAAAAACGACACGCGTACCATCTACAACGTGTGCTACCGCGACGGGCGTGCCGGCACCATGTACATCAAGCGCTTCAACGTCACCAGTATCACCCACGACCGCGAGTACGACGTCACGATGGGCACACCCGGCAGCCGCATCTTCTACTTTACGGCCAACCCGAACGGCGAGGCCGAGACCATCAAGGTGATGCTCAAGCCCAACCCGAAGCTGAAACGCTCGTTCATCGATGCCGACTTCAGCAAGATACTCGTCAAGGGACGCGGAAGCATGGGCAACATCCTCACGAAACTTGACGTACACCGCATCCTCCTCAAGGCTCATGGTGCCAGCACGCTGGGAGGTCGCAAGGTGTGGTTCGACGACGATATCAGCCGCATCAACTTCGACGAGCACGGGCGCTACCTCGGGGAATTCCACACGGGCGACAGCATACTCGTCGTTCTCCCCAACGGCGACTACTACACCACGAACTTTGACCCCAACAACCACTACGAGACAGACATCCTGCGCATCGAAAAGTTCAA
>JAFSQD010000087.1 GCA_017446765.1 Alloprevotella sp.
AAGTTCCACGTGGAACGGTAAGACAATCTCTTTTGATTCGCTTGCATATCGTGTGCGCATTTCCACAATGCCGAGGGCCAGGAGTTCTTCGTCACTCTCGTTGAGGCGCTTCTTGTATTCGAAGGTAAATGCTTGGGTGATGGCGCCACCCACGACGTGAAGGTAGTTGATATAGGCCTCTTTCTCTTCACTTTCGATATGGAACACGTCAATGTCGTAGTCGACCGTAGATATGACCTCACTTTTTGCTCTGTAGTTTTCTACAAGTAAGTATTTACGCTTCACCTCGGCTGCTTCCTCAAATCGCAGTTCTTCAGACAGCAGCTGCATCTCCTCGCGCATTTTTCTGGCCACGTCGGCCGTATGTCCTCGCAGGATTTCGCGGCATGCCTCAATGTTGCGCACGTACTCCTCATGGCTTTGTTTACCGACACAAGGAGCTGCGCAGTTGTGGATGTGATACTCCAGGCAGGGCTGATATTTCCCAGCTTTCACTCCATCCTCAGTCATGGTTGTGCGGCAAGGTCGTGGCTTGTAGATGTCGCGGCATAGTGAAAGTAGCGCGTACATTGTGGGCACATGACTATAGGGGCCGAAGTACTGAGCACCGCGTAGCGTGCGGTTGCGCGTTGAAAAGATGCGTGGCAGATATTCGTTGCTGATGGCGATGGAGGGATAAGTCTTGTCGTCCTTCAGAAGTACGTTGTAGTGGGGTTTGTAGCGCTTGATGAGGTTGTTTTCGAGCAGGAGGGCATCTTCCTCCGTTCGCACGACGATATATCTTATGTCGCGTATCTTCGGGACGAGTAGTGAGGTTTTGTAGGTCTGTGTGGGATTGTTGAAGTAGGAAGAAACGCGGTTTTTGAGGTTTTTGGCTTTTCCTACGTAAATGATTGTGCCCGCCTCGTTCAGGTATTGGTAGCACCCAGGCGAGTCGGGTAGGGCAGAGACTATGCCGCGTAGGTATTTGTCGAGTTTTTGGCGTTCTTCCTTTGTCATTTGTCCGCTTAGTCTATCGTGAGCAGGGAGGTTACATCGTACTCCGAAAGTACCTTTCTGCCGTTCAGTCCTTCTATTTTCAGTTCAATGAGGAAGTTTGCATAGATCTTTTTCGGGTTGAAAGCCTTGCATAGTTCGCACACGGCTTGCATGGAGCCGCCTGTAGCCAACAGATCGTCGTGGATGAGCACCACGTCTTCTTCGTTGATAGCGTCTTTGTGTATCTCTATCACGTCGGGTCCATATTCCTTCATGTAGGTAGCCTTGAGCGTCTCAGCAGGGAGCTTGCCAGGTTTCCTTGCCATTACGAATCCGGCGCCAAGGTCGGCGGCGAGGATGGCGCCCATGACAAAGCCGCGTGATTCAATGCCTACTACTTTGGTGATGCCTTTGTCTGCATATAGACTCAGGAGTTCGTGTCTGAGTTCTTCGATGCATTCGTTGTTTTTGAATAGCGTTGATACATCCTTGAACTGAATACCCTTTTGTGGAAAGTCGGGGACGTTGCGTAGATTCTTTAAAATGAGTTCGTTGTTCATATAGAGGATTGTTATTTGTTCCACGTGGAGCAATTGGACTATCGTCCCGAAAGAATCAGCAGAACGCTGATGTCTGATGGCGACACACCTGGGATGCGGCTGGCCTGCCCCAGGGTCTCGGGGTCGATGGCTTCGAGTTTTTGCCGCGCCTCGGTAGATAGTTGGTGAATGTTTTTATATGTGAAATGACCGCGAATGTGGATAGATTCCAGTCGGCGCATTTTTTCGGCTAATTGGCGTTCCCGTGCAATGTATCCTTGGTACTTCAGTTCAACTTCTGCGGCCTCAATGATTTCATCGGAATTGGAAGCCATTCTGATTCCCGGAAAAAGACCGAACTCATCGGATATTTCTTTCAGTCTCAGCTCGGGTCTTTGTACAAGTTCGGATAGATGTGTACCATGTGTGACAGTAGTGCTGTTTTTGGCAGCGAGGAAAGGGTTTATAACCTGCGGTTTTATCGTTGTTGTACGGGCATTCTCCAGAAGTTCCTTTAGTGCTTTTTCCTTCTTCTTAAAGCCATGAACTCGTTTTTCCTCTGCAAGACCGAGCTTAATGGCGTAGGGTGTAAGGCGTATGTCGGCATTATCCTGCCGCAGGAGAATCCTAAACTCTGCTCGTGAGGTGAACATACGGTAGGGTTCGTCTACACCTTTTGTGACAAGATCGTCTATTAGGACTCCTATGTATGCCTCGTCGCGTTTCAACGTGAAGCCCTCTTTTCCTGCACATTTTAGTGCTGCATTTATGCCCGCAACGATGCCTTGGCCTGCAGCTTCTTCATATCCCGTGGTTCCGTTTACTTGCCCGGCAAGGAATAGCCCCTCAATGATTTTACTCTCCAGTGTGTGGTGCAGTAGAGTGGGGTCGAAGAAATCATATTCAATGGCATAGCCTGGCCGGTAGATCTTTACGTCGCGTAAGGCAGGGATTTTCTTCAGCGCTTCAAGCTGAATTTCCAGCGGGAGGCTTGAGGAGAATCCATTCAGATAAAGTTCGTTTGTGTCTGTCCCTTCCGGTTCCAGAAACAGCGGGTGTTGATTTCGGTCGGGAAATGTGACAAGCTTAGTTTCAATGCTCGGGCAATAGCGCGGACCGATGCTTTGTATCTGTCCGTTGTAGAGTGGCGAGTCTGGGAGGCCTCGTCGTAGGATTTCGTGAACTTCGGCGTTTGTTTGGCATGTCCAGCACCTCATTTGGGGCAAATTGCGGGCTACTGAGACGTATGAAAAGCGGTGAAAATCAGACTCTCCAGTGTCTTCCTGCATATCTTCGAAGTGTACGCTTCGGGCATCAACCCTCACGGGTGTACCTGTCTTCATCCTCTTGGATTTTAAGCCAGCCATTCGTAGTGAATCTGTCAGATATTTTGACGAAGGTTCAGCGCATCTACCACCTTCTACCTTTTGTCTTCCTACGTGCATGAGCCCATTTAGAAAGGTACCTGAGGTAACAATTACGCAACGGGCTTCCATCGTGGCTCCCCATAGGGTATGAAGTGCAAAAAAATTGTCATTGCACTTTTCGATTCTAGCGATTTCGTCCTGCCAAATGTGGAGATTTTCGGTATTTTCAAGCCTTTTTCTCATTTCAAGGCTGTACTTGACGCGATCGCATTGTGCACGCGGACTCCACATGGCCGGACCCTTTGAGCGGTTGAGCATTTTGAACTGGATGGTTGCCGCATCGGTCACCTCACCCATCAATCCGCCCAGTGCGTCCACTTCGCGTACGATTTGTCCCTTTGCAATACCGCCGATGGCAGGGTTGCAGGACATCTGTGCAATTTTGTTCATGTCCATCGTGACGAGGCAGGTGTTCATGCCCATACGGGCAGCCGCATGCGCTGCTTCGCAACCGGCATGGCCTGCTCCTATCACAATGACGTCGTATGTAAAATCCTCTTTCATTGCCATTTCTTGTGCAAAGATAGGAAGAAGCAATAGCAAGCGTACCCTTTTCACCGAAAAAAAGTAACGCTATCACATCGTAGAGCGTGCGATGGGGACATAGAATGTCAACACCTACACCATTTCATCGCTTGTATGTGAAACTCAAAGCGAATTTGGTGTAGGTGATGCCGTAATGATTGAAAAGAAGTGCTTTGTGTGTACGAGAGAGTCTTGCTATCTGATGTCTATTACGAACGTTGAGAGAGGCAAGCCGTCAATGTTGCAGACGTTGGCACGCGTAAAGGGCTGCCATGCATAGCGCACCCGTTGGGGTTCGACCACAGCCGGGCAGCTAAGGAGAATATGATTCTGCTCAATGGCTGCTTCGGCAGGATGGAATATGCCGTCGGGACCTGCTACTTCAAAGGTTCGGGCTACCTGAGCGTCAAGTGTGCGAAGACCCTCGGCGTAACGGAAGCGCAGGGAGATTTTACCATTGTGAACTGTGGCGCTGACAACTTCGGGACCTCCTGGCAGAAGGTTGAAGTCGTAGTCCTGCACAAGGGCTTGCCGTGCCAGGCGTTCGCCAACGGTACGCTTGTCAGAGGGGTGTACATTGAGGCTGTCTCCCACATCGGTGGTTACGACCATTCCCACGTCGGGAAGTTCGGCTGTAAGACGACGCTGGCTATCGCGAAAGGCAGGCCAACTAGGGCGGTTGAGGCTTGACAACTGCACAAAGTGGAAGGGCATGCGGGGCTGCTTCCAATCGTGACGCCATGCACGCACGAGAAGGCGGAAGAGGCGGGCATGTGTGTCGAGGTTGTGGGCATTGCTCTCGCCCTGATACCAGATGACACCGCGGAGTGGGTAGTGCTGCAGAGGTTTGATGCCAGCCTCGTAGAGGTAGCAAGGCTCGTAGGGGTGGCGCTGGCGGAAGTCGCCTGTTGGCGGCGTGAAATAGAGCGAGGGTGCCTTGTCGCCAAGGCCGAGGTTCTTGCAGGCGCGCCCACGACACCAGTCCTGAATGAAATCGTTGTGAAGCCAGTCGTGGAGGATGGCGGGGAACTGCGTCTCGAGCGTATTGCGGTCTATCCAGCTCTCGGTAGTACTGCCACCGATGGCATTGCAGATGAGGCCTACAGGACATTTCAGGGAATCGCGAAGTACACGACCGAAATGGTACGCGACGGCCGAGAATCGGCTAACGCTTTCTGGATCTGCCTGCTGCCACGAAGCGGGGTAGTAGTAGTGGAGGTGGCGTACAGAGTCAATGGCACTTTCTGTCCAGGTGACGTTGTCCGTGGCCCAACGCTCCTTCATGTCAAAGAGGCGAAGGCCAGGATCAGTCGCATGAGCGGCATCGGCACGTCCTTTGCGCTCTTCGTTCATGCGAAAAGCCATGTTGGACTGACCCGAACACAGCCACACTTCACCTACAGCCACATCGTGGAACGTCAGTTGCCGTATGGGCTTCTTGCCCCCTTTGGGCGTGGAGCAGATGGTGAGTGTCAAGCCTTCTGCAGTGCGCAGGGCGGGAATAGAGAGCTTCCATCGTCCCCGGTTGTCGGTAACGGCTTCGGCAGAAGTGATGGTCTCTCCTTTAGCATCAGCTAAGGTCAACCTGACAAGGTCGGCTGCATTGGCTGTACCTTCCAGGCTGAGGGGCTGACGACGCTGCAGCACCATGTGGTCGGAAAAGATCGATGGTAATTGCAGGCCTCCATAATCGCCCGTTATACCCTGATAAACTTCCTGTGCCAGGCGTCCTGCCCCTTCAGCGTTAGGATGGATGGCATCTGGAAGCATCCATGGGTAGGGATAGAGGGCTTCGTGGAAGTCAATGAGTTCTGCACCGCTGACACGTGCCACGGTTTCAATAGCTTGTTGTATCTCTCCATGCCACTGCTTTGTGCCCGACAGGAAGCGGGGATGGCGATCAGCAATGGGCGTCATGCGTGCAATGAGAAAACGTGCTTTCGGATTGACGCTCCGCAAGGAGTCGATGAGAGCAAGGTAGTCGGGGATGAACTCGTCGCCATAGTTGGGCCATGCGCGGGGGTCGGTATCGTTGATGCCGAGATGGATAACGACAATGTCACCCGCGAAGTGCATGGCATCTTGAAACTCTTTTTGGTCGAAATAGGGGCGGAAGGCGCGTCGCAGGAGTGTGGCCCCACTTTTCCCGAAGTTGCCCACTTCATAGCCTTCGCCCAAGAGTCGTTGCAGTTGGGCAGGGTAGGAGTCACGTTCACGATTATCAATTCCGTAACCATATGTAATACTATTACCTACGCATGCGACCTTGATGGGTCGCTGGGCCATTAGTCCTCCAAACATGTAGGCAAACAGGAGGGTAGTAAATAGTGTGCGGGACATACCAATAAAAAAATAAATAAAAAAGTAATCTTTTCGGGTTGGTATTTATTCTCCAAAAGTGCCATGCTATAGGCATCTGACAGTGAAAGTCTGTAGGCAGACAAATGGTGAAAAAGATATCAGGAAGGACTTGTGCTTCTCGTCACTTAAAATATTTTTCCAAACGCTTCAGGGAGCCCTCTACGCAGAAGGCTACGACGATGTCGCCGGCCTGAAGTTGTGTCAAGCCATTGATGAGATGTGCCTTTCCGTTGCGCACCATGCCGCCAAGTGTTGTCGTGGCCGGCAAGGCGAGGTCCTTTACGGGATGGCGTGTTACCTTGGCACCTTCTGCTACGACAAATTCAGCCACGTCGGCATTGGCAATGAGGAGACTCTTTACTGTTGTGACGTCAGCTTTCAGCATCATTTGGTAGATATAGGCGGCCGCAATGGTCTTCTTGTTTAGTATACTACCAATGTCAAGGCTTTCGGCCATCTGTATGTAGTCCAGGTTTTCCACCATGGCCACAGTCTTGCGTACGCCGGCACGCTTGGCTGCGAGGCAGGAGAGGATGTTCATCTCAGAATTTGTAGTGCATGCCACGAAGGCCTGTGCCTGGCTGATGCCTTCCTCGATGAGAAGGTCTACGTCACGACCATCACCGTTGATGTACATGACGTGACTGTTACTTACGACGCCGTCCAGTTCCTCTATGCGATGTTCGTTTGTCTCAAACACTTTGGCGTGCATGAAGTCGGGCATACGGCACAAGGCACGTTCGGTGGTGCTGCCACCGCCCAGGAATACCACATTTTCCACGTCTGGGTAGTCGTCCTTGCCAGCGATGGCTTTTATCTCTTCCAGGTAGTCGGGCTTTGTCATGAAATAGACAGCGTCCTGATGGCGTATGGAGTCGTTTCCATGTGGGATAATGGTTTCGCCGCGTCGCTTGATGGCTACGATGTGGTAGGGGGAATCGGGCAGGGATACTTCGCGCAGGGGACGGTTGACAATGGGGGCTCCCTTGCGTACTTTGACGCATATCAGCAACAGTTTACCCCCCTGCACAGCCACGCTCTGCCGCACCCAGCTGCGGCGAATGCTGGCCATGATTTCTTCGCCGACAAGTTCTTCGGGATAAATCATGGCTGCAACGCCGAGGCTCTGGAAATATCTCACGTTCTCCTCGGCCAGGTATTCGGCATTGTTGACGCGAGCTACCGTCTTTTTTGCCCCCAGTTTGGCTGCAAGCATGCAAATCATCATGTTGCGTGCCTCGTCGGGCGTGACAGCTATGAAGATGTCGGCGCGTCCCGCCTCCGCCTCGCGCAGGCTGCGAATGCTGGAGGGCGACATTTGGAGAGTCAGCATGTCGTAGTTTGAACTGAGGTGGGCAAGGCGTGCCGGATCCTCGTCGATGAGCGTGATGTCGTGGTGCTCACGGGAAAAGAGCTTTGCCAGATGGGTACCTACGGCACCTGCACCGGCTATGACGATTTTCATGACAGTGAAGATTATCGTTGTTTCAACATGTTTAATGCGGTCTTGCGTATGCTTTCAGCGTCAAGACCCACGAGGCGTCGCAGTTCCGCCACGCTTCCATGTTCCACGAAGGTGTCGGGTAGTCCCAGACGTTGCACCACGGGATGGAAACCATTGTCCATGAACCATTCCATGAGGGCCGTCCCCATGCCGCCGCTGCGGCATCCGTCCTCCACAGTCAGCACTTTTGTGAAGCGCGAGCCAATCTCGTGGAGCATCGTAGCATCGAGCGGTTTGAGAAATCGCAAGTCATAATGGGCAAACGGTGTATCATGTAGGGCATTGGTTACCTCGGTTCCAATGGGGCCAAGGCTGACTACGGCTACTTCTTCGCCCTCTTTCAGCTTGCGCCCAGTGCCGACGGTCACTTCCTCCAGCGGGCATCGCCAGTCTGTCAGCAGTCCGCGTCCGCGTGGATAGCGAATGACGAATGTGCCCTTACCGGGAAGTTGTGCGGTGAACATGAGGCGGCGCAGTTCGCACTCGTCGTAGGGGCTGGCAATGGTCAGGCCGGGGATGCAGCGTAAGGCTGCGAGGTCGAAGGCTCCATGATGGGTGGGTCCGTCTTCGCCCACGAGGCCGGCACGGTCGAGGCAGAGCACGACGGGCAGGTGTAACAGGGCAGCATCGTGGATAATGTTGTCGTAGGCGCGTTGGGCAAAGGCGGAATAGATATTACAGAAAGGCATGAGACCATCTTTCGCCATACCGGCAGAAAACGTGACAGCATGGCCTTCGGCTATGCCAACGTCAAAGGTACGTTCTGGCATTTCCTCCATCATCAGGTTCATCGAACAGCCTGTGGGCATGGCGGGAGTCACACCAACTATTTTCGGGTTTTTGCGTGCTAATTCGAGCAACGTTACTCCAAAGACATCCTGAAACTTCGGCGTGTCCGCCCTACGTCCTTCGTCAAGGCGTTCGCCGCTGTCCACATCAAACTTTCCAGGCGCATGCCACACAGTGGGCGACTTCTCAGCTGCCTCCAGCCCTTTCCCCTTCACAGTGTGGAGATGCAACAATTTGGGACCTGCCATGTCCTTGATGCGACGTAGCGTGTTGACGAGCGCCACCACGTCGTGACCATCCATGGGACCGAAGTATCGGATGTCCATGCCCTCAAAGACATTCTGCTGATGGGTGATGAGCGATTTCAGGGAATTGTTGAAGCGGATGACGGCACGGCGGCGAGCATCGTTCAGCACGCCCCATCGCCACAGTTGTTTGGCGGCGTTGAAGCGCCAGCGGTTGTAGGTGCCACTCGTCTGCAGGCGCAACAGGTAGTGTTTCATGCCTCCCACACTACGGTCGATGCTCATATTGTTGTCATTCAGTACAATGAGCAGGTTTCCCTTCGTCTCGCTGGCGTTGTTGATTCCTTCAAAAGCAAGTCCACCGCTCATGGCACCATCACCGATGACGGCAACGACTTTGCGCATGGCTTCCTTTCCGTCGGCCATTGTCGCTGCCGTAGCCATACCCAGTGCTGCCGAGATGCTGTTGCTGGCGTGGCCGCAGGCAAAGGTGTCGTATTCACTCTCAACGGGGGAGGGGAAAGGACGCAACCCTTTGAACTTACGGTTTGTGGAAAAGAGCTCTCGCCGCCCTGTGAGGATTTTGTGTCCATAGGCTTGATGCCCCACATCCCATACGATGCGATCGTCTGGCGTGTCAAACACATAGTGGAGCGCCACAGTCAATTCCACCGCTCCCAGGCTGGAGGCCAGATGTCCGGGATTGTGTGCACATTCTCTGATAATGCGTTCGCGAAGCTGCCGGCACAATTCCGGAAGTTGCTCAACAGGCAGTCTCCGTAGGTCCTTAGGGCTGTCTATGTGGTTGATTATATCCTTTTCGGTATCCATTTCGGCGGCGAAGTTAGTACTTTTTCGCGGAAAGAAAGATTCTCTACCCTTGCTAAAGGCTAGCCCAGGGATTAATGCAGGGCATTTAGGGAAGGAACATAGAATACGGCGTGACCGTGACGTTGTGCTTCAGGAGGAAGTTGCATGTAGTCGCCGAAGTCTTCGCGGAGGTAGAAGTCTGGGTCGGCCGGAGCGGGAAACTCTGTGTCTTCAAAGCGCACTTTGGAAAGCGGGAAAATGCGATTGCGTTCGTGGATGAGTCCCAGTCCATTATTCTGGAGGTCTTGTGCCAGGTAGCGGTCGGATGGCCGTAAGAGGCAAGCCAGCTTCCAAAGACAGCCGAAGATGGCGCGGCGTGCTCCGAACCAGAAGAATTCGGCAAAGGAGCGCAGGCTGTAGTAGTGCTGGCGGCCAAGGATACTGTTGGCCTTGCAATAGCCCCGAGCCACTATGCGGGCAAAGCCGCGGCTTACCGTGGGGGCAGGTCCTTGCGGGAAAATGTCGATGTAGACTCCTTTGCTGTAGGGGAGAGAGAAATCGTCGGCATATTCCACGAAAAAACTGTCAGAGAGGCGTACCTTGTAGATGGGTGTGCGGCGTGGCGGGTCGGGGAGTTCGTACTGGGGAGGGAGTTCGCGTCGAAGGGCTTCCACCATGCGCGGCACGTCTTCCTTCAGCACGTCAATGTCCATGTCGTCGTCCCAAGGTATAAAACCTCCGTGGCGCACGGCACCCAGCAACGTGCCGCCTTGAAGCCACCAGCGCACACCATTTCGGTCGAGGATGTCGGCGATGACCTTCAGCATCTCCAGCATCTTGAGCTGCAGGGGGCGTAGCATGCGGGCGCGGTAGGCCTCCAGGGGAGTCATTCCTTTTAACGAGGTGTTGGGATCGAGCAGGGAAAGGTCATCCCTGTTTGTAAGTTTAAGATTGGCCTCCTCGCCTTCTACGAGGCAGATGTCTACCTCGGGCATATAGCGTAGCACGATGCTGCAATCGTCGGTGGCTTGGAAGTCGGTGTCGGCCATGGCGCGCCGATAGGCTTCGGCAATCACCTCCAGGCGGAATCCTTGCGGTGTCTGCACGCGTCGCAACATATTGCGCGGAGGAACAGACGTCATGCGGAGCCCTTCCGCGTCGGTCTGTAGGATGGTATCGGAAGAGGGTATGCAGACATTAACGGCAGAGGCTGTTTCGAGGGCAGTGCATACGCGGCTGATGATATCTTGTGAGACGAAGGGGCGAGCCGCATCGTGAAGCAGCAACGTGTAGGCTTCGTCTCCTTCTGCTGATGCCTGCTCGCTGACGGCACGTATGGCTGCCAGACTACTGTCTGTTCGTTCGGCACCGCCGGCAATGACATGGCACACTTTCTGCCATCCTCCATCTCTTACAATGCACTTGGTGTGCTCCATGTAGTCGGGGTGGGTGACGACGAGTATCTGACAGATGTGGGCGTTTTGCTCAAAAGCATCAAGGCTGTGTGCCAGCACGGGCTTTCCGCTGAGCATGAGAAACTGTTTGGGCGTCTCGGTGCCCATGCGACGGCCGCTTCCAGCGGCAAGGATGACGGCGATGTGCTTCATCGGAATGGTAGTTCAAGTTTCAGGTTTTGGGAGGCAAAGGCATAATTTGACGGCGAAAGTAAAACATTTATCTTGCATGTGCAAAAATAATTATACCTTTGCTGCGCTTTCTGTTGCAAAAAGGAATGGAGAATCTGAAGGAAAAGACGGCAAAAGGACTCCTCTGGGGAGGTATAGCCAACGGCTTGCAGCAAGTGCTGAACCTCGTGTTTGGTATCGTTGTGGCGAAGATACTCGATCCCTCTGACTATGGTCTCGTCGGTATGCTGACCATCTTTTCTTCCATTGCCGGCGCCTTACAGGAAGGTGGGTTTATCTCAGCCCTCAGTGCGCGCAAGAATGTTAGCCACGAGGACTACAACAGCGTTTTTTGGTTCAACGTGTTGGTCAGTCTATCGCTCTACGTACTGCTGTTCTGTTTGGCTCCCTTCATTGCCGCATTCTTCGGCGAACCGGAACTCATACCCCTATCGCGCTACCTCTTTTTGGGCTTTGTCATCACAAGTTTCAACATTGCGCCCCGTGCCTATCTGTTCCGCAACTTGAAGGTGAAGGAAAATTCCCTCATCATCCTTTGTGCCCTGTTCGTCTCAGGATGTGTAGGCATCGTGATGGCTCTACTGGGCATGGCACATTGGGGTATCGCCACCCAGACCATCGTCTATGTCTCTGTCATCACAGTCCTCTGCTATTGGCGCACGGGCTGGCGTCCGTCCTGGCATGTCTCGTTCCGTCCTGTCAGGGAAATGCTGGGTTTCAGTAGCAAACTCATCCTGACCAGCCTTTGCAATATTTTCAATCAGAACCTCTTTACGGTGCTTCTGGGACGCTTCTACACAAAAGTGGAAGTAGGAAATTTTTCGCAGGCCAACAAATGGAACTACATGGGTCATGTGACGCTGACCAACATGTTGTGGGGTGTGGCACAGCCAGTCTTTTCGAAAGTCGACGACGACCCTTCGCGCCAGCTTGCCGTCTTCCGCAAGCTCCTACGCTTCACGGCTATGATAGCCTTTCCCGCCATGTTTGGCCTAAGCCTTATCTCGCATGAGTTTATCGTGCTTGCCATCGGCGAGAAATGGGTCGGTGCCGCCACTATCATGCATATGCTATGTGTCTGGGGTGCCTTTGTCCCCATACAGAGCAATTTTTATAATCTCCTCATAGCACGCGGCCAAAGCGGCACCTACCTTTGGTGCACGGTGAGCCTTGTGCTCACTGTGTTCATTGCCGCTGTTGCCATGCGCCCTTGGGGGATGACGTGGATGATGCGCGTGTTTGTGAGCATCAACATCGGCTGGCTGTTCGTTTGGCATTGGTTTGTCCATCGTCTGGTAGGACTTCGTCTTGACGACATGCTACGCGACATTATGCCCTACATGCTCCTTGCCGCAGCCCTTTGCCTGATGGCTGCATGGCTCACATCTGGAATCACAAATCTTTGGCTTTCCCTCGCGTTGAAAGTATTGGGCGTGGCCACCGCCTATTGCCTTGTGCTCTGGTGCTCTGGCTCTATCATTTTTAGGGAAGGTCTACAATACCTTGCAAAGATATGCTTAAAACGGTAAATATTCGTTGTAAGAACACTGGGCGCACCCATAAAGTGCCCGTAGGCTTCACGCTGGAGGATTTCTACGACATGATAGAACTCAATATGCCTTATGGCACTACCAGCGCAAAGGTCAACAACAAAGTAGAAGGCCTCCACTACACCATTTTTGGCGATAAGGACGTGGAGTTCCTTGACGTTACTTCTTCCTCGGGCATGCGTACGTATACCCGCTCCCTATTCTTTGTGCTCTACAAGGCATTGAGCGAACTCTTTCCCGGCACTTCGCTTCAGATTGACACGCCTGTGGCCAATGGCTACTATTGCCGCATTGACGGCCTTGCGGAAGGTGTTACGACCGAGGTGGTGGACAGGTTGCGTGCCAAAATGAAAGAGATTGTTGGCGACAACATACCCTATCATCGCATCACGACCCATCGCGAGGACGCAGTCAGGCTCTTTCGCGAGCATGGTCTTGAGGACAAAGCTTTGCTGCTGGAAGGGAGTGGCGACCTCTATGCAACCTACTACACGCTGGGCGACACCGTGGACTATTTCTATGGTTCGCTTCTCGTCAGTACAGGGCAGATTCACCTTTTCGAGATTCAACCCTATGCCGACGGGCTGCTTCTGCGGCTTCCAGACCCTAATAATCCTAACAAACTGCAGCCCCTGCGCAAGCAGCCAAAGATGTTTAGTATCTTCGAGGAGCAGCATCGGTGGCAGAAGATTCTCGGCGTATCCACCATCGGCGAGTTCAACAAGGTGTGCGAACAGGGACACACTATCGACCTCATCAACGTCTCCGAGGCCTTGCAAGAGAAGAAAATATCTGCTCTCGCCGACCGCATAGCCTCCGAACCAGACCGCCGCGTCGTACTCATCGCCGGCCCCTCGTCAAGTGGGAAGACAACCTTTGCCAAGCGCCTTGCCGTACAGCTTTTTGCCTGTGGAAAAAAGCCCGTATCTGTGGAACTTGACAACTACTTCGTTGACCGCGAAAAGACGCCTCGCGATGCTGAAGGAAACTATGACTTTGAACATATCAAGGCCATGAACATGAAACTCCTCTCCAAGCAGATGAACGCCTTGCTGCGTGGCGAGGAGGTAGAGCTCCCACGCTTTGACTTTCCCAGCGGGCGTAGCCTGATGAGCGGAACTCGCCTGAAACTTTCACCTGAAAGCATTGTCATCTTTGAGGGAATCCACGCCCTCAACCCCATGCTTACAAAGGAAGTGCCCGAGGAGAACAAATTCCGTATCTATGCCTCGGCGTTAACCACCATTATGCTCGACCACCACAACTACATCCCCACCACCGACAACCGACTCCTCCGACGCATTGTCCGCGACTACAAGTATCGTGGCTATTCGGCCGAAGAAACCATACGCCGATGGCCTAGCGTGAGGGCAGGGGAGGAGAAGTGGATATTTCCCTTCCAGGAAGAGGCAGACGTGATGGTCAATACGGCCCTGCTCTTTGAGCTTCCAGCCTTGCGCCGCCAGGCCCTGCGTCTCTTGGAACAGGTGCCCGAGAGTGCCCCTGAATTTTCCGAAGCCCACCGCCTGCGCAAGTTTCTCTCCTACCTGCGTCCCATTGACATTGAACCCCTTCCACCCACCAGCCTCCTACGCGAGTTCCTTGGCGGCAGCACATTTACCTATTAGCATTGTCATTTAAAGAACTCCCGAAACTTAAATATAAATAAAAGAAAAGAAAATATATTACCATCATGTGCCATACTGATCTTCAAAAAGAAATCCGCCATCTCGCCGAGGCAAAGCGTGCCGTCATCCTTGCCCACTACTACACGGAGGCCGCCGTACAGGATGTGGCCGACTTTGTAGGCGATAGCCTTGCCCTTGCCCAACAAGCAGCGACCACCGATGCCGACATCATCGTCATGTGCGGCGTACACTTCATGGCCGAGACCTGCAAAATTCTCTCTCCTTCAAAAAAGGTTCTCATCCCCGATCCGGCTGCAACCTGTTCGTTGGCAGAGAGTTGTCCGGGCGATGCCTTTGCCGAGTTCGTGCGCCAGCATCCCGGTCACAAGGTCATCAGCTACGTCAACACCTCCGCAGCCACCAAGGCCGTCACCGACGTTGTCGTCACCTCCAGCAATGCCCGTCAAGTGGTGGACAGCTTTCCCGCCGACCAGCCCCTCATCTTTGCCCCCGACCGCAACCTTGGTAGCTATCTAAATAGTGTGACGGGGCGCAATATGCTCCTATGGGACGGTGCATGCCACGTCCACGAACGCTTCTCCCCGGCGAAGATTCTCGAGCAGAAAGCCCTCCACCCGCAGGCCAAGGTACTGGCTCATCCTGAGTGCAAAGCCGCTGTCCTGCGCCTTGCAGACGTCATAGGTTCAACGGCACGACTTCTAAACTATACGGTCGAGTCCGACGAGGATGAGTTCATTGTTGTGACGGAGAGTGGCATCCTTCACGAGATGCAGCAACGCTCGCCGCAGAAAACCTTCATCCCCGTACCTCCCGAGGTGAGCGAAATGCCGGGATGTTCTTGCAACGAGTGCAACTACATGCGCCTTGTCACGCTGGAAAAACTTTTCCGCTGCCTACGCGACGAATCGCCCGAGGTCACACTGCCCGAGGAACTGCGCAAGCGAGCCGAACAGCCCATCCGTGCCATGCTACGGCTAAGCAAGTAGATGGCGGTAAAAGGGAAATCTCTCACACATACTTTGCCTTCCAATAAACCCAAGTCGGCGTACTCAGTGCATTATGTAGCAGAGGGGGCGAGGATATGTCATTTCCCGCTCCCTCTGTTCCTTTGCAATTATCTTGATGCTTCTACCTCATCACATTCTTCGCGTCCTGGATGATGACGCCGAGTTGCGACAGGTGTCGGAGGGGTGTCATAATGCGTTTTTGTATCTTATCTCCCAAAGAACTGTGTGAATGCACGTACGCAGTAGGCATGGTCGGTCGTACTGCCCGTCTCTCGGCAACTGTGCATGGCAAGGATGGCATTGCCCATGTCCACGCCGCGCAGGGGCAGGGAGGAAGCCAGAATGTTTCCAAGCGTGCTGCCGCCTGCTACGTCGCTATGGTTCACAAAACGCTGGCAAGGAACGCCTGCCTCGCAGCAAATCTCGGCAAAGACAGAGGCCGAGACGGCATCGCTGGCATACTTCTGTGCAGCGTTGAACTTGATGACGGGACCTGCGCCCAATTGGGGATGGTTGGTGGGGTCGTATTTTTCTCCATAGTTTGGATGCCATGCGTGTGCGTTGTCAGCCGAAATCATAAAGGCACGTTCGATGGCTTGCCAGAAGGCTTCCTCGGTGCCGCTCTGTTGCCATGCAATGCGTTTCAGCAGAGATGCGAGGAATGGGCTGCCTGCGCCTTGTTTAGTCTGAGAACCTGTTTCCTCGTTGTCGAAGATGGCGAGCACCTTCGTGGTGTCGGTTGTTTCCGTGCCCAACAGGGCTTCCAGTCCGGCAAAACACATGGAGAGGTCGTCCAGGCGTCCGGAAGAGATAAATTCGTCGTGGGGTCCGAAGGTGCAGGCGGGAGTGGCATCAGCCAAGTAGAGGTCAAAGTCCAGGACCTCTTCTTTCTTCACGTGGAGAGTCTCACAGATGAGATTCATCAGCATGTTGCCCTGTTCCAGTTCATCGTTGATGATGCCAAGGATGGGGAGCATGTCTTTTTGCTTGCTTAGCTTCACACCGTCGTTCACTTGGCGGTTGAAGTGAATGGCCAGGTTGCAGATTTGCATCAACGGGCGCTTGACGTGCATCAGGAGCGTCTGGGGGTGAAGGGCATCGTCCCCCCTGACGATGACGCGGCCGGCAAGTGTCAGCGGGCGGTCGAACCACGTGGACATGATGGGGCCGCCATATACTTCCGTGTTCAGTTTCACGATGCCCCCTTCGCAGGAGATTTCGGCATTTGGTTTGATGCGGAAGGTGGGCGAATCGCAATGTGCGCAAATCATGTGGAAGCCGGCATCGGACAGGGGCTTGCGCCCAAGGTGGAATGCATAGATGGAGGAGTCGTTTTTGGTGACAAAGAATTTTGTTCCAGTTTCCATCTGTACCAGGGGTTGTGCTGGGTCAAGGTGCTTGTAGCCTGCCAACTGAAGGGCGGAGGCGATATTTCTCACGGCGAAAAAGTTTACCGGCGAGGCGTTGAGGAAATCCAGGAGTCGTTGTGTCATTTCTGGTGTCTGAATAATTGAAGTAAAGAAAGTAGGTGGGATGAGTATAATCCCTTAGTAAGCAAGTGTTTCTGGTAGTCGACTTGTCAGTATTTATGTTCGTCCTCGGCGAGCTCAGTTTTTGTGAGTTTCTTCTTGTCAATGGCTCTCCATGCATAAAAGATGTATGCGAGCACGAAGGGTATGACGAGTGATACCCAAGCCATCGTGCGAAGAGTGAATTCGCTGGAGGAACTGTTCTTCAGTGTCAGCGAACTCTGCAGGTCGGCGGTGGAGGGGTAGTATGCAGTCCCGTTCCAAGCAGCAAGAAGCAGGAGGCTGACCACGGTGATGACTGTGCCGATACCAGTAGGCCAGATGCCGCGGGTGTATGCCTTGCTCCAGATGGTACGCACGATGCCGTAGAGCACAAGTGACACGCCGACAACGAGAGCCACGGCCACGTACCACATGCTCTGCAGGTTGTGAAGATACTTGTAAGGCACTATGCTCACGATGCCGTCAGCGTCTACGGCAAATCCGTCTTTTACCAACACATGACCAAGGAAAGCGAGGAAGAAGAGCAGGAAAAGGCTGGCTGTTCCTATAAGGCGTACGCTGATGCGCGAGCGAAGGCATTCATCGGCCACATTATTCATGACATAGAGCAAGCCCAACGTACGGGCAAGGAAAAACACAGCAAAGCCCATCACCCAGTTCCAGGGGTTGGCCAGAGCGTCAAGACCATGCCATCCGTTTGCCCAACGGCTGATGACGGGTCCGGTTGCCTCCATGCCACCAATAGCACCCTTTGAGACGATGAAAGCCGAACCTGTGAAGAATGTGGCTACGGCTGCTCCCACGAGGAAGGGACCGAAGAATCCGTTCAGGACAAGGAACCACCTATAGGTGGTTTTTCCGAATACGTTGCCGGGCTTTGACTGGTATTCATAGGCCACGGCCTGGAGGACAAATGAGGCCAGGATGAGCATCCACACCCAATAGGCTCCGCCAAAGCTTGTACTGTAGAACAGAGGGAAGGATGCGAAGAAGGCACCGCCGAAGGTGACGAGTGTCGTGAATGTGTATTCCCACTTACGCCCCGTGGAGTTTACGACGAGCTCGCGTTCTTCCTCGGTGCGGCCGAGGGAGAAGATGAGCGAGTTGGCACCCTGCACGAACATAAGGAATACGAGCAGGCCGGCCAGTAGGCAGACGAGGAAGTACCAATAATGTTGCAGGAAGGTGTAGGTCATCATGGTGTACTTTGTTTTAGGTATATTGTGTGATGGGTGCGAAGATAAAGCAAAAAGATGAGAATGGGAAATTGACGAAAGAAAAATAAAACGTTTTAAGTTTTGGGAGCTCTTTGCAAGCAAAGCGAGCAAAGAACTCCCGAAAGTTGAATAAACAATTTTTCTGCATGCAGGATTGTTGCTTATGCTCGGAATGTGATACTTTTGCAAAAACAAAAGCGATTGTCATCATGAGGGATCGCCGCACATATGTATTTTCCCACCTCATGGCACAGACACCGATGCTCCTGCCTGCTTTGGGCATTGTAACAGGCATTTGTGGCGGTGCCCTTTTTCCGCAACTTGCTACGACAGAAGGATGGAACCTCCTGGCTCTTTTTCTGGTTATGGCGGTTGCATGGCTTGTCGCCTATTGGGCTTCACGTAACAGCCTGCGCGATGTGGCACCGTTTGCCTTTTTTTTCGGCATGTCTGTGGCAAGCGTAGGGCTTGGTGTTTTTCGCTATGCTATTGTGACAGACAAAGAACCACCCGCATGGGGCGAAGGGGTTCAGATTGTGAAATGCTGCGTACTGACCCCTCCGCGCCAGACGGCACGGACGTGGCTCTTTGACGCGAGTGTAGAGAGTGGAAAAAACGCAGGAAGCAAACTACGTGTCAGGGTGGTGAAGCAAGAGGGCGGGAAAATGCCCGCGCCGGGGGACGTCCTCCTGCTGCACGGTGCCATAGATGTGCCTCGGAACAATGGGTTGCCTGCGATGCCAGACCTTGCTGCCCAGATGCGTAGGCAAGATATTTATGGCACGATGTTCTGCTATGCTAACCACTGGAAAGCTACAGGGCATCAAAGCCATACCTTGCAGACATGGGCTTTATGTATGCGCGGACAACTTGTTGACAAATATAGGGCGTATTTCGGCGGTCGTGACCTCGCCGTGCTTTCTGCGCTTTCTCTGGGCGACAAGACAATGCTCAACAATGACGTACGTGCGGTGTTTTCCGAAACAGGCACCTCCCACATCCTTGCTCTTTCGGGCTTGCACCTGGGCATCATTTTCAGCTTCTTCAATCTCTTGTTGTTTAACCGATTTCGTCGGCATAGGAGGACTCATTTGTGCTTGGTGCTGCTCGGAATGGTCTTGCTTTGGTTCTATGCCCTGCTTGCAGGTTTCCCGATATCCTTGCTTCGTGCGGCCATCATGTATACCATGTTTCAGGTGGCCGCATTCTTCAAGCGGATGGGCTTTTCGTTAAATTCCCTCTCGGTGGCCGCGTGCCTGTTGCTGCTCTGCGATCCACGATCGCTTTTTGACGTAGGCTTCCAGCTGTCCTTTCTTTCCGTGGCTGGCATTTTGCTTTTTCAGCCCTTTTTTCCGGAGTTGCCCTTCTTCGGTCGTCGCTGGTGGCAGGAGTGGGCGCACAAGATCCTGTCATCCTTCTATGGGTTGCTGACTGTGAGTTTTTGTGCCACTGTCACCACGTTACCTCTCGTGGCCTTTACGTTCCACCGCATCCCCGTCTACGGCATCTTGGCCAGTTTTGTGGCCATTCCCTTGGCCTATCTGTTGCTGATGGGAACCATATTGTTCTTATGCTTTCCTTTTGCGCGTGCTTTCCTTGCCACGATTATTGTTGCATGTCTCCACTTGATGTTTGCAGGGTTAGAATGGGTGGCGTCTCTCCCTTGCTCCAGCATCGTGTGCTATCCTACGCCCCTCGGAATAGGATTGCTCTACATGCTCTTGCTTATGGCCTATTCCTTCTTGGTGCGGAGCAGCCTCCGGAAACTCCTATACATGTTCGTGGTAGCCATAGCAGTCATGATGGTCGAAGTGTACGATTATAGGCAACATTGCCTTGTGCCGCAATTGGTTTTCTATCAGAATTTTTCCGCGCCGTCAATCCATTGCATTGAATCCCCTGGCGAGTCCTATCTGTGGAGTACAAATCCCGAAAAAGCCGACTCCGCATTAGCCTTTGCCAAGCGTACGTTTTGGGAGCGGGAACGTCTGGCACAGCCTGTATTCCTTCGTGGTGACACCGCAATCAGGCAACTGCTACTTACGCCCCATGTCCTGCAATTCCATAGGTGCAGGGTAGGGATGTTGCGAAATCGGCAAATGGACTGGCCCGCTGATCCTTTGCCAGTGGACTTTTTGTATCTGCAGAAGGGGTGGAACCGTCCCCTGGGAGAAGCCCTGCGGTGTTTCCGTCCAGATACTATAATCCTTGACGCTACGCTCTCCGACTTCTATCGGCAACGCTATCTGCAGGAGGCTGTCAGCTATCATGTTCCCATTCACGACTTGCAACGCGACGGTGCACTTGTCGTTTTTGTGAAATAGAGCCATGCGTATGTATGTGCGCATTTTCTGTTGTGATGAGTTTTGCTGTTTCATGGCTTTGCAGTATCTTCGCGGCAAAATTGAAAACTGAAAACACAATGAGCGAACAACAGAAACGTATCAACCGCCTCGTTGAACTGCGGCAGCAGGCTCGACTGGGAGGTGGAGAAGTGGCCATAGACAAACAGCATCAAAAGGGCAAGGCCACAGCCCGCGAGCGTATTGCCCTCTTGCTGGACGAAGGCTCGTTTGAGGAAATGGATATGTTCAAACTGCATCGCTGCCATGACTTCGGAATGGAGAAAAAGCACTTTCTGGGAGATGGTGTCGTGGCAGGAAGCGGTACGGTCAACGGCCGTTTGGTATATGTCTTTGCGCAGGACTTCACCGTAAATGGTGGCAGTCTGTCGCTGACCATGGCCGAGAAGATTTGCAAGGTGATGGATCTTGCGATGAAAATGGGTGCTCCCTGTATCGGGCTGAACGACTCGGGAGGTGCACGCATTCAGGAGGGCATTGGTGCCCTGGCCGGTTTCGGCGAGATTTTCCAACGCAACATTGAGGCCTCGGGTGTCATCCCGCAAATCTCCGGCATCTGCGGACCTTGCGCCGGTGGTGCCGTCTACAGCCCAGCGCTGACAGACTTTGTTGTCATGCTGGAAGGAGTCAGTTACATGTTTCTCACGGGTCCCAAGGTGGTGAAGACCGTCACGGGCGAAGAGGTCAGCCAGGAAGACCTCGGCGGCGCACGCGTTCACAGCAGTATTAGCGGTGTGGCTCACTTCACGGCAAAGACAGAGGAGGAATTTGCTACCCTTATTCGCAAGTTGCTTTCCTATATTCCCCAGAACAATATGGAGCATGCCCCTGTGGTGCCTTGCTCCGACCCCATCGACCGCAAGGAGGATGCCCTTAACGAAATCATCCCCGATAATCCCAATCAGGCCTACGACATGTATCAGGTCATCGGTGCCGTGGTGGATAATGGCGAGTTCATGGAGGTGCATCGTGACTTTGCCCGCAACATCATCATTGGTTTTGCGCGCTTCAATGGGCAGAGCGTAGGCATTGTGGCCAACCAACCCAGTGTCTACGCCGGCGTGCTTGATGCCAATGCTTCTCGCAAGGCTGCACGCTTTGTACGCTTCTGCGATTCATTCAACATCCCTATCGTTTCGCTGGTTGACGTGCCGGGCTTCCTGCCGGGAACAGGCCAGGAGTACAATGCCGTCATTGATCATGGAGCCAAGCTGCTCTTTGCCTATGGTGAGGCTACAGTGCCTAAGGTAACGGTGACACTCCGTAAGAGCTATGGTGGCAGTCACATCGTGATGGGCTGCAAGCAGCTCAAGGCCGACCTGAACTATGCTTGGCCTTCGGCTGAAATCGCCGTGATGGGTGCCAGCGGTGCCGTCGCCATTCTCAGTGCAAAAGAGGCAAAGACACAGGCTGACCCCAAAGCTTTTCTCGCCGAGAAAGAACGCGAATACAACGAACTTTTCACAAACCCCTATAAGGCTGCTGCAGAGGGATACGTTGACGACGTCATCGAACCCCGCAACACGCGCTTCCGCATCTGCCGTGCATTGGCACAGTTGCAAAACAAGAAGGAAACACGCCCTGCAAAGAAACATGGCAACATACCCCTCTAAACATCATGAAAGTATTTAAATATACCATTGACGGAAAGCAACTGTCCATACGCCTTGACGTGAATGGCGCCAAGGTGAGCGAACTGACGGTAGACGGCATACAGCCTGCGGTGGGAAGTGACGAGATGGCACGCTATGCTGCCGTCATCAGCCTCGCCTTGTTGGAGCACGAGACGGCAGTCATGCACGACGATGAACCGGATATCATCACCTTCGGGTTCCAGAAGTCCCGCTGGGCAAACCCCGCAGAATCCATGAACGAGCGCGGTTCGCTACTTAAACCCTTGCTGGGGTGGTGACGAGTGACAACCCTGCCCCAGTCCTCTCTAAAAGGGGGATTGTCTAAGGGCGAGTAAAAGCCTAAGAACTTAAGAACACTCAAAAAACAAGACAAAAGTGAAAACATATAGCTACAGAATAGATGGTGCCGACTACGATGTGACAATCCAGAGTATTAGTGGGCAGAAAGCAAAAGTCGAGGTCAACGGCCTCGCATTTGAAGTGGAAATGCAAGGTTCAGAGCTGACGGAGGATAAACTTCCTGATACCGTTGCGGCTGAACACGATAGACCCGTGACTCCCCAGAATGCCGCAGAGGCACCAAAACCCGCAGAGGCATCGGCGGTATCTGCCAGTGGAAGCGGAGAGGGAACACCCGTCAAGGCACCCCTCCCCGGCGTGGTGACGAAGGTTAACGTGACTGTAGGTCAGCAGGTGAAGCGCGGAGAGGCCGTTCTTGTCCTGGAAGCCATGAAGATGGAGAACAACATCGCAGCCGAGCAGGACGGAGAAGTGACGGGCATCTGCGTAAAACCAGGCGACAGCGTGCTGGAAGGCGCTGTACTGCTGACAATAAAGTAGATTGGTTCAACTTTCGGAAGTTCCTGTCCCAGGAGTTTTGGGGTCACTACGCTCAAAATAAAAAAATATAAGAAGCTCCGCTTGAACCTGTAAATTAATATATGGGTAACTACATGGTAATTCGTGTCTTACATTCCCACACGTAAGCCTTTCGCGAGCATGTCTTATATTTTTCTGTTTATTTTTTATCGCTCGGCATCCCGTCAGGGTGACGCTTGCCTTTGCAAGAATTTTGAGGCTGAAGGCCGAACTAAAGCAACATCCGATACTTAAAGCATCGAAGTCCTTACATAGACCATACTGCACGATAAAACGAATTTATAAAACATACCAAATAGATTGTTTCCTTTCGTCATAGGAATGAAAAAGTTTTTTTTGTTTGCTTGGGCTACACTATCTGCCCTCATCATGCTTGCCACACCGCCAAAACGTGAGTTCCGAGGTGCTTGGATTCAGGTGGTCAATGGTCAGTTCCAAGGCATGAACCGCGACCAGATGCAGGCAAACCTCACCCGTCAGCTTGACGAGTTGCAGGCCTGTCGTGTCAACACCGTCATCTTCCAAGTGCGTGCTGAGGCCGATGCCCTCTATGATAGCCACTATGAGCCCTGGAGCCGTTTTCTGACAGGGAAACAAGGGACGGCTCCCAGCCCTTATTGGGACCCTTTGGCATGGATGGTGAAGGAATGCCACAAACGGGGCATGGAACTTCACGCTTGGATAAATCCCTATCGCGCAAAAACGAAGGGGACGACGGAATTGGCCTCCAGCCATCCCTACGTACAGTATCCCGAACGCTTTTTCAGCTACGACGGCCTGCTCATCTTCGACCCGGGACTCCAGGACAACCGTGACTACATCTGCATGATCGTGGGCGACATTGTCAGCCGCTACAATGTTGACGGCATCCACATCGACGACTACTTCTATCCCTATCCTGTGGCTGGCGTTCCCATCCCCGACGACGACACCTTCCGCCGCTACAATAACGGATACACCAATCGCGACGATTGGCGCCGCTACAACGTAAACCTCCTCATTGAGGAACTCTACGAGACCATTCACACCATCAAGCCTTGGGTGAAATTTGGCGTTTCGCCTTTTGGTATCTACCACAATCAACGGCAGGGCGATCCCATACCCGGTTCGGCTACCAATGGCCTTCAAAACTACGACCAGCTCTATGCTGACGTGCTCTATTGGATAGACCGTGGATGGGTGGACTATAATGTTCCGCAGATATATTGGGAGATTGGTCACAAGGCTGCCGACTACGAAACACTCATACGCTGGTGGAGTCAGTATGCCAGCAAGCGTCCTCTCGTTATCGGCCAAGACGTAGAGCGTACCGTGAAGGCAGCCGACCTCAGGAATCCTCGCATCAACCAGATGCCCGAGAAATTCCGCCTCCAACGTACGCTGCCAGGTGTAGCAGGTAGTTGTTTGTGGTACAGTGCCGCCGTCGTGCGCAACGAGGGAAACTTTGCCACTGTACTAAAGAAACACTATCATACTGCGCCCGCCCTCCAGCCCGCGATGCCGTTCATCACGCGCGAAGCACCAGGAAAGGTAAAGAAACTACGGGTGGAGTATCGTGCAGACGGACGTTATCTTGCCTGGGATGCCCCCACATTCCGCGATTGGCGTACTCAGCCCACCCGCTATGTGGTTTACCGCTTTGCCAATGGTGCGAAGCGAAATACGAACGATCCCACAGCCATCGTAGCGATTACTACAAAGCCCTTCTACCGTCTACCCGATGAACTGATAGGGAAGAAGTTCAACTACGTGGTCACCGCATTGAACCCCATTCAGAACGAGTCCAAGCCAAGGCGCAAGAAGGTGAAGTAAGAAGGGAACAGGCTTCTTTTATAGTTCCTGCCAACTGCATCCCAAGCGTTTTTCTAAACACCTCTTCTCACATACTTCTCCTCACGAGCTCGCGTGCTTCGCTGAGTCCAGCGATTTCGCCTGCTGCAACGGCCTGTACCAGAATGTTGCCGATGGCGGTTGCCTCCACGGGCCCTGCTACGACGGGAAGTCCGGTGCGCTCGGCTGTGAGGCGGTTAAGCAGTTGATTGCGACAGCCACCTCCGAAGATGTTTATCCGCCGTATTGGCTGGTTCGACGTGTTTGCTTTTTGTCTTATCTTACTGCATTCCTTGATGGATTCGGCATATTTTGAAGCCAGGGATTCCATGACGCAGCGCGCCAATTGAGGCTTTGTGACAGGCACAAAGAGACCACGCTCTCGGCAATAGTTCTGTATCTCTCGTGCCATGTCGGCAGGGTTGGTAAAACGGGGGTCGTCTACGTCAAAAGTGACGGCTTCATCGGGTGATACTGCCTCGGCGTTGAGCAGGAGAACGTCATACGTAGGTGCATTGCCTTCCTCGTTCCACTGTGCCATGAGACGCTGCAGGGGGTAGAGCCCTGGAATATTGCGCAGGAAGCAAACCTTGCCTCCCACGCCTCCTTCGTTGCTAAAACCTGCTGCACGGGCCTCGGGCGTAGTGATGGGTTCGTCAAGTTCCATCCCCAGCAAGCTCCACGTTCCGCTGCTCAGAAAGACGCTGTCCTCTTCCAGGGGTGCGGCACAAACGGCACAGGCCGTGTCGTGACCGCCTACTGCTACGACTTCCACTCTCCCAAGACCCATTTCTCCGGCCAGCGCAGGGCGTATGTACCCCAAGGCGGTGCCAGGCTGTACGATGCGACACAACGTATCTGTGGGAAGGCCTATTCTGCCGAGCAATTCAGCATCCCACCGAGGCTCTCCCGCGAGCATCATCTCGCTCGTAGAGGCAATCGTGTACTCGTTGACAGCCTCTCCCGTGAGAAAATAGGCAAAGAGGTCGGGCATAAAGAGTATGTGCTTCACGCTGGGTGCCCATGTTGCAGGTTCGCCCATACTCAGAAACTGGTAGAGGGAGTTGATGTCAAGAGCTTGTATGCCTGTTCTGGCGTAGTGGTCGACTCCCAACTGCTCTGCCACAGTTTCTTTCACGCCGCGCGTGCGCTCGTCGCGATAGCACACGGGCAGTCCGATGAGTTTTCCGTCATGTCCTACGAGTCCGAAGTCCACGCCCCAGGTGTCGATACCCAAGCTGCGAATGGAACTCCCGTATTTCTGTCCCGCCTTCTGCAGCCCTTCCTTCAAATCACCAAAAAGCTTCCAAAAGTCCCAGCATAGATGTCCGTCGTGCATCACGGGCACGTTAGGAAAGCGGTGTTCCTCGTCGAGGCATAACCCCCCGCTTTCATTGAGCCATCCAGCTATTAGGCGGCCGCTGCCTCCGCCAAAGTCGGCTGCAAGGTAAACGTTCATAAGCCGAAAGTGTCGATGAGGTCTTGCAGTTCTGTCTGCGTCAGTGTGTTGGCACGGCAACCGGTCTCGACCAGGATGCGGCATGCCATCTCGAAAAAGGTGGCACGCTGGAACACGTCGTCGAAGTCGCTACCGCACACCACCTGCCCATGTTTCGCCAGCAGGATGCTGTTGTGATGCTTCATGGCCGCAATGACGGCCTCGGCCAATTGCGGCGAACCTGGACGATAGTAGGGTACGAGGGGTATTTCCTTCCCCACATGGACTGGTACCTCGGCCGTCACGTTGAAGTCGGTAGGAGGTTGCTGCATACAGGCGATGGTCGTGGCATACTCCGACTGGAAATGCAGTACGACATTCACATCCTCACGCTCGCGGAGTACGCCGAGGTGGAACGTGCTCTCCATCGATGCGCGCACGCCGTTGAGGCTTTCTCCCGTGGCGATGTCGACCAGTGCCACCTGTTCTCTGCGCAACGTAGGCAACCACGAACCTGTCCCTGACACCAGGGCGTGGCTATCGCCTATGCGCCACGAGAGGTTGCCGCTGCTGCAAAGCATGAGGCGCGCATCGCCATAGCGGTGCGCAGCCTCAAGGTATTGAAGGATTCTTTCTTCCATTGTTTTATGCGATGAAATCGCACTTTTTGCTTATAATGCTAAAATTTGTATACGCCGAGAAGGCTATCATTTGTAGATGGGTCCGTAGTTCTGACAGGCACGATAGTCGGCACCTTCCTTGTCCATGCCGAAAGCATTCCATGCGGCAGGGCGGAAGATGTCGCGATCTTCCACGTTGTGCATGCATACGGGGATGCGCAGGATGCTGCATAGCGTGATGAGATCGGCACCGATGTGTCCGTAGGTAATGGCTCCGTGGTTGGCACCCCAGTTGTTCATAACGCTATAGACATCCTTGAAGGCATCCTTTCGCGGATCGAGGCGAGGCGTGAACCACGTCGTAGGCCATGTAGGATCGGTGCGCTTGTCCAGGACGGCATGTATCTCCTCTGGTACATCGACAATCCAGCCTTCGGCCAGTTGCAGCACGGGGCCAAGACCCTTCACAAGGTTGACGCGCATCATCGTGGCAGGCCATCCACCTTCACTCTTAAAGTGGCTGCTGAAGCCGCCGCCACGGAAATAGTCTCGGTCGGCTGGCATCCAATGAGTAGCCTCCAGGCAGGCCTCCACATCGGCGGGCGTCATTTCCCAGAAAGGTTTCATTACGGGACGACCATCGCTGTCCTTGCTGGCGCCTGTGCCGTCAAGCGTGGTGGCACCCGAATTGATGAGATGGATGATGCCGGGGGCCGCCTTGCCGGGCAGGTCGTGTCCTGTGACGCGACGCACGGCCTCAGGACTCCAGTAGGTGCGCACGTCGGAGAAGAGCTGCGCTTGGTTGGTGAGCAGATGCCCGAAAAGCATCGCCGTACAGTTCAGGGCATCATTCTCGGTGGCGAGGATCATAGGCTCGCGCGTCCCGTTCCAGTCAAAGCTCGTATTGAGAAGCGCTTCGGTGAAATCGCCATTGGGCTTCCAATCGGTCCACTGGCGTTGTCCCTGGAAACCTGCTGCCAGGGCGTTATGTCCGAGGCTTTCCTCCTTGAATCCCATCTCCAGAAGGCGGGGATTGCCGTGCATGAGGTCGCGCACGATGAGCGTCATCTTGACGATGAACTCCCAGTCCTCATCCTTCTGTTTGCGTGTCTTCTGCTTTTCGGGACGATTCTTGTCCCAGCCCTCGTTGGTCTTGCAATACTTCTCCACCCACTTCATGGCGCGCTCATACTCCTCGTGGTCATAGATGCCTTCGTCCATGCGACGCAGAATTTCCACCTCATCAACGCTTTCGTTGCGCATGCCGAGGTACTCTTGGAAGAAGCGGTCGTCCACGATAGAGCCGGCGATGCCCATCGTCACGCTGCCAATGCTGAGGTAGCTTTGGCCGTGCATGGTGGCCACGGCCTGTGCGGCACGGGCAAAGCGGAGAATTTTTTCGGCCACATCGGCGGGAATTGTGTTGTCCTCGATGTCCTGGACGTCATGTCCATAGATGCCGAAGGCGGGAAGTCCCTTCTGGGCGTGTGCGGCAAGCACAGCAGCCAGATAGACCGCGCCGGGACGCTCCGTGCCGTTGAAACCCCATACGGCCTTGGGCCAATGAGGATTCATGTCCATCGTCTCGGAGCCATAGCACCAGCAGGAGGTGACGGTGATGGTGGCACCTACGCCCTCGCGCTCGAACTTCTCTGCGCAAGCAGCGCTCTCGGCCACGCGACCAATCGTGCCGTCGGCAATAACACACTCCACTGGCGAGCCATCGCCGTTGCGAAGGTTTTTACTAATCAGTTCGGCCACGGCCTTTGCAAGATTCATGGTCTTTTCTTCCAAACTCTCTCGCACGCCACCCTGACGGCCGTCAATGGTGGGGCGGATACCAATTTTCGGATAATGTCTCATGGTAATTATATGTGTAAATTCTTAATCCTTACCTGTTTCGCTAATTAAAACCATAATTTGTAGTTATAAATCGAATATTTTAAGCCAGGAGTCGAGAATAAAGTTTTTTTCATACGAGAAACCTATTAAAAGTATAACTTTTTAAATATTTCTGTCTGTCCGTAACCTACTCTCAGAAACCTTCCCGGTCCGCCTTTTCCAAAGCACAAACCAGCAAAATGCAATCACAGCCATGCCTATGCCGATACCCACGGAAAGGGGTAGGCTGAGGCCAAAGCCGTTTTGGGAGGTACAGATGAAGGAGGTACAGACGGAAGTCATGAACAATGCCGGAAGCAAGGCTATGAGGTAACTGTAGCCACGACGCCGAGCCAGATAGACAGTCGCCGTCCACAGCATGAAGCACGACAGCGTCTGATTGCTCCATCCGAAGTAGCTCCAAATGGTATTGAAGCCGTCCTTGTCGGCTACGTTGTACCACAATAGCAGGGCTGCGATGCCGAAAAGGGGCAGGCTGATGAGCAGACGGCTGCGGATGGGGTGTTGGTCGAGATGGCAAAAGTCGGCAAGGATGAGGCGTGCCGAACGAAGCGCCGTGTCACCACTCGTGATGGGGGCAGCCACGACACCCAGCATGGCCAAGATTCCTCCAAAGACGCCAAGCCACCCCTTGCTCACAGCCGTTACCACTTCAGGAGCCTGTGCCTCCAGCGTGCTGCCCACTTCAGCGGCACCGCCGTCGTAGAAGAACCAGCTGGCCACCGTAGCCCAGATGAGCGCCACGATACCCTCCGTGATCATGGCTCCGTAGAAGATAGGGCGTCCCTTGCGCTCGGAGTCAAGGCAACGTGCCATCAAGGGGCTCTGCGTGGCGTGGAAGCCACTCACGGCTCCGCAGGCTATCGTGATGAAAAGGCATGGAAAAATGGGTTGGGCGGTCAGAGGCTTCACCTCGGCCATCTGCCACACTTCGGGCAGCGAAGGCCACTTGACAAACAGGACTGCCATCAAGGCTACTGCCATGAACAGCAAGGCAAAGGCAAAAAGCGGATAGATGCGACCGATAATTTTGTCGATTGGCAACATCGTAGCCAGTCCATAGTAGCAGAAGATGACTGCTACCCACAGCATGATGGATGTCTGCGTACCTCCCGTCATATTTCCCAGAATGAGGGCAGGACTGAATACAAACACTGCGCCCACCATCAGCAGAACTACGAGGGAAAACACAAGTAACAGCGTTTTAGCCCTTTTTCCCAAGTAATGCCCCACCAGCTCGGGCATACTTGCACCATCCTGACGTATGGAAAGCATGCCGCTGAAGTAGTCGTGGACGGCCCCGGCAAAGATACACCCTAAAACAATCCAGAAATAGGCTGCGGGACCGAACTTCGCGCCCATGATGGCACCGAAGATGGGACCCGTACCAGCTATGTTCAGAAACTGAATCATAAAAATCTTCCAGCCCGGAAGTACCATAAAATCCACACCGTCAGCCTTTGCAACTGCCGGCGTCACGCGGTCGTCGGGTCCGAAGAGGCGCTCTACGAACTTTCCATATACGAAATAGCCCACTACGAGCAGGGCCAGACTCATCACAAAAGATATCATGCCATCTTCCTAATTATGGTTTCTCTGCCCTCAGCACTCGCCATGTTGCCGATAGGCATGGCAAAAATAGCGATTCGCCGCCTTTCAACCAAGCACAAGCACAAAGTTTTCTCTTCCCGCCCCTATATTTCTCCTCAAAAAGCTCACTAAATGATTCCATAAATCCACCTTGCCTCAGCCCTATCCCCATTTCAAATAGCGCAAGATATAAGCTATCCGAGGACATATTTAGGGAGGGCCTCTTGCTTTATTTAAAATATTGTGTATCTTCGCGCCCGATTTTTGAAAGGTATATAATTCACAACTCAACAAAACGTAACAGAAGATGAACGTAATCACAAAGACCGTCACACTGCCCGATGGACGCACCATCAGCATTGAGACGGGCAAACTGGCCAAGCAGGCAGACGGAGCCGTGATGCTCCGCATGAATAATACGATGCTGCTGGCCACCGTTACAGCGGCCAAGGACGCCGTCCCCGGCACGGACTTTATGCCCCTGCAGTGCGACTATCGCGAAAAGTACAGTGCTGCCGGACGCTTCCCCGGAGGCTTTACGAAGCGCGAAGGCCGCCCCGGCGACTATGAAATCCTCACCAGCCGCCTCGTGGACCGCGCCCTGCGTCCCCTATTCCCCAGCGATTATCACGCTGAAGTGTATGTAAACATCATCCTGTTCAGTGCAGACGGCGTAGACATTCCCGACGCATTGGCAGGCTTTGCCGCAAGTGCAGCCCTTGCATGTTCGGACATTCCCTTCGAAGGTCCCATCAGCGAAGTGCGCGTGGCACGCATCAACGGCGAATATGTCGTAGACCCCACCTACGAACAGCTCAAGCAGGCCGACATGGACATCATGGTCGGTGCCACGGAAGAGAACATCATGATGGTGGAAGGCGAAATGAAGGAAGTCCCCGAAAGCGCACTCCTCCAGGCCCTCAAGGTGGCCCATGAGGCCATCAAGCCCATGTGCCGCCTCCAGAAGGAACTCTCCAAAGAACTCGGCACCGATGTGAAGCGCGAATACTGCCACGAGGTGAACGACGAAGAACTCCGCCAGCAGGTGAAGAACGAACTCTACCAACCCGCATACGACATCACGGGTCAGGCATTGGAGAAGCACGCCCGCCTCGAGGCTTTCGAGAAAATCCGAGAAGACTTCAAGGAGCGCTACGCAGCCGCTCACACAGAGTTCACGCCCGAGGAACTGGAAGAGAAGAACGAACTCATCGACCGCTACTACCACGACGTTGAGAAGGATGCCATGCGCCGCTGCATTCTTGACGAAGGCAAGCGCCTTGATGGCCGTAAGACCACGGACATCCGCCCCATCTGGTGCGAGGCAGGTCCCCTTCCCTATCCCCACGGCAGTGCCATCTTCACGCGCGGCGAGACACAAAGCCTTGCCACTACCACGCTTGGCACAAAACTTGACGAGAAGCTCGTGGACGACGTGCTGGACAAGAGCTACATGCGCTTCCTGCTGCACTACAACTTCCCGCCCTTCTCCACGGGTGAAGCCAAAGCACAGCGCGGCGTGGGCCGTCGCGAGATTGGCCACGGCCACCTGGCATGGCGCGGCATCAAGGAGATGATCCCCGAGGACTTCCCCTACACCGTGCGCGTAGTGAGCGACATCCTTGAAAGCAACGGCTCCAGCTCCATGGCCACGGTTTGTGCCGGCACGCTGAGCCTCATGGACGCTGGTGTGCCCCTGAAGCGCCCCGTCGGCGGTATCGCTATGGGCCTCATCAAGAACCCCGGTGAAGACAAATACGCCATCCTCTCCGACATCCTCGGCGACGAGGACCACCTCGGCGACATGGACTTCAAGACGACGGGTACCGTCAACGGCCTTACGGCTACGCAGATGGACATCAAGTGCGACGGCCTCTCCTACGAAATCCTTGAGCAGGCCCTGCAACAGGCCAAGGAAGGCCGCGAACACATCCTCGGCGAAATGATGAAGACCCTCGACGCGCCCCGCGCCGACTTCAAGCCCCAGGTGCCCCGCATCGTTGCCTTCGAAATCCCGAAGGAGTTCATCGGCGCTGTCATTGGCCCGGGCGGAAAAATCATCCAGGGTATGCAGGAGGACACGGGTGCCACCATCACCATTGACGAAGAGGACGGTGTCGGCAAGGTACAGGTCAGCGCTCCCAACAAGGAGAGCATCGACGCCGCCGTGGCCAAGATACGCGCTATCGTGGCCATGCCCGAAGTGGGCGAGGTCTATGATGCCAAGGTGGTCAGCATCATGCCCTACGGCTGCTTCGTAGAGTTCATGCCGGGCAAGGAAGGTCTGCTCCACATCAGCGAAATCGCATGGAAGCGCCTTGAGACGGTGGAAGAAGCCGGCATCAAGGAAGGCGACTCCATCCAGGTGAAGCTCCTTGAAATCGACGAGAAGACGGGCAAGTTCCGCCTCAGCCACCGCGTGCTCGAAGAAAAGCCCGAAGGCTGGGAAGAGCGTCCCGCACGCCGTCCCCGCCGCGAAGGTGGTGAACGTCGCGAAGGTGGCGACCACCGCCCCCGCCGTGAACACCGCGACTAAAGCACACATATTTATATATAATAAGGACGCATTCCCCATCGGGAGTGCGTCCTTTGTCTGTGTCCTTCCATCACACCAGCATCTACGGCACTTGGAGGGAAGAGGATGGAACCTACAAACAGCCACCAAGGCGTCAGTCCCCGTCATGCGGCTCCAAGCCCTTTTTCACTTCAGGCGTTTGGCGGAACTGCTGGGGCGTCATGCCATAGGCTTGGCGGAACACGTGGATGAAATAGTTCGACTCGTCGAAGCCGCATTCATAAGCCACCTCTTTCACAGGTTTCTCGGTGTGGCGCAGCAGGCGGACAGCTTTCTCCATCTTTATGCGTGCAATGTAGCCGCCCGGCGTTTCTCCCGTGATAGCCGTCAGGCGACGCACAAATTGGTTGCGGCTCATGCAGAACTCTTCAGCAATAAGGTCGATGGTAATCTTGCGAGACTTCATGTTGGCATGGACGAAGTCGCTCAGCGAAACAAGGAACTTTCGGTCAGCAAGAGGGAGCTTATCGCCCGCCTTCTTCCCTTCCTCGGGAAGCTGTGTGGGAACTGAAGACGATCCTGCCTCTGCTCTCTCGGGAGCGTCCGGGGCCGTTGCCGCTAAAGCCGCCTTCCGCATCCTCTTTCTGCGCCCGAGGATTACAACAACGATGCCACCCAGCAGGACACAAAGCAACGCCGCGATGATCCACTGCTGCCACCGCACAAGGGCTGCATTCCGTTCGTTTTCACTTCCCAGTTCCTGCATTTCAAACTGCGTCCGCAACTCGGCGGACATCTGCTCTTGGTTCTCGGAATGGAGGCTGTCGCTCAGCTGGAGAGCGAGTTCCAGATAGTTGGTGGCAAGTTCATGGTGACCCAATGTGCGCTCACTCTCTGCCCTGGAACGCGCCACAAGCGAAAGGAAAAAGCGGTTTCCCGTCTGCCGCGCCAAAGCCTCGGCTTTTTCGTAGTAAGGAATCGCCGCCGCATGCTTGCCCTGCATCGTCAGCACCTTTGCCAACAAGCGGTAGTCAATGGAAAGGGAATGGAGCTCCCGATGCGCTTCCAGCGTATCGATGGCACGGCGATAATGGCGCTCGGCTGCCACGTAGTCCTTCCGCGTCACATAAATATCGGCCATCTGCGACATGCGCCGCGCCATCCCCACCGCATTTCCTGCCTTGTGGTCCAGCTCGTAAGCCAACGTGGCATAGTGCAGGGCACTTTCGGTATCGCCCTTCTTGTTCAGAATTTCCGCTGCCGACCCGTAGCGGATGGCCAGTTTCGAGGGCTCGGGGCGCGCCTTTTCCCATTCTATCGCTTTCAGGATGTATCGCACGGCGTCATCTGTCCGGCCAGCAGACAGACTGCTGCCGGAAAGAATGTTGAGGTCGCAGCTGAGCGCCTCAGCATCGTGAAGGACGCTGTCCGTATGTAACGCGTCAGAAATGAGGCGGATTGCTTTTTCAAAGTCCCCAAGGAGATGGTGTTGTACGGCCGCTGCCGAGAGGGCTTCTGCCCTATCTCGTTCATCGCCAACCTTTCCAGCATACAGAGCGGCTTGTGTGAAGGCTGCTGCAGCAAGACGGTGCTTATAGGTGGCATTATAAAAAAGCCCCATGTTGTAGCACACGCGCTGACGCACCGCGTCCACCCCATCCTGAGGGTTTACCGTCACGAGCGAGTCCGTCACGCCCTCGGCATCCAGCATGACAAACAGTTGGTTGGCGGCGCGGAAATCCACGCTGTGCCGTGTCATCACACAATGATATAAAGAGTCAATAGGACTGGCTATTCCCGCAGTCGTTTGAAGGAACCGGAGGATTAGGAAAAGGAAAAGTCTTTTCATGAATCTTACAGATAAATGTTGCGCAAAGATAGGCATAAAAGTCAAATATGTAGGCTTTAAAGGGCAAAAGCGCACTGTTTTTCCCATATTAGGAGTGATAAAAATTGCATATTGATTTACAAGAGATTAGGCTTTGACTGCATACAAAAACCTTCATCTATTATGATAAAATAGGGAGGATTTCTTCATCGAACCAGCCAATAGTGTCATGTGAGGACCTTGACATCTGCATACTTTTGCAGCCGGAAACACATATGAACACAACTATAAAAATCAACACAATGAAAATGGAAATGAAAAACCTCGTGCGCTGGGCACTCGTGATGCTCATCGCCTTTGTTACGCCTTGCGCAGCGCAGGCGCAGTTTGGTGTGCTGAAGAAAGTCGCAAGAGAAAAGATCCAAGAGAAAAAGGATAAAGCCAAGGAGAAGGCGAAGGAAAAGGTTAAGGAATTGAAGGCCGATGCCAAGGAAGTGGTGAGAGACGCCGTACCCATCCAAGAAGGCGAACTCAAGGGAAAAGTAGAATCGCTCACTTCCTCTCCTGATGACGACCCCTATGGTGGTAATCAGGTAGAGCAACTGATGAAGCGGAAGCAGGAAGCCAGTGCCAAAATGGACGCTGAGCGAGAAGCGCGTCAGAAAGCAGGCTGTAAAATAACCGAAAGTGGCAGAGACCAGCAAATAGGCGCATGGGTGTCTCGAGAGAACAAGCTGACGTGTACGGGGCATGGCGAAACCTACATGGTTGACTACAATGCCGGCATCATCCGCAACAGCAAAGGGCAAACGGTTGCCACGCTGACGGAGGGAGGCATTGACTTTCCAAGCATTAACGCGAAAGTCATCACCAAAAACGGCGGATTGATAATAAACGGGGAGAGCGTGGGCAACGTGACCGCGCAGGACATACACCTCTACGGACGCCGTCTGGGTTACTTCTCCTGCGAAGCAAATCGCGACCTCGTGGCTTTCTTCTTCCTCACACACACTCCCTACGGGCAACCCGAAATGCGTGCCAAGATGAAGTTCACGCAATTCATGGACGGAAACTTCATGAATGCCAAAGGGGTACGCATCGGCTATATCAAGAGTGGCCAGATATACAACGTCGATAAGTACTATCCGAAACTCGGAAATCTCCACTATAGTGACGACGAAACAGTTATTGCTGACAACAAGTACCGTGTGGGGGCTCTCAAATTCGACGGCACAGTGCTCGACAACAATGGCAATAAGATTGGTGCCGTGAAGGAGAACGGCGACATCCTCAACGCCTCAGGCAGCTGCGTAGCGCACGTTAGCAAGGACGGAAAGATTACAGACAAGGCGGGCAAACTGCTCGTTCAGTTCTCTGGAAACCGTCCCATCTCTGCGGCCGTAGCCTACTACTTCTTCTTCCGCGAACGCATCCGATAGCACGCATGCTGCGAAACATCAAAAAGTAGGGCGCACTCTAACGGGTGCGCCCTACTTCGTATCCTGTATTATGCAAAGAAATAGTTGAATACCCCAAGGGCCACAAGCAACAAAGTGTTGAGGAGGAACCAGAACGTCATCCAACCTCGGCCACGGGCAAGGGCGTAGTAGTGGCCCACAAGGGGCGAGGCAAAGAGAATTGCAAGGAGGAAAAGCGTCGTGGCATGGGCGGGATAGAGAAAGAGGAGAGTCAAGAGTACGATGTCCGCAAGGATAAAAACATAGAAGCACATGCGAACACGTATCTTGTCGTTGAAGTTTGTGCGGTAGTAGTGGAGGAGTCCCAGGAGAAACTGCCACACGAGGAAACCCGCATTAAGCCAGAAGGAAAGGGAAAGCGCACGATAGTCGGGAAGTTCAAAAGAGAGCCAGGGACCGAAATAGGTCGCTGCCCTGCCCGTTTGCCCGAACCAGAACAAGCCGGCGGTACCGAACCACAAGGGCAGCAACACGCCCAAGAGGCTTGCTCCGAGCGTGCGCCACGTGAGGGATCTGAGATGCACGCCCATCGCTACGTAAAACACAGGGTACAGGGCTACGAGCGGAGGAAATACGAGCCATCCCAAGGTGTGCAGGAAAAAGGCATAGAAGATTTCGCGCTCGGCATGTTCCTTCTGATAGGACGAGAAGAGAAGAAACATGGAAAGCAGCAGAGCCAGCGCAGGCAACATGCCTGCATGCCAGCTATGGAGGAAGGGGCTTGCCGCCAGCCAGAGCACAAACGTCGTGCTTATCATGCGGGAACGTATACGCAGGAGCTGGTTGCGATTGACAAGTTCCATGAGCAGGTAGGTCAGCAGTCCCGAGAAGCATAAGCCCGCCCAGGTGTGTAAGTTGCCTGTATCGGGCAACAGCCAGACGGCTATAGAAAGCACGACGGTCACCGGCAAAGTGAAAACCCCGGTAGCTATGCGGTTTCGAAGCGTCTGTTGTGCCATCTTCTGAGAGTATACTTTGCCTTGTGATACTGTCTATCTCGCTATACCCGTTGTCCGAGCACGTCGCGACCTATGTCCCGGCGGAAGTACTTCTTCTCAAAGCTTATGCGTTCGGCACCTTTCAGGGCGGAGGCAAGAGCTTCTGGCAGCGTCTTGCCGTAGCAGCTGACGGCCAACACACGACCTCCCGAGGTCTGGAGCTGGTCGCGCCAATGCTTTGTGCCTGCATGGAAGAGGATGCCTTCGATGTCCTCGGGTATTTGTATCTCAAAGCCCTTGTCGTATTTGTCGGGATATCCGCCCGACACGAGCATGACGCAGGCGGCACCGCGAGGGTCTACCTCTAACGTGCGTCGGTCGAGGTCGCCCTTTGCCACGCCTTCCAAGAGGTCTACGAGGTCGCTCTGCAGACGCAGCATGACGGTCTCGGTCTCAGGGTCGCCCATGCGGCAGTTATACTCTATCACCTTCGGGTCACCATCGCAATCCATCAGCCCGAAGAAGATGAAGCCCCGATAGTCAATACCTTCGGCTGCAAGTCCCTCCACCGTGGGTCTTACGATGCGTTCCTCCACACGCTGCATCCACTCAGGCGTAGCGAAAGGTACGGGTGATACACTGCCCATGCCGCCCGTATTGGGGCCAGTGTCGCCTTCGCCGATACGCTTATAGTCCTTTGCCTCGGGCAATAGCTTATAGTGAGTACCGTCTGTGAGGATAAAGACCGAGCATTCGATGCCATGCAGGAACTCCTCGATGACTACCTTCGCCCCTGCTTCGCCGAACTTTCCGCCAAGGAGCTCGTGCAGGTCGCGACGTGCATCCTCAAGAGTCGGACTTATGAGCACGCCCTTGCCGGCAGCCAGGCCGTCGGCCTTGAGCACGTAGGGTGGCGTGAGGGTTTCGAGGAAGCGCTCGGCAGCCCCCAGCTCACCGGCAGAAAATGTCTGATAGGCAGCCGTAGGAATGTGGTGTCGCAGCATGAACTGCTTGGCAAAATCTTTTGAGCCCTCAAGTTGGGCTCCCGCCTTGGAGGGGCCTACAAAGAGTACGTCCTTCAGGAGGGAATGCCCCTTGAAATAGTCGGCAATACCCTCGACGAGGGGCACTTCGGGGCCTACGACCACCATGTCCACTTCATAGTTGATGACAAATGAGGCAATGCCGTCAAAGTCGGACACGTCAAGGTCTACATTCTCGGCCACATTGTCCGTGCCGCCATTGCCGGGGGCGATGTAGAGTTTCTCTGTCCGCGGACTTTGGGCAAGCTTCCAGGCGAGGGCATGTTCGCGCCCGCCGCTACCGAGCAATAGGATCTTCATGCTGCGTGCTTTTTATACAGTTGCTATATAGGCTTTGCTTTTTGTCGTGGCTTTAGACTCCGGCATTGATCATTTCACTGTGATGAGGAAATAGTTCTTCTTTCCTTTCTGTACGAGGAGATACTTTCCGTCGATGAGGTCGTCGGCTGTGACGGGACGGTCAAAAGCCGTGAGCTTCTCCTTGTTCAGGCTGACACCGCCGCCCTGCACGAGCTTACGCATCTCACCTTTTGAGGGGAATACGGAGGCAGCCTGCGTGAAGAGCTCCACGGCGGGCTGTCCGAGTTGTTCGTGGGCTATCTCAAACTGAGGTACACCGCTGAACACGTCGAGGAAGGTCTGTTCGTCCAGACGTTCAAGGGCTTCCTTGGTGGCTTTGCCAAAGAGGATGTTGGAAGCCTCAATAGCCATGTCGAGCGCCTCCTGGCCGTGCACCATGACGGTCACCTCTTCGCCAAGGCGACGCTGCAAGGTGCGGCGGCCTGGGTCCTGACGGTGTTCCTCGATAAGGGCATCGATGGTCTGCTTGTCCAATGAGGTGAATATCTTGATGTACTTCTCGGCCTCCTCGTCGCTCACGTTGAGCCAGAACTGATAGAAGCGATAGGGCGTCGTGCGCTTGGGGTCGAGCCAGACATTTCCGCTTTCGGTCTTGCCAAACTTCTTGCCGTCGGCCTTCGTGATGAGCGGGCAGGTGAGGGCGAAGGTCTCCACGTCGGCCCCGAGCGTGCGGCGTATGAGTTCCGTGCCCGTCGTCATGTTGCCCCACTGGTCGTTGCCACCCAGCTGGAGCTTCACGCCCTTGTGCTGGTAGAGGTAGAGGAAGTCGTAGCCCTGCAGGAGCTGGTAGGTA
>JAFSQD010000088.1 GCA_017446765.1 Alloprevotella sp.
TGAAGATTTCCGTTCTTTCCGTTCTTTCCGTGGGACAAAAATACTCTTTCGTGGAAAAGCCGATTACTGCGGGACAATAAAAGTACTATCCGCATGAGATAATAATGTCCCGCAGAAATGGCAGAAATAACAGAAAGGGGTTCGCACTCCCCTAAACCGTTCCCTGAGAATCAACGGGGCTTGCTCGCTTGGCTTGCAAAGTTTCGCTACGCGCTTTGCTTGCCAAGTTTCGCTACGCGCTTGGCTTGCAATGTTTCGCTACGCGCTTTGCTTGCAAAGTTTCGCTACGCGCTTGGCTTGCCAAGTTTCGCTACGCGCTTTGTTTGCAAAGAACTCCCTCTTTAACTCCCGAAACTCAAGTCTTGACCTTTAGGCCTGAAAGTTGTAAACCTCAGTTTAAGAATTGGTGGGGTGGGGGGTAATGTCCTAAAAATTCCCATATTAATTGTTGGGCATACAGAAAGTATTGTATACTTTTGCCAGCACGATAACGTCGCGGAGGTGTCCGCGACAAGTCCGTGGCCCATGAGGCAGCGGGCAACGACATAGCAAGAGAAGTGTTTGCTTCTTACTTAGGTGCTACGAAAATCGCCAATTTACGCAACCACCAAGAGTAAAAAGTGAATGCTTATGCCGTATGGTGTAAGCTTTCCTTTTTGGTGGTGGGTGTTTGGCGATACCTCGTAGACTGAAGGACTGGACTTACACCTTTTTTGTATGCCTACGCCAAACACCGCAACAACCAATCAACAACAATAAACTAATAATCACTATGTTCAAAAAATTACTACAATTCAAGACGTTCCTCATCGTCTGCCTTTTGGCGATGGTAGGAACAAGTAATGTGTGGGGACAGACCACTAAAGAATTTAGTTTTGCCTTCACTACTATTGGAGATACAGGTTGGTCAAACAGTTATTCTTCTCATACTTATGAGTATACAGAAGGAACCGTCTCTTTTACCGCAGCGAATAAACAGAGTAGCACTATTACAGATGTGCCAGTGACTAAAGGACAGCCAGTTGAATTTGTGATGAAAGAAGGATACACGATAAGTGATGTTACTTTTTCATGCAGACAATGGGGAAGCAAGGCACAAACAATTACGTTGCATTACAGTACCGATGGTGGCAAAAACTACACATCTACAGGTGTAACATCTACAAACTTTACTATTGCAAAGAATGATCTTCCTACAGGCACCAATGCTGTTAAGATAACATTCAGTAATACTAATAATCAGGTTGGTGTATCATCAGTAACACTTACTTATACCTCCTCAACCAGTGCTAGCCTTAAAAAAAACGACTTAACACTTAACGCTACAGAGAAAGTATTTGATTTAAAGGATGGAGCTAATCAGACTTTCCAATTAACGAATTCGGGTAACGCAGATGGAGCTCTCTCTTATGAATCTGACAACACGGCTGTGGCTACAGTAAACAGTACAGGTGAGATTACAGCGATTGGCGAAGGTACGGCAACAATAACTGTTACTCAGGCCGAATCTTCAACATACAATGGTGGTACGGCGACATGTAACGTGACTGTAACTGATTCTCGATATAAAATAAGTAATTTGACCTTTACCGAGAAGTGTAATGGCTCGGGGACTGCTGATGATGGCGCAGAATGGGTTGTGGCATCTGATGGTTCGGAATCTAATTTTGATGCTGAGAGAGGCATTCACTATGGTACAAATAGTGCGAATGTTCAATATATAGAACTATCAACGTCTGATATAAATGGCACCATTAAGAAAATTGTGGTAAATGCCTCTACTGCAAGTGGTGTGACCGCTACTGTTGGTGTCAATGTTGGTGGTTCTGCTTTTGGAGGCGAAGCTCAAACGCTTACCACCTCTGCCAAAGATTATACCTTTACGGGTTCTGCTGAAGGCGAAATAATCGTTACAGTAACAAAGCCGTCAAGTGCGGCCAAAGCTATCTACGTCAAGAGCGTAAAAGTGTATTATGAGCCCAGTACTGACCCCATAATCAATGCCTCAAATCCCGCCGAGCTTGCATACAATGCAACAAGCGGTAGCATTGCTTACGAGCTGACGAATGAGGTTACAGGTGGTGTTGTGACGGCAACGAGTTCTGAAAACTGGCTTACAGTTGGAACAATAGCTGATAACTCCGTTGCTCTGTCTTGTGAAGCTAATAGTGCTGCAACTAAACGTGTCGCAGAGGTAACTCTCACTTATACTTACAACACAAACGAGACTGTAACGAAAACGGTTACCGTTACACAGGCCGCAAATCCTGATGCGACAATGACGATTGCAGAGGTTCGCGCTCAGGTTACAGGTGATGTAGAGACAAAGGGTATTGTTACGAGCTGCTCCGGATCAAATGCATTTATTCAAGATAATGAAGCCGCAATTTGTATTTATGATAGCAACGGCATAGCCGTTTCAATCGGAGATGAAGTGAAAGTAAGCGGAACTCTTTCCACATATAAAGGTCTATTAGAGATCACGTCCCCCGAAATAACAGTACTTAGTCAGGGGAACAGCATAACTCCGGAGGTGATGACAATAGCGCAAGTTCTTTCTTCTACAAAAGAAGGTTGGCTTGTTAAGATTGAGAACGCCACAGTAACAGCAATAGATGAAAAAAATACTACGGTTGAGCAGAATGGTAGCAATATTGACGTATATGATGTTCCTTCAGAGATTACTTATGCTGTCAATGACAAATTGACGTTTACGGGAAATATTGGAAACTACGACGGTAAGCGTATCTCTAATCCTTCAAACGTTATCGTAACTGTGAATGTAGAGCCAGCTATTAATTTGTCAACGACTCCCATTCATGTAGAATCACAAGGTGCTTCTGGCATAATCCAGGTAACCTATGATAATATTACAGAAGTTGCGGCTGAAGTGATTCTCTGCGATGTGAATGGTGAAGCTACTACTTATGATTGGATTAAGGCTGATATCAATGATGATAATGATGTTTCGTATGAGATTTCCTCAAACACAAACACATTACCACGCACTTGCTATTTGAAGGTGTATGCCATTGATGATGAGTTTAATGATGTCTACTCTGAGGTTGTATCAATAACTCAAGAAGGCTATGTGCCCGACTATGCTACTTTGCCATTTGTATGGAATGGAGGAACAAAAGAGGATCTGTTGGCTTTGTATGGTGTAACTGAAAATGGACTTGGAAGTAATTATGCAGAAAGCAATGCTCCTTATCGAGTGAAGCTGGACACAACTGGTGACTATATCCAAGTGATGACTGACAGTCAGCCTGGCAAAGTCACAATATGCGTAAAGATGATTGGTGGCGGCAGCAGCTCAGAAATTACAGTTCAAGAATCCGCAGATGGAGAAACATTCAGCAATGTGGAATCTTTGTCCATCAGTGGCACCCAGAATGCAGAGCTTATTCTTGAAACAACAAAAGAATTTGCCTCTTCAAGCAGATATGTTCGTCTTCTTTTTACTAAAGGAAGCAATGTGGGCGTTGGTGCAATAACAATCGTGGGATGTTCTCCCCTCACCATCACGCTCAACGACGCATGCCACGACGCAGAGGGCAAGGTATATGGAACGTATAGCAGCAGCCATCCCTTTGTGGTGTCTGGTGATGTTGTCGTCTCCGAGATTTCCATCGAGAACGATGCCTTCTATGTAGAGGCATACAAGACGGGAGACGTCGTACCCGCCAACACGGGCGTGATGGTGTCGGCGCCTAAAGGGGGCGACTATACCGTCAATGTGGCTGCCACAGCAGGAACTTCTGTGCTGGGCACTGCCAACTGCCTCCGTCCTACGGGCGACGACGGCATCACGGCCGAGGCTATGGGCGCTGCTGACGAAGGTTGCCTCTTCTATCGTCTGACGATGCACAACGGCACACAGATAGGTTACTGGTGGGGTGCCGAGAACGGCGCTGCCTTCGCCGTAGCCGCCAACAAGGCCTATATGGCTATTCCTGAAGCCCCAGCCGCACGCATGATGGGCAACGGATTCAGCGAAATCTTCACGGGCATAGTAAGCACGGAGCAGCAACGCGAAAGCGTGGCCACCTACAATCTGCTCGGCCAGCGTGTAAGTCCAGATACGAAGGGCGTACTCATACGAAACGGAAAGAAACTTATCAACAAATAATAGTAAACGAAAGGAGAAAACAATGAAATCATACACAAAACCTTCCACAGAAGTACTCATGCTCATGCACCAGGAAATGCTTGCTGCCTCGCAAGGGGGCGTGGCCTCAGGCTCCGGAGCCGGAAAAGAGTTCAGCGGCGGCGACGTTACCTACAACCGCCAGCAGCACCACGGCATCGGCGGTGGTCTCTGGGAAGACATGAAGTAGGCGCAGTGCCTGTTTCATATTCTCAGCAAGCCATGCTGAGCATGGAGTAATACCCCAAAACGACAATGGCGAATTTCTTGGCGATTGCGTGAGCCAAAGGGCTCCGCGCGGTAAGAGAAAAGAATGGGCAGGCGATTCGCTGCGAAGCGTGCTCCCTCCCGAGTTTATGAATTTAGTAGGAGAAGGGCGAGGCCGTGAGGCAACGCCCTTCTTGATTATTTAACTTTCTGAAGTTCCTGACCCTGAAGTTTTGAGACAGAAGGCCGACCTAAGGCAACATCCGAAACTTGAATTAATTAGTAATCAGCCCCTCTTTTCCCCAGCCTCTCCCTCTCCTTTATCTCCCCCTTTAATTCCCCCTTGTGAAACACTTCTCGCTTTGCCTCATAACGTAGGGCAATGGAAAAAACTGGGGAAAAGGTTGGCCGTCTCGGAGAAAAGCCGTACTTTTGTGCGCTCAAAATGAGCATTTACGTCTTAACTAACTAATTCACAACAAAAAATGACGAATCAGTACGAGACCGTCTTCATCCTTACTCCCGTTTTGTCTGAACCTCAGATGAAGGAGACGGTCGAAAAGTTCAAAGGTGTTCTCACCGCCCAGGGCGCAGAGATCATCAATGAAGAGAATTGGGGCCTCAAGAAGATGGCGTATCCCATTCAGAAGAAGTCCACTGGTTTCTACGCATTCCTCGAGTTCAATGCCGAGCCCGCTGTGATTGAGAAACTGGAAGTTGCTTACCGCCGCGACGAGCGCGTGCTTCGCTTCATCACCGTGAAGAATGAGAAGTATGCTGCCAAGTATGCAGAACGCCGCCGCAACAAAATTCAAACTAAGGAGGACTAAACAATGGCACAAGCACAATCTGAAATCCGCTATCTCACCGCTCCGTCCATCGACACCAAGCGCAAGAAGTATTGCCGTTTCCGCAAGAGCGGTATCAAGTACATCGACTACAAAGATCCCGAATTCCTCAAGCGTTTCCTGAACGAGCAGGGAAAGATCCTGCCCCGCCGCATCACCGGTACGAGCCAAAAGTACCAGCGCCGCGTCGCTCAGGCCGTGAAGCGCGCACGCCACTTGGCGCTGCTGCCCTTCGTAACTGACTTGATGAAATAATCTAATAGGAGGAACAAGACATGCAACTTATACTTAAAGAAAACGTACAGGGCCTTGGTTACAAGGACGACGTCGTAAACGTGAAGAACGGTTACGGACGCAACTATCTTATTCCTACCGGAAAGGCTGTCATCGCCAGCAAAATGGCACTGAAAGCCCTTGAAGAAGAACTCAAGCAGCGCGCTCACAAGCTGGCCAAGATCAAGGCCGACGCAGAGGCATTGGCCGAGAAGCTTCGCGGCGTGAAGCCTATCGTCATCGCTACGAAGGTGAGCCAGTCGGGTACTGTCTATGGTTCCGTGAACGCTCTCCATATCTCCGAGGCGCTGAAGGAGCAGGGCTTTGACGTGGATCGCAAGATCATCGTCTTGAAGGACGCTAAGGAAGTGGGCAACTTTGTAGCTACCGTTCGCCTTCACAAGGAGGTGGCTGTGGAGATACCCTTCTCCGTAGTAGCTGAAAATGCCGAAGAGCTCGAGGCTGCAAAGGCTGAAGAGGCCGCCGCTGTTGAAGAAGCTCCCGTGGCAGAGCCCGTAGCCGAAGAGGCTCCCGCAGCCGAAGAGGAAGTAGCTGAATAAGCATCTCCCCCACAATATGACGTGACCGTTAGCCGAAGTTCTCCTTTGGTTAACGGTCGCTCGTGTGCGGGGGGGGTAACTTTCGGAAGTGAAGGTGGACAACATACAACCCTCCAAGAAACTAAGAACCAAGCAAATGGTCGGCCTTTGACCTCATAATTTCAAGGTTTGTTTTAATTACAAGGATGCTCCGCGCGGGAAAGCAAAGGGGGATTCGGAAATATAATTTTATTATAATTTTGAGCGTAGCGATCCCAATACTTTGGGTAAGGAACTCCCTGCACTTAGATTAATTTAGTTTTACCCTACGGACTATCCTCTCCTTTTTTGTCCCATGCGCTACTTCATCACACTCTCCTTTGACGGCACCAGCTACCATGGGTGGCAGGTACAGCCCAATGCACAAAGCGTACAGGGCGTGCTTGACCATGCCCTCGCGACGCTCCTTCGGCACGATGTCCACACGACGGGAGCCGGACGTACAGATGCCGGCGTGCATGCCCGCATGATGGTGGCGCATTTCGACTCGGAAGCAAACTTTGACTGTGCAGAACTGGTCTTTCGCCTCAATCGCCTACTGCCGGACAGCATTTCGGTGGAAGGCATCGTACCCGTGGCTCCCGATGCCCACGCGCGTTTTGATGCTCGTGCGCGCACGTACCATTATTTTCTTTATCAGGCCAAGTCGCCCTTCCACCGTCACTATGCAGCTCGCTTCTCCTTTCCCTTGGATTTCCAGAAGATGAACGAGGCAGCAGCATTATTGTTGCACGTCACCGACTTCACGAGCTTCAGCAAGGTGCATACCGACGTGAAGACCAACATCTGCCACGTCACGCACGCCCGTTGGGAGGAGGTTGAGCCGGGACTCTGGCGCTTTGAGATTACTGCCGACCGTTTTTTGCGCAACATGGTGCGCGCCATCGTGGGCACCCTCATCGACGTGGGGCGCGGACGGCTGACCATCGCGCAGTTTGCGGAGGTAATCCGTCAAAAGGACCGTTGTGCCGCCGCCGACTCTGTGCCTGCAAATGCTCTTTTCCTTGTTGATATCCAGTACTGATGTGGCTGTCGTTCGCCTTTCTGTCGGCCCTGCTTCTGGGCTTCTACGACGTCTTTAAGAAGTTGTCCCTTAAGGACAACGCTGTTATCCCTGTACTTTTCATCAATACGCTCCTCTGTGCCCTGTTCTTCCTCCCCGTATGCTTCCGTACGGGCGGAGAGTTGCCACTGGCGTTCCATGGGTGTGTAGCCATGAAGTCGGCCATCGTCCTTTCGTCGTGGATATGCGGTTACTTTGCCATCAAGCATCTGCCCCTCACCATCGTAGGCCCCGTCAATGCCTCGCGTCCCGTCATGGTGCTGCTCGGAGCCCTTCTCGTCTTCGGCGAGCGTCTGAACCTCTGGCAGTGGGGCGGTGTCGTGCTGGCCATCCTTTCTTTTTTCCTTCTCAGCCTCAGCGGACGTCGCGAAGGCATACGTTTTTCGCACAACCGCTGGGTAGGGCTCCTTGTCCTTGCGGCCGTGCTCGGTGCTGTGAGCGGTCTCTACGACAAATTCCTCATGGCCGCCCCTTCCGCAGGTGGCCTTGGCCTCGACCGTCTCGCCGTGCAGGGATGGTATAATGTCTATCAAGCCTTGATGATGGCCCTCGTGTTTAGTCTGATGTGGATGCCACGGCGCGCATCCACGCCTTTTCGTTGGCGATGGAGCATCGTCTTCATCTCCCTCTTCCTCACCGCTGCCGACATGTCCTATTTCTATGCCCTCAGCCTTCCTGGTGCCATGATTTCCGTCGTCAGCCTCGTGCGGCGCAGCAGCGTCCTTGTCTCCTTCCTCTTCGGTGCCCTTGTCCTCCACGAGAAAAACCTTCGTGCCAAGGCCTTTGACCTCCTGCTCGTCCTCCTCGGCATGGTGCTGCTCTACGTGGGGACACGTTAGGGGCATGGTGGCTAAGAAGTGGGAGTTAAAAAGCTAATTGGTGCCCACTGAGTTGCTGCCATTCTCCACGTGTAAAATCGGGGATGGTGACGGGGCGGCTGCCGTTTCTTGCGGATTCGCGGCTTAGTTCGGCAATGCACGACCATTCTGCGGCATCGTAGACGTCAATGTCAAGAGGCAGACCATGGTGGAGGCAGTGGATGAGGCGGCTGTCCATGGTGTAGTTCATCTCGTTGGGTACGCCCAGGGCATGGCCACGTTTCCACCGTTCGGCGGCATCGCCCGTGAAGTGGCGTTCGGCTTCCTTGAGGGCTTCATCTCCCGTAAGGTGGCGGCCGTCGGCAAACTGGAGGGTGGGGACGGGATATTTCTGAGCGTAGCCTTGTGTGCCGCAGAGGGTCTGCATGCGGCTGTACGGGCGGGGCGTCTTCACGTCAAGCTGGAGCAGGATGCTTCGCCCCCTGACGGTGCGGATGAGCGTGTTGCTGATGTTGGTGCCTTTGGAGGTCATGGAGACAAGATAGTCCATGCGGTCGCCACGATGCAGTCCGAGAAGCCAGGCAATGGGGCCAAGGCCGTGGGTAGGGTAGGGGTTTCCGCCGTGTCGGCGGTAGAACTCTATCATCCAAGGGCTTTCCTCGGCTTCAAAAAGGTGGTGGATATAGGCACCTTCCAGGTGGGTGATGTTGCCAAAAAGACCTTCTCGTACCATTTGCTGCACGGATAGCGAGAAAGCATCATAACAGCAGTTTTCCGTCATGAAGCAATGGCGACGCGTGCGCTCGGCTGTGTCGACAAGTTGCCAACATTCGGCCACGGTCTGTGCTGCAGGCACCTCCACCGCCACATGCTTTCCTTGCTCCATCGCCTCAGTGGCAATCTCGGTGTGGGATGCCCAGTCTGTGCAGATGTAGACAAGGTCGATGTCGGGTTGGGCACAGAGCTGCCTCCATGCATCGTTGCCGGCAAAGGTCTTCGCTTCGGGGCGTCCGCTGCTACGAAGTGCTTCATTGCCCACGGCGAGGCGCTCCTCGTCAAGATCGGCCAGTGCGCAAATGGCGGCATGACGTAGGAAACGGTAGCGTTCCAGCGTCTTGAGGCCGCGTGCTCCCACACCGACAAGGCCGATGCGTACAAGGGGAATGGCAGGACACCGCAGGGAGAGGACGTTGGGCATGGTGACTTTGGTTGCTTGGAGTGGCTCTTTCTTTATGGCTTTGGTAGTGTGCCTGTGAAAAGAAAAAATGTGCGCATCTTCGCAGACACACACATTCCAGTTATTAACCCTTATCTAAATTACTAAAGTAGTAAATTAGCCAAATTTAGTTCTTGCGAGCTTTTCCGTAGCGGCTCATGAACTTATCTACGCGGCCAGCCGTGTCGACAAGCTTCTTCTTACCCGTATAGAAGGGGTGGGAAGAGCTGGAAATCTCCAACTTCACGAGGGGATAGGTCTCGCCTTCAAATTCAATTGTCTCGCTCGTCTTGCAAGTGGAGCGGGACAGGAACATATCGCCGTTGCTCATGTCTTTGAAGACTACGGGGCGATAGTTTTCGGGATGTATGCCTTTTTTCATTGTTTTATGTGTTCTTTTGTCGTTTCGTTGCTGGTAACAACTTGCGTGTAATGGTCTTTTTTGCGCTGCAAAAGTACGATGTTTTTTTCATCCTCCCAAACATTTCTTGTCTTTTTTCTCGGATTGTTGTAAGTTCGCGGTCGAAATGAAATGCTATCTCTTATTTCTTGTGTTCCTTGGGAGCTTTATGTCGGCCTTTTCCGTGCCTGTCGACTCATTGTTCATGCGGGCTCCCAATGATGTTCTTCCCCTCCTCTCACGTGAGGCGCGCGAAGACTTACTGAGATCAGATGTCAGGGGCAGGAAAGGGTTGGACACGCGTGGAACGGACACCCCGTGCGTCATTTCCCGCACAGACGACTGTCTTCGGGTTCGCCTTTCTCCACGTGTGGACATGGCATTCGTGGCACTTCTTGTTGATGGTCGCCCCATGTGCGCCACCTTGCAGACCCTCTACCTTCCGGCTGCCGACACGGAGGTGCGTCTGTGGGATGCTGACTGGAATGAAGCGGCGGTCAGGCTTCCGCATCTGGAGTTTGAGGATTTCCTTGTATCAACCGACAGTCTCTCGGTATTTGGGAAAGACGAACTGCGTGCGATGCTCCGTCCCCACCACGTGGCATGGGAATGGCATCAGGAAACGTCCGAATTTTTCGCCACGCTCTCACTTGAGGCTTTGCCTGATTTTGAAAGACTGAGGTGGCAAAATAATCTGCGTCCACGCTCTTTCTCTCCCTCGGAGCTGTTCAAATCGCTCCCCGAAGGCATAAAAACGCCATAAACGTTTTGCCTATTCTCCTTCAAATGCTACTTTTGCGAGGCCGAAAGGCATCATGAGAATAAAATCATCAATCAATTTTATCTATTATAATAGTATGGTAAACTACAAAGACCTCGGCCTGGTGAACACGCGCGATATGTTCAAGCGGGCCATCAACGGCGGCTATGCAATTCCCGCCTTCAACTTTAACAATATGGAGCAGCTCCAGGCCATCATCAAGGCCAGCAGCGACCTCCGTAGCCCCGTCATCCTGCAGGTCAGCAAGGGTGCTCGCAACTATGCCAACCAGACGCTTCTTCGCTACATGGCACAGGGCGCCGTGGAGTATGCCAAGGAACTGGGTTGCCATCATCCTGAAATCTCTCTCCACCTTGATCACGGCGATAGCTTCGAACTTTGCAAGAGCTGTGTAGACATGGGCTTCTCCAGCGTCATGATTGACGGTTCTGCTCTGCCCTACGAGGAGAACATCGCCCTGACAAAGAAGGTTGTGGAGTATGCTCATCAGTTTGACGTAACCGTAGAAGGCGAACTCGGCGTTCTGGCCGGTGTCGAGGATGAGGTTGTGGCCGAGGAAAGCCACTACACGCAGCCCGAAGAAGTAATCGACTTTGTAACCCGCACGGGTGTGGACAGCCTGGCCATCTCCATCGGTACGAGCCATGGTGCCTACAAGTTTACGCCTGCTCAGTGCACGCGTGATCCGCAGACCGGTCGCCTCGTGCCCCCGCCTCTTGCCTTTGACGTCCTCGACGCCATCATGGAAAAACTTCCCGGATTCCCCATCGTGCTTCACGGCTCAAGCTCCGTACCTCAGGAGTATGTTGATATCATCAACGCCAACGGCGGTAAGCTGCCCGATGCTGTGGGTATCCCCGAGGAACAGCTCCGCAAGGCCAGCAAGAGCGCTGTTTGCAAGATCAACATCGACTCCGACAGCCGTCTTGCCTTCACAGCTGCTGTGCGCAAGGTGTTCGCCGAGAAGCCGGGCGAGTTCGACCCGCGTAAATACTGCGGTCCTGCTCGCGACCTCATGATTGAACTCTACAGCCACAAGATTAAGGAAGTGCTGGGCAGCGACGGCAAGCTGGCCAACTGCGACTAAGCGAAGATTCCAAAGTAGACCATGTGCGGGGATGTGCGAAATGACTGCACATCCCCGCATTCTTTAATCGTAAGCGAAGCGGAACGTGTCTTGTTATGTTGCGTTATGAAAAAAGATATCTATTTGGACTATCGTCCCGATGACAGCCATCCCTACGCCTATGTTTATCCGCGACCCTCGGTCACAGCGGACTGCATCCTCTTTGCCCAGAATGGCGAGGGCGTTTGGCATGTACTGCTCATTCGTCGTGGAGGTGAGCCCTTTCGAGGCTTCTGGGCATTTCCCGGAGGCTTTCTTGAGGCGGGGCATGAGGACACAGAGCAGTGCGCGCGCCGCGAGCTGACGGAGGAAACGGGGCTGCAGGCAGGTAGCCTCTCCCTTGTCGGCGTGTATAGCCGCCCCGAGCGCGACCCGCGCTGCCACATTGTTACTGCCAGCTATTGCGGTATCGTTCCCATGCAGGCGGCCCGCGGCCTTGACGATGCTGCCGACGCACGCTGGTTTCCCCTTGACGCCATCCCCCCTCTTGCCTTCGACCATGCCGACATGCTACAGGCGGCTCGCGCCAAGCTTGAAGCAGGAGAACTCAAATGAAATAAAAAATTCGGAAGTATAAATGGGAGATAAAGAGGGAGTTAAACCCCCAGTAAACTAATTATAATAGAACATTTGATGAAATACACCACTTTTATACTTGATCTTGACGGCACGCTCCTTGATACCTTGCAGGATCTGACGGCCGCCGTGAACCATGCTTTCCGCCAATACGGGTTTCCCGAACAGACGTCTGATGCCGTACGCCGTTGCATGGGCAATGGTTATGCACGCCTCATCGGCGACCTGGGTGGAACGGAAAAAGTGCTGGAGACTTTCAACGACTATTACGGCCGCCATTGTGCCGACCTCACAGCGCCCTACGAGGGTATCCTTCCGACGCTCAGAGAGATGAAACGCCGTGGGGCACGCATGGCCATTGTCTCCAACAAGGGCAACGAGGCTGTGCAGCAACTGCGTGCGAAATTTTTTGCCGACCTCATTCCCACTGCGGTAGGCGAGAGCGAGACGGTGCGCCGCAAGCCCAATCCCGATGCTGTGCTTGAGGCGATGCGGCAGCTAAGGGCAACCATCGGGGATGCGGTCTACGTGGGCGATTCGGAGGTGGACATCGAGACGGCACGTCGTGCTGGCCTTCCCTGCATCTCCTGCACATGGGGGTTCCGCACGGAGCAGCACCTCAAAGACAACGGAGCTACGCAGTTCGTGCGCAGCCCCGAAGAGTTATTGGACTTTGTTGTGTAGGATAGGAATTCGCCCCCTTTTTCAGAACTCAGGTGACTCAAGGGCTACAAGGCGTGTGCTGCTCATGTAGCCGCGCAAGGTGCCGCCTTGGGAGTATACCTTCAGCCAGGCATCGTTGACGGGACTTCCGCTGTAGAGGATGTAGCTGCCATCCTTCACGCGCCCCACGACGGGATGGGACGTGCCGGGACCCCGGCGAATGTTGGTGTAGCCGTCCTCGTCGCGCACGACGGCGATGTATTTGTCCTCAGCCGTCTTTGCGGGAACCACGATTTTGTCGGCGCTTACATAGCCGATGGCTGTGGGAGGGGTGCCGTCGGTATAGTGATCGTAGACCTTGCACCATCCTTCCACGGGCGGGTCGAACATGATGAACATACCGTCCTCCACCTGCGAGGCTACGGGGTAGGAGGTGCCACGACCCTTTCGGATGTTGGTGATGCCGCCTTCGTCCTTGATGAGGCCGAAGAGGTGCCCATCGTTGCTCTCGGCGGCCGATATGTCTGCGGCGGTGGCTTCTGCGACGACTTCTTCCGTCCCGCCACTCGTCTGTTCCGAAGTGGCTATGGAGTCGGCAGGCACATTCGTCTCTGCCTGCACTTGTTCGGTGAGGACTTTTTCCTTTTGTGATTTCACGTAGATATAGGCCAGCCCGCCGCCTACAAGCAGCAGGGCGATGGCACAGAGGAAACCGATGATAATGCCTATGGGCAGGTTGTCTTTCATTGTTTGGACGTGTTGATGAGAATCTATGACGTGGCAAAGGTAATACTACTTTGCAATATAGATTCAATATTAAAATGAAAAAAGTAAAGTTTCAGAAGATTACGCCTTGAAACTGCTTGTTCCAGGCCTTGAAACAGTTTGTTCCAAGCACTGGAACTGATTATCCCAAGCACTGGAACTGATTGTCCCAAGCACTGAAACTTCTTGTTCCAGGCTTTGAAACTGCTTGTTCCAAGGCTTGGAAATACGTTGGAACGGGCATGAAGGGGTGCGCAGCCTAAGGCATTGTAGGTACGTCCTGGAGGTAGCGGGCTATTTCCTCGTCGGCGACGTTGTAGTTTTGGAGGTCTCCGCTGAGGTAGCTATCGTAGGCCGTCATGTCAATGAGGCCGTGTCCGCTGAGGTTGAAGAGGATGACCTTTTCTTCGCCAGTCTCCTTGCAGCGCAAGGCCTCACGCACAGTGGCGGCGATGGCATGGCTGGACTCAGGGGCAGGGATGATGCCTTCGGTGCGTGCGAAGATCATGGCTGCGTCGAAGGCTTCCAGTTGCGGAATGTCCATTCCGCGCATGAGACCGTCCTTCAGAAGTTGCGAGACGATGACGCCTGCACCATGGTAGCGCAGTCCGCCGGCGTGGATGTTGGCAGGGTGGAAGTTGTGCCCCAGGGTATACATGGGGAGCAGGGGCGTATAGCCGCTCTCGTCGCCGAAGTCGTAGCGGAACTCGCCGCGTGTGAGCTTGGGACAGCTTGCGGGTTCGGCGGCGATGAACTCCGTAGTGTGTTCCCCTGTGAAGTTGTGGCGCATAAAGGGGAAGGCGATGCCGCCAAAGTTGGAGCCGCCGCCGAAGCAGGCAATGACCATGTCAGGATACTCACCGGCCATTGCCATTTGCTTTTCGGCTTCCAGACCGATGATGGTCTGATGCAGCGTCACGTGGGAGAGCACCGAGCCGAGTGAGTACTTACACCCAGGCGTCGTCGTGGCCAGTTCGATGGCTTCGGAGATGGCCGAGCCCAGCGACCCCGTGTAGGCTGGATTCTTCGTAATGAGATCCTTGCCGGCACGGGTGGACATGGAAGGCGAGCCTTCCACGGTAGCACCAAAGGTGCGCATGATCATGGAGCGGTAGGGCTTCTGTTGCATGGAGATTTTCACCTGGTAGACGGCGGCTTCCAGGCCGAAGACGCGGGCTGCATAGGCCAGGGCAGCGCCCCACTGACCAGCTCCCGTTTCCGTGGTGACGTTTGTCATGCCTTCCTCCTTGAGGTAGTAGCACTGTGCGAGGGCACTGTTCACCTTGTGGGAACCCAGCGGGTTGACGCTTTCGTTCTTGAAGTAGATGTGGGCGGGTGTGCCGAGGGCATTCTCAAGTTCGTAGGCTCGCACGAGGGGCGTGCTGCGATAGCTGCAATACTTTTCGCGTACCGTCTCGGGGATGTCAATGAAGGCATCCGTCTGGTTGAGCTCCTGACGGGCACACTCCTCGGCAAAGATGGGGAAGAGGTCCTCGGCGCGGAGGGGTTTCTTCGTACCAGGGTGAAGAGGCGGCAGTGGCTTGTTGGGCATTTCGGCCTGGATGTTGTACCACTGGCGTGGCAATTCGGCTTCGTCGAGCAGGAATCGTTTTTGTCTGTACATAAGGTGTAGGTTTTTGGTTTTTTGGTTTTTTAGGATACTCTGCCAAAAAGAGGCCTGTCGTAACGTCGACAGGCCTCTTTGCTTCGTATGGTTTCCTGAGGAAACACGCTTTCTTGCATACGTGCAGGTTGCGCTCACGACGTCCTTCGTCTTGAGCTGCGCCACCAGAAGTATGCGTTTGTGCGTGTCATGCTCTCAGTCTTGTTTTTTTGTTTGTTTTCGCCTGCAAATGTAGGCGAGCTGCATTATACGAGCAAACAAATATCAATGTTTTTTTAGATTTACCCTCTTTTCTTAGGAAAGACGTCTTTCCAAGCGCTCGCGGATGGAACCGATGAAACCTGCTGAGTTCACGGGTTGCGGCGTGATGCCTTCCATCAGTCCGGCGAGGTCCTTCGTGCAGATGCCTTCGGCCAGCGTGTCGAAGCAAGCGCCTTCCAGGGCCTCGGCGTAGCGCACAAGGTCGGGGAGGTTATCCATCTCGCCACGCTTGCGCAGCGCGCCGCTCCAGGCAAAGATGGTGGCCATGGGGTTGGTGCTGGTCTCCTCGCCCTTGAGGTATTTGTAGTAGTGGCGAGTGACGGTGCCGTGAGCGGCTTCGTACTCGTACTTGCCATCGGGACTCACGAGAACGCTTGTCATCATGGCCAGCGAACCGAAGGCCGTGCTGACCATGTCGCTCATGACGTCGCCGTCGTAGTTCTTGCAGGCCCAGATGTAGCCGCCCTTCGAACGGATGACGCGTGCCACGGCGTCGTCGATGAGCGTGTAGAAATACGTCAGCCCCAGTTCCTCAAACTTCTGCTTGTATTCCTCGAACACCTCTTCGAAGATGAGGCGGAACTGTGCGTCGTACTTCTTGGAGATGGTGTCCTTCGTGGAAAACCACAGATCTTGTTTTGTGTCGATGGCAAACTTGAAGCAACTGTGGGCGAAAGAGCGTATGCTTTTGTCCGTGTTGTGCATGCCTTGCAGTACGCCGGCTCCCTTGAACTCGTGGACGACGACCTCCTCGCGCTGTCCGCCTTTACCTTCGAAGACGAGTTTCGCCGTGCCTTCATCGGGCACGCGGATTTCTACGCTCTTGTAGACGTCGCCGTAGGCATGACGGGCAATGGTGATGGGCTTTTCCCAGTTCTTCACGACGGGGTGGATGGTGGGTATGGTGATGGGTGTACGGAAGACGGTACCGTCCAGGCGCGAGCGGATGGTGCCGTTGGGCGACTTCCACATCTCGTGCAAGTTGTACTCCGTCATGCGGGCAGCGTTGGGGGTGATGGTGGCGCACTTCACGGCCACGCCCAGGCGCTTAGTGGCTTCGGCTGCATCGATGGTAATCTGGTCGCGCGTCTGGTCGCGCTTCACGAGACCGAGGTCGTAGTATTCCGTTTTCAGGTCGACAAAGGGCAGGATAAGTTCGTCCTTGATCATTTTCCAGAGGATGCGCGTCATTTCGTCGCCATCCATCTCCACGAGGGGAGTCAGCATTTGGATTTTTTCCATGGTGATTAGTTTGGAGTTTGTTGTTCTCTATGGTAGATGAGAGTGTGAAGAGTGACTTCGTAGTTGCAAAAGTATGCAATCCCCGATGGAGACCAAAACTTTTCAACCTTTTTTGAGCCTCCACAGGCAATCGAGCTTGCCGGCCTGCTTCACGTTTCTCCATCGGGTCGTATGGGCAAAACGCTAAGCCTCAGGTTTTAGCATATCGGTCACGAAGTCAGAAAATTTCTCCCAAAGGCTCTTTCCTTCCCGTTCTCTGCCGGTTTCCTCGGTAGGTGCTGTGTCTTCTTCGTCACTCTCTTCTTCTTCGATGTCCTCTGGTATCGGTTGGGGCAGGGGATAGGCGAGGTTGGGGAAAAAGCGCCGCACGCGGTCGTCGATGGGGTCTTTGGTGTTTGCTGTTTCCGTGTTGCTGTCACCGTAGAGGCCGAAACCCGCTGCCAGGATGGTGATGCGGATGTCGTCTCCGAGGCCTTCCTCGGTGTCAATACCCGTCTTGACCCATGTGTTTACGCCAAACTTTGCAGAGAAGGCATCAATCTGTCGGAACTCCCTCATCTGCATGGGCCGCGACCCCGCAGGGTCGTAGGACACACGCATGAGAAGGTGGGTTGACTTGTAAATATCATTATTGTTCAGCAGGGGTGAAGTGACCGCAGCCTTAATGGCGTTCTCCACGCGGTTTTCGCCGCAGCTCCTGCCCGTCGAGATGACGGCAACTCCTGAATGCTCCAATGCCGTCTGGACATCGGACAAGTCCATATTGATCAGACCAATCATGCCGATGATGCCCGCAATACTCCGCACGGCATCGCAGAGCACGTTGTCGGCCGCTTTGAAGCCTACGTCGACGGACTCTTCGCTATACACTTCTTCCACGCGGTCGTTGCTGATGACGAGCAGAGCGTCCACCTCTTTTGCAAGACGATCCAGACCGTCCAACGCCAACAGGGCACGTGGAAGTTTTTCTCGCGACGGGGGAAGCGTGGCAATGGCCAATGTCAGTAGTCCCAGCTTCTTTGCTTCGCGGGCAAAGATGGGAGCCGCTGCCGTGCCAGTGCCTCCGCCCATTGATGTGGCTATGATGATGATTTTTGCCCCATCATTCATAGCCTTCGATATTTGCTCGGCTTGTTCCTCTGCTATCTCGCGTCCACGCTCCACTTTGCCGCCAAAGCCACGGCCGTCGCCCAGCAGCAGACGATGAGGCACGCCACGGTGGCTGCTTAGTGCACTTGCGTTGCTGTCGCATACGAGGCAACTTACGTTATCTATGTTCTCACTGGCGAGATTGTCTACGGCGTTGCAACCTCCATTGCCCACGCCTATGACTTTTATAGTCTTCACTTCCTGCACAGGGGCTACACCCATATCGATCAGATTGTCCAGAATGTCTGTATTATCGTTCATCTTTGTTCGTGTTTTGTTACTTGCGGGCACAAATATACTCATAAAAGTTAGCCCGAAAGGGTGAGCCCTCAGTTTTTTTTAATCTCCCATTTTATCTCCCACTTATACTCCCACTTATACTTTATTATTCAGTTTTCTTTCCTATCGTCACGTGGGTGTCGCCGCTGACTTCGGCCTCGTTGCCGCCGCCGAAGACATTGTCGCGGATATCAACGCCAATCACAGCATGGGTGCGTTCGAGGTCGGTGGTGGGCTCTTCCGTGGTGACGGCACCCTCGCCCTCGCCGGTCGTTACGGTTTTCACAACAGGTGTGTTGAAGACAATACTTTCCCCAGTGTGCGTGCCGATGTTCACGTAGGTGTTGCCCACGACAGGTGCGGCATTGCCGCCGCCAAAAATGCGGTTGATGGCGCCTATCTTGCCCGCAGTGTGGGGCGGCAGATAGATTTCCATGTTCTTTGTTTCCGTGTCCCGCTCGCCGTCACCGTTTTCGTCCACGAAGTCCCACGTGAGGGTCTCGGCGTTGTAGGCGCGTTTGTATTCCACGAAGGAGATGATGCGCGTGCCCGTCTTGTCGTTCGTTGTACTACCGTCGGCATAGGTGAAGCCGTCCTTGTAGAGTCCTTCGCATACATCGACGTTGATGTAGGGGTCACCTGTCACGGTGGCCGGTTTGCCATAGCCGCCGCCGTAGATTTCGCCGATGCTGGTGAAGGAATGGACATTCAGGGTGGGACCATGTTCGCCGGCGGGTGCCTCGTAGGGCGCCTGGTTGCCGCCGCCATAGAGCTGTCCGATGATGATGGGTTTACAGCCAGTCTCCTCAATGTTTACGGTGATGGTGCCTCGGATGTATCCGCTGACATTGTTGCCACCGAAGACGCGCTCAAAGGTGCCGTTGGTGATGTTCAGTGTCACGTTACCGTCGATCTCGGCGTCCTCGGCACCACCGTATGCCGCCTTCAGACCTGGTATGCAGGCCATCTCAAGGCGCGACTCGGCATCCATCGGTGCGCTCTTGCCCCCACCGTAGGCTTCATCGACATTGAAGGGGCAGCCCGTGACGTCCTCCAGCATGGTGACGGCCACCGAACGAATGTTGCCCTTCGTGTTGGAGCCGCCATAGACGCGGTGGATGCGGCCGCCGTGGATGTTCATGCTGGCCTTTCCCGAGCCATAGCTGTAGTTGGCTTCGCGGAGGGCTTTTGTAGCCGCCCCGGTGGTGGGGTCGCTTGATGCCTCAAAGGCCGAGTAGTCGTAATAGCCCACGTTGGCACCGGGGTTGTCGGCTCCTGTGGGCAGTTTGTCCTTACCGTTTCCGCCACCGAAGGCTTCTTCTACTTCGAATGTGCCATAGATGTCGACCAGCGAGGCCGGCGTGGAGGCTGCATTGCCGCCGCCATAGACTTGGCGTATGCTGGTCAGATGGCAGCCGTCGATGATGACGTGTGCATAGGCCTGTGCCTTTTCTTCCTCAGTACCCGTGGCTGCTGTGGGTTCGTAGGGCGCGAGGTTGCCGCCACCGTAGACGGCTTCCACGTCATAGCGTCCCGCCACCTTGTCCTCAAGGGTGGCTTCGCCTTCGCCTTGCGTGGCATACACGTGAACGGTGACAGTTCCCTTGGGGCTTCCGTTCATGTCGTTGCATCCGAAAATCTGGTTCACGATGCCGCCTTTGGCATCATCGGCTACGCCGTGGTTGAGTTCCACGAGGACGTTGCCGCCCACCTGGCCTGCCTGTTTGATGCCAGGCAGATTCTCCGTGCTGCCCTTGCCACCTCCGAATACGCTGCCGTAGCGGTAGGCCGCATCGCCCGTACCGATGGTTGTACCGATGGTTCCACCCGTGACGTGGATGGTGGCATTGCCTGCCAGCGTGCCCATCTCTGCACCGCCGTAAACGTTGCTCTTAATGGTTCCGCCAGTGATGTTGAGCACGGTGTTCTTTGCCTTTGCCATGCCCGCCCAGTGGGGGAGAAGGGTAGATCCGTCAAGTCCATAGAGACGTCCCATGCCTCCGGCAAAGACGTTGCCGCCCTTGGTGTAGGTCAGGCGGTTACGATAGTCGAAGGACGTGAGGGGCATCTTGCTCTTGTCTGCAGCACTGGGGTTGGGCACGTATTCATAGTTGTTGCCGATGGTGCCGCCCGAGATGTTGATGGTGATGTTGCCATGGGTGACGTCTTCCGCCACTACGTCGGGGTTATCGGCTCCGATGACTTGTTCGTATCCGTCGGGAATCTCCTGGCCATAGTTGGCATGGTCGTGGGGCACAAGGTAGGTGCCCACCGAGCCCAGACGACCACCGCCGTAGATGCTGCCAAGCATGGTGCCTCCCTGGATGTTCATTGTGACATTTCCGCTCACGGTGCCAGCCGTCAAGGCGTTACCGCCGAAGCCACGGCCGGCACCGAACACGTTTCCGTCAATATAAGAGGTTCCAAAAGTGCCAATGACAGGATTCGGCTTTGAGGGGTCGGAATTGTTTTTGATGGCCATGTTGACGCTCTTCAGGACGTGGCCATCCTCGCCGCCTCCAAAGACAGAGCCATATATGATGCCGCCCGAAACTTCTACGTCTACGGCGCCGACGTTTGTCCATTCATTGAAGTTGAGACGCTGGTCACCCTTGCCGGCACCGAAAACGTAGCAGGTGACGGGGTGTTCGATAATCTGCTGGATCGTGCGTGGCACACCGATAGTGCCGCCCGATATGCTGACATGGCATGTGCCGATCACGTCCGTGAGTTCGTTGCCACCATATACGTTGGTGAGGATGTGTCCGCCTGTGATGTTGACGTATGTGTCGCCTTCCACAAGACCGGCCGACCTCAGCCAAATACCGGTCGACAGTCCTGCGTCAATCTGCTCTTGCGTCAGCGTCTGTTCCTTATAGGGGAAATAGCCACTTCCGCCGCCGAAGACGTTGCCATAGAAGGTATGGCCGTCGGTGGCGGGCACTTCCGCACCATGTTCGTCCAGCGTGAAGACATCGTGCGGGCGATAGGGGTATACGTAGTTCCAGTGGGAACACTCGGCAAGGGCATTTGTTTCGGTCACCTCGGTGGTGAGGGGGTTGATGAACTGCTCCTCAGAGTAGGGTCCCGACATGCCTTCGCCGCAACCTATCTGTCCCCCTTGTATGTTCACGTGGGTGTCGTTCAGCACGCGTCCGTTTTCGCTACCTCCGTAGACACCGCCCACGATGAAGGCCGTGCCGCTGATGGTGACGTTGGTTTCGTAGACATAGGCGCGGAAGTCAATGTCCTTGTCCACTTCAGGGTCGGCCAGCGCACCACGGCTGGCTCCGAACACGTGGCCAAAGTCCTCGGGCATTCGCATGTCGGCGCGTCCCACCTGACCGCCACTTATGCTGACCGAGCAGACGCCCGTCTCGCCCGTGCGTCCGTTCGGCTTTCCGATGCATCCTTCGTGGGCAGTATGTCCTGCAACGGCTGTTGTGGTGGTGAACGTGCCCACTGAGCCCAGCTTTCCGCCGCCGTAGACGCGGTCGTGGACAAAGCCCGAGCGCATGTCAATGGTGGTATTGCCCATCACGTCGGCCTTGTTGCCGCCTCCGAAGAGTGAGTGGTTGATGTAGGTGGTCTTAGCCTCGACCGTATCGTTGATGAGCACGGAAGTATTTTTGAGCGACTTGCTCTCGTTGCCACCGCCGTATACGCAGCCATCATTCACGTCGGCATGTGCGTTGTGTGTGGTGCCTATCGTGCAGCCGTTGAGGGTAATCGAAATGTCGCCTGTCACGTTGCCGAGTTCGTTCATGGGGGTACTGGCCTCCGTATAGACGATATGGTTCTCAGCATCTACGACGCGACTATTTTTCGTACCTTGTCGCCATTCCCATGCCTCAGGCTCCACATTGCCGAAGTCGGAGAAAGTGGCAGTCTGGCGGTCGTAAACGGAATAGGTGGGTTTTGTGGTGGGATAGACGTACAGTATGTTCGATACGGCCTTGTAGCCGCCACCGAAGGCACTGCCCTTAACGGTACAGCCCGTCAGCGTGGAGTTTACAGTGCCGTTCACTTTGCCTTGACAGCCAGCACCGTAGAAGTCGGTCAGCACGGTGCAGTTGTTGAGAACGTTGGTGACGTTACCCGTCGTGGCAAGCGAGAACCGCGCGTAGCCAGTATAGAAGCGGGTCACGCCGTTCGTACCGTTGGAGTGGATAATGTATTCAAACTTGTAGCAGGTTCCGATACCAAGGTCCGTTTTGTCCTTCAAGCGATTTTTGGTATAGTAGGTGAAGGGGATATCATAGGTTGTTTGGGGGTTTGAAGCGATATCCAGATTGTTTGTCTGATTTTCACGATTGTAGGTAATGGATGTGCCGCCATAGCCTGCTCCGTAGAACACGCCGAAGGTGGTGTTGTCGGCATGTGTGGTCAGTGTCTTGTCTGGGTCCATGTCGCCGAACTCCGGGCCGCCGCAGTAGAAATTGACTTTGCTGTTGTTAATCGTGATGTCGATGTTTCCCTTGATGCGTGCGGATTGTGATGTGCCGCCGCCGAAGAAGCGGTTGATGAGCGCATGATCTACGCGCGCCGTCAGGCCTGCTGCAGTGGGTTCCTCAAGATAGGCTCCGAGGAACTTGCCGATTTTACCGCCTGCACACCAGAAGTACATCATATCGCCTGTCAGGGTGCCGCCGGACTTGTAGCCTGTCATATAGCATTCTTCCACTTGTCCGCCTGTCACGTTGATAGGTACAGCCTTGCTTTCGCGTGCATTGTCGGTGTGGCTGCCCGGATAGAACTCCTTCACATAGGCATTGCCGCCAATCTGAATGTAGCTCAATTTGTTGCATCCGGCATCGCGGGCACGCACGATTTGTATGAAGCATCCGCTGTTGGCAATCCAGCGGTTGTTACCCTTGCCGTTGTCGGCGACACTGAAGTCGCTGGAATTGATTTCGCACTGTGTCGTATTGCTGACGCATGTTTCAGTCAGTTCAAACCACCCGCGCGTGTGCCAAATACCTATGCCGGGGTACATTTTTTCCCCCACGCGCGACGACATACCCATCTCGATGAGGGGAAGGAAGTCGAAACGCAATGCCGGTACCTTCAGACGGCCGAGCGTATTGGCCATATACCAGCCGTAGTCGGGTTCTTGGTTGCAATCTTCGTCCGTACTCATAATGGTTACGGCTTTATTCCTATTGAAGAGGGTGGTTGCTGTACTTGTCACTCTGTAGTGGTAGTTGCCTACCAGTACGATAGCCTGGGTATGGGGATTATTGGTCGTGGAGAGTTTGCTAACCAATGTACTCAGGTCGGTATAGACGGGTTGGCCGTGGTAGCTGTGGGGAACAGTGCCGCCGAGGGCTGCCGTATTGCTAATGGAAAAGTCGGCATCGTAGCCTACTTCGTAAGAAGGGTCGCTCAGGTAGAAGGCGTTGGCGAAATGAGCCTCGATGCTGATGGCCGTCGCTCCGTTGGGAACGATGTAGTAGCCGCCTTGGGCGAAGATATAGTCGGAGTTTGCGTAGAGGTCCTTGTTTGTGCAGTCGCGGTTGGCCATGTCGTAGTTGGCGTATGTACCAGCCGTGCCATTGCTGACGTTGGTGATTTTCCAACCAGTGCATACCTTGCTGTAATCGCGGGTCCACCCGTCGTATTCGTTGGCGAAGGGAAGGACAACTTTACCATAGGTATAGTCGTAGCGCAAGGTGTCCATATCGGTAATGGGCAGCTGCGAGGTGAAGCTACTGCCGTTGATGCTGACGTTGACGGTCAGGTAGCCAGCAGAGCCTCGGTCGGTCAGCAACTTGCCAGCGTAGGCATCCGTCGTGGCGGGCAGGTTGGCTGCAACCTCCTCCGTCGCCTTCCGCGTATGGGTGTTCCAGGCTTCAACGACAGGGTATGGCGGTGCGTCGGTGCCGCGCTTCAGTACCCAGTGGCCCACTTCGCTGAGGTGTACGGGGTCATAGTCGCCGAAGAGAAAGTAGGAGGCCATGTTGCGGTGGGTGTTGAGGATATGGCGGTAGAAGGGGAAGCGCGTCAGGTATTCGTCCTTCTCGATGGCCTGCTGGTCGTTATAGACCGTATAGGATAAGTTGGCTTTGGAGCGCCAGTAGTTGTATTCGATGAAGTTTTTGACGTTGGAGGTGTGGTAGCCGCCATAGACTGGAGAGCGGTTGGTTCCTTCCGTCATATCGCCATACATCATGCAGAGCGCAACGCGTGTGCCTGTTTCCTCAGCATTCCGTCCGACGATGCCGGCAGCATAATCGCCTCCGCTGACGGTGGCGTAGCTGTAGCAATTCACCACGCGCGTGTTGCCGGAAATAACGCCTGCGATGCTACCAACACATCCCGTGCCGCTCAGCGTGCCGCTGAGGATGCCGCAGTTGTAGATTCGTGTCATGCCAGAAGCTTGACCGCAGATGGTACCCACGTCGGTACCGCTGATGCTGGCACTGCTGACCACAACATTCTTGATGGTGGCATTCACGAGGCTTGCAAACAGCGGGGCTGAGAGCGTAATTTCGTTGAACTGGCCGTCCAGCGTACCCATAAACGGACCGTCGAAGCCCAGCGTGCCGGAAGCCGTGAAGTCGTCGGCAAGTAGGTAGGAGCCGGATTGCGAAGTGATGTCGGCGTAGCTGTGTGCCAGGGTGGGCACTCCGAAAGACGCGGTTGCTACATCGGAGTAGTAGGGTGTGCCGCCAACGCTCACTGCCGTCACGGCCTTGATGATGATCGGATCCGATGAGGTAATAGGTAGTGTGAAGGGGCCACTATACAGCGTGCTGGAGCCAGAAGGAGTTGAACCGTCTGTGGTGTAGTAGAAGGAGACACCCGTCTGGGTGCTGCTGATGGTGATGGTGGCTTCTTGAGTCTCGTTGTTCGTGTTGACAGTGATGGTGGGAGCAGGTGCAACTTCCTCAAGATAAAAGCCCGAATTGGCATCTTCTTGCGAATAGATGCCGATGATGCCCAGCGTATTCTCATAAACCGTACCCTTAGGGCCTTCAGCCTTTCCTGTTGCTCCGGAATATGAAGCGGCGTTTCCGCCGTTGACGGTGAACCATTTATAATCGCCGTTCTGTCCGACAGTGGACTTGGGCGAAATGGTCATATACGTGACTTTAGGAGAAGATGGACGCGTATAGGGAGTGATGGAGAAAAGCTCTAAGTCGTTAAGGTCCTTGTCAGCCACTGTTTCCATGTGTACGCGCATGCGGTTGGCGTTCGTCGTGGTGCGGATTTGCCCGTTGGCCACCAGATATTTGCCAGTTAAGGCATGTCGGATGTAGTAGTAGTCCTCGCCAGTTTTCTTCGTGACAATCCACACCGCGTTGTCCGCATCCTCCACGCCGTTCCGGCAGTTATGGGTAGTAACGAAAGGGTTGGGATATGTCGTTCCATCGCCGGAGAAGTCGTTAGTGGGCTTGTAGTAGCACCAACCTGCCGTGGGACAGAGGTAAAAGTTGGTTGTGGGTGACGTTGCATCATAGGCAACACTGCCATTTACGATGGCACCACTACCTATATAGTAAACTCCTGAATAATCTGTCTGTGCCCTCATGCCGTTGAAGCTCAGCGCGAGGGAGAAAAGCATCAGTATGATATATCTTATTCTCATTTGACTATGATTTTCTTTTGGTTCACAACATATACCCCTTCCATCGTGACATCGGTCTTGACGGTTTCGCCGGGCAGGATGTCGAATGTGCTGACGACGATGCCGCCGGTCGTGTGGATGCTGACGGGCACAGCCTCGTGGCAGGTGGAGGACACCTCGATGGCGAGGTGCTTGCCGCGCACGCTGATACCGCCGTCGCCCGACGTGTCAGATGGTTCCATCTCGGGTTGCGGACTGCACGTGTCGCTGGAGAACTCGATGGTGCGGACTCCGCGTGTGCCGGAGGGTACCGTCGCTACAAAGTAGGGGCGGAAGGGCAGCACGGTGGTGGCAACGCCTGTGGCGGGCAGTTTGTCGTAGCTGTCGCCGAGGGCATCAAGCGTGTAGCCATCGGTGCCTGCAGCAAGGGTTTGCTGGAGGTAGTTCGGACGGAAGTCATAGCCGTTGTGACTCACCTTGGCAGCGGCAATTTCGTCATCGCTGACGCAGATGGTGATGCCCGCATCGGAAGCGAAAGTGACGGTCTGTCGGTTCAGCGGTGTGAGATAGGGGGTGAAGGTGTGTTCCGGGAGGAACTGGCCGCTGAGGTCAAACTCGTAGTAGCGCTTGCTGGGGAAACCAATGATGTAGGGTTTGGCACGCTCGAGGTAGGGATAGTCGTCGTATTCGTGCGACGTGTTGTAGTATTGCTTGTAGATGTCAGTGTTATAGTCCTGACGCTCGCCATTGTCCTTGTAGTAGTAGTCCCAAAGGAAGGTGTTGCCGTAGATTTTGTCCTCGCCGCCTGTCCGCAGGTCGGGATAGGTAAAGATGGCCGTGGCCTTCTCCTCGTCGGGCACAAGCGTGATGTCGCGGTATTCGCGCAGCCAGTATTCGTGGCCCGTTGTGTTCCCTTCGTAGAAGTGTGTGATTTCACCCTTCTGGTCGGTCGATACGAGTTCGGCCTCAAAGGGCAGGCTGATGCCTTCCCATCCTTTCTGCATGTCCGCATAGAGGTCGGGCTTGCGCTGGTACCACATCCGCTTGTCGGCAGCGAAGGTGTAGGCAATGGGCGCGTTGAAGTCCTGCTTGTCCACAAGGAAGTGGTCGTAGACGCTCTTGTAGTTTGTGGTGCCGGCTTGACGCTCTACGGCGTGGATGTTTACCCACGTCTTGTTCTCAAGGACGCGGCGGTAGGTGTCCAGGTCGTCATAGTAGTCCGTAAAGTTGGGGTCGGAGACATAATCGTTGACCACTTTGCGGGTCTTTCCTTCGGCCGAGGTTGCCGCCACGTTGTTCGGGGCAATGTAGGCCAGGAGATTCTGTGTCAGGTTGCGGTTGGCGATACCTGTCAGTCCGTCGTCATCGAGCAGGGGAGGGAAGAAGGCACCCTTTCCGCCGAAGTTGTCGCTGTTGTAGGGCGCGGCCTTGATGAAGCCTTGCTGATAGGGCAGAGGTGCTCCGTCGCTGCTGCGGAAGGCATCGTCGTAACCCGTGAAGTCGATGGCCGTCATGCCGGGATAGGCCTCGCGGGTGCCGTCGGCAGATGTGGCGGCGAGATCGGCCCATGGGTTGAAGTGAACCACGCCCATATCCTTTGAGCGGAAGTAGGCAGGAGCACGGAATACGCGGTTGCTCTCGTCGGCATCGGGCAGACGTCCTCCGCTCTTCCTGTTGTGCGACGGCAGAGGCTGATGGGGCTTCAGCAGGCTGTAGCCGTAGGTAAGCATCTGTCCGAAGAAGAGATAATCATCGGGCCAGATGGGGGCGTAGCTGATGCCGTCCGTGAGCAGGCGCACGTCAGGTGTTTCGGGTATGGAGCCTCCAGCATAGATGAAGTCGGGGTAGGCATAGCGGTTCTCCACATAGCCCTTGTCGTCGTAGTAGGCGTAGGTGGCAGGATAGTAGGCCGTATGCTCGCCCAGGGTGCCGTCTTCATTGTCTGTCAGGTAGGTGTAGGGCAGCCCCGATGTGTCTGTGTGGTCGTGGTAACGCTTTCCGAGATAGAAACCGTTGAGGTTGTAGGCCACAGTACCGTTGTAGAAAGCCGCGTCGGGCATCTTGATGGCATTGCCGCGTTCGCTGGGCGTTTCATCATAGCCATTGCTCTCAGGGTAGTAGCAATTGACAATCTGCTGGAAGCCCGTGGCCGTGGGGTTGCCAAAGACGGCCTTCGTGCCCGTGAGCGCTTCGCTATCTGCGCTGGTCTGTACCCAGCAGTTCTCCACAAATCCGTTTCCCCTGTTGGCCACACCTGCTTCGGCGAACGAGCCTGTGACACCGAGGTTGTACACGTTTCCGCAGAGTTTGTCGAAGAGCGAGTGGTCGAGGCCGCTGATGGTGTAGCCTTCGCCGTGGAAGTCGCCGCCGAAACATGGTGTGGGGTCTGCGCCTATGGAAGTCCACGTGCTACCACTGTGGTCAAGGTCGGTGCGCAGGATGAACTCCAGATTCTCGCCGCCTGTCACGCTGCTGTTCAGCGGGGCATGTCCCGCAAAGTCGCCCGAGGTGATGAGTCCGTCTTCATCCAGATTCTCTTCCGCAACAACCGGTCCGCTGAGTACACTCAGGTCATAGAGTTGCTTGAAGAGGTCAAGACCGTTTTCGGAAGTTGAAGTGTAGTCGTTGATATAGATTTTCGGATTGCGTTCCTTTGTGGCATCCTCGTGGTCGATGTAGTAGTGGTTTACCTTGTCGCCCATCACCTTCTTCAGGTCGTGGTAGTTGGCCACCTTGAAGGGTACGGCATTGGAATAGGTCTTGCCGAGGTAGGTCTTCGTGTAGTAGGCCACGTAGTATCCGTTCTGGTACCAGTACATCGGCGTTTCGTTGTTCGTATAAGCTTGGCCGTTGCGGTGATGGAGCGCATCTTCCTCGTTTTTGAAGAGTTCCCATCCTGAGCTGGTGATTTCAAAGGCGCCAGGCTCCACGCTCGGTATCTTCAGACCTACGGTTGTTCCCGGCAGCACGATGTCGGGCTTGCCCAGAGGTCCGATTTCGGGTACACCACTCTCAAACTTGATGTGGATGTTGATGATGTGGCGCTCGCTGACGGGTGTCATGTTGTGTCCGCTTTCGTCGCTCTCCTCATATTCGTAGAGATAGACGACGGTGATGATTTTCTCCTTCTGCAAGTCGAAGATGCTGGGGTCGCGGCTCACGTAGAAGGACGTGGTCTCCTGCGGCGAGGTTCCGTGGATGACGAATCCTGTCTGCAAGTTAGGAATGCTTTCGTAGGTGGTCTCGTCGATGAGAAGGTGTGTCTTAACCGAATCGCCGTTGTTCAACGTAGTCCGAGTGTCGGTGATGCCGAGGTTGGTGATGGATGTGCCTTCGCCATTTTCACCAATGACGTAGGGCTCTCGGCAGAAGTAGTAGGTCTTGTGCGCATGCTCGTCTCCGAATGTGATGGTTTCGATACACTCTCGGTCTCTGTCGGAGAGGGCATCGTAGATGGAGGAATCGATGACTTGCCCGACGGTGTAGGGAATGTCTCCACGAATGAAGGCCTTTTTCACTACGTAATAAGGTCCGGCTTCCGTCACGATGATGGGCGACCAGTGGGCACGCTCGTTGGGAATCTTCTGGAAGGCATCGCGTTTGATGCGATTTTCGTAGCCAGTGGGGATAGTGACGGTCTGCCCTTTCTCGTTCGTGTAGGTGAGGCACTGATTCTCTGCATCGTAATAATGATGCAGTGCAGTAATCTGCTCGGAGGAGGGGTCAAACTCTGCTTCGAAGTCGATGTATTGTGTCAGGGAGTACAGGTTCGGATTGAGCGGGGTGCTTCCGGCATATTGTGCCGTGGCCGTTCTGTCATTTATGGCCGATTGCAATGTACCTGGCCTGTAACCGTCGTACTGCGGTTTGAAACCGTAACTTCCGCCGTAGGTAGGATCCACGAGGAGGTTGAGCGCATCGTAGTTGAAATGGAAGTTGGTGCGGTCTTCCTTCGACATGGAACTCCACGACTTCAGGGCGCTGTATGCCTTTCCGGCCTCAAAGCTTGAGCCTCCGTAGAGACCTTTCTTCGTGATGATGTAGGCATCGGCCAGATGGGTGGCTTGCTGCTCTGTGGTCAGGCCAAGAGCGGAAATCTGCGCGTCGGAAAGGAGGTCACCCGCGTAGATGTAGTCCTCGTCATTATACTTCAGCGTGCTGACGCAAAGTTTGGCGGGGGCAATTTTCCCGCTGATAGAAGTCCATTGCTCTGGTGTATAGTCTGAAGCATAGACAGGTGCGCCAACATGGAGTTGCTGACCTTCGAGCGTGAAGCTTTGGGTCACCACATAGGCACGCTCGGCCTCGGCCTGTTTGCCACTCTGCTCGCTGTTAAGGAACGATGCGATGGCCGTCTGGCTGTCATAAATGTCTTTGGCGATGAGTTCTCCCTGGAGGTAGTATCTCTGTCCGTAGACACCGGGGTTTGTGGTAGAGTAGGTGGGGCCGGAGATGTAGTTTTCCTTGTCGGCATCGGTCAGTGCCTCGTATTCGTCCTTGGTGAGTTTGGGCAGTGTACCGTCAATGCTGGTATAGTAGGCATCCCAGACAGCGGGATTGCTCAGGTCGACGGTGAGCGCGAAGCCTTCGTCGTGGCTGATGATGTTGGCGGGACGGAAGAAGTAGTCGAACCCCTTTTCGGGGTTGGTCTTTTCTACGCCGTCCTCCACGAATGTGACAGTCTCTCTGGCATTCTTGAGTGCCCAGAAGGTGCCTTCGTCTGAGCCGTCCGTATTGCCGGGCAGGAGCACCATGCCCTTTGTATATTCTGTGTCGCCCACCTTGCAGTCGCCGATGACGTTGTAGACATCCTCCACAAAGTGAGCCTGCTGGGCGCTGTTCATGGACTGGTACTTCCAGTAGTCGATGGGGTCGCCAGCCTTGTAGGTGGTTTCGTTCACGACGACGCTTCCGCTGCCCAGGGGTTGATGGTCGTCGTCGTAGTAGGCATAGAGGTTGGGCTGTACTTCGCGTAGCGTCATCTTTCCGTGTGTGGCGGCCTGTATGGTGATGGGGATGTTCACCGACTGATGGTAGGCCGTGGGCGCACCGGTATAGGCTGAGATATACTGGTCGTAGACGTAGATGCTTCCCTTGATGAACCAATAGTGGGCAGGAGCCTTGTTGGCACTCTTGTAGGCATTGGTTTCCGGCCAGCAGTCGTCGACGATTTGCTTCGTGTTGTGGATGAAGTTGCCGGACGTTTCAATCTCGTTCGCGTTTTCATCGCTCTCGTCGTAGGTGAAGCGTTTGTAGGTGCGAGCAGACAGGTTGTAGGGCGAGAGGTTCACCTTTTGCCAGTCCTTGTGCCACGTCTTGTAGCCGTGCTGGTTTCGGGCATACACATAGCCGCCGCCGAGACCCGTTTTCACGTCGATGAGGTCAAGTTCGATCACGCCCGTGATGAGTCCCCACTCCGTGTGACCGGCGGTCTCGCTTTCCTCGCGGATGATTTCCAAGTACACACCGGAAGAGAGCGACACCTTGTTGGGGCTTGAGCCGTTGTTGCGGTTGGAGGCGTTGGGGCGTGCGGCTTTCCACTGGAAGTAGGTCGTCTCGCCGTAGGGCGTTGTTTCACCGTCGTAGGTGGTGCTTTGCCTGTTGGCTTCCGTTGTGCTGGTAGTGGTGCGTACGGAGGTGGCATCAGGGTCCTGAAGTTCAGCCTTGGCTTTTGTGAAGAATACGTCGCTCGTCAGGTTGCCCAGATAGTTCACGATGTTGTAGATGCCGAAGTAGTTGCCATGCTTCAGGGCATCGCCCGCATCGCCGGGAGCCACCGACTTGCGCTGGTTGAGCGAAAGCTCGCCCACGCGGTTGATGGTGTAGGACGTGTAGTCAGCCTTTTCGGGCACACGGTCGCGCGCACCTTGCAGCACGATACGGCTGCCAAAGACGGCGGCCATGTCGCATCGCTGTATGGTGTTGAGCAGACGACCGGCATAGATGGAGCAGAAGCCAAGTTCCTCAAAAAAGCTCGAATTGGCCGTGCCGTCCTCGTTGATGTAGTTTTTGTATTCCGCGGGGTAGGTAGGTTCATGGTAGTTGTCGAAGTCGAAGGCTTCCTTAAACTGGTCGGCATTCAGGCGGTCGCCCACGTGGATGATGCCGATTTTGCTGTTGCACTCTGTGAGACACCTGTAGTTGAGCACGAAGTAGGCGCGTTCGCGGTCGCTCAGGTTGTGGTATTCCTCCTTGGTGATTTCTGCCGACATGTTGTAGTAGTCGGTACCGTAGTTGTCGATGTGCAGCTCGCGCCAACCATCCACGAAGGTGAGGTTTCCGTCGCCGTAGAGACCGCCGACGTGTTCCGTGCCGATGGTGATCAGGTCGCGGTGGTAGACGTCGCGTAGGGCGGCCGTCACATTGCCGAATACCGTGCCGGTGTTCACGTACATCTGGTCCGAACCCACCGAGACGTTGCCACCGGCAAAGACGGCGTTGTGGATGGTGACACCACTTTCCCAGTCAAGTTTGGCCCATTGGGTGGCATCTTGGTGCTTGTCCCTCAGTTTGTTGAGGTCTTCGATGGGGACGTATTCGCCCTGTGCATAGCTGTTGCCATCGATGGTGATGCCTCCCGCGTCGGTCACCTTGCAGTAAGGCTCCACGACCACGTTGCAGTCGAGGCTCAGTTCGCAGTCGGTGAGCGAGCTGACTCCTTCGTCGCCGAGCCATTTCTTAAAGTAGTAGCCGTCGCCGTCCACGGGGAGTCCGTTTTCCAGATTAGCGAGTGCCTGCGATGTGCGCACGCCCTTTTTCTTTCCTTCGGCCGAGAACAGGAAGCCCACGTCGCCGCCGCCGAACACGTTGCCGTGTCCGCCTTTTACGGCTGCCACGTTGTCGCGCGTACCCACTTCGCCGCCGCGTATGCGCACCTCGGTGGATCCGAAGACATAGCCCTTGATACTGAGGTCGAGGGTGGCTTTCACTTCAGGGTCCATATACTTTGTACCGTCGCCGCCCCAGTTGTCCACACCTCGGCCACCGCCGAAGATGTCGCGCAGGATGTGTCCGCCGTACATGACAATCCTTGTGGTGCCACCTTTCCAGATGACACATTTTTCGCCTGCTTTGTAGTCGTGGATGCGCACGGCGTTGGTCTCATCCGAACCGGCACGGGTAGAACCTCGTCCGATGGGGCCAATCTCGCCGCCGCCGTAGACGGAACCGCGCACGATGCCACCGTATATCTCGATGTCGGAATCGTCGGTGAAGCTGTTGGCGACATAGCCTCCACCGAAAATGTTGCCAGCCGTGTCAAGCTGGTTGTCGCCGGCCGTGGCATCGTCAAGTTGCTCCACGTAGCCATCGGTGTTGTTATAGCTGTAGCCGATATGGCCGTTGTTCATCTTGATATAGGCTTTGCCGAAGACGGAACCTCCCTCTCCGCCGCCATATACGCTGCGTTGGATGGCGGGCTGTCCGTCGGTGAGGCTGGTGCCGTTGATGTCGCCGATGACGACGTGGCTCTCGCCGATAATGTCGTCGTCTGTGGCATCATGGATTTCTCCTGCGTGGTGCCCGACGTTTCCTTTCCATCCTCCGCCATAGACGTTGCGCACCATGCCGCCACGGATGTAGGCGTTGGCACTGGCCGTGAAGCCTCCGGCGTTGAACTCATCCTCCACGGCACCGCTTGTGCCGGCTGCGTAGAGGTCCTTGGCCACCGTGCCGCCAAGCACGGCAATGTAGGTCGAGCCAGACACCACGGCATCGGCACCCAGACCGCCGCCGTAGGCATAGCCAGCCACAGTGGCACCTTCCTCCACAATGACGTTCGTGCTGTATTTGTAGGTCTTCGTGTCGCGGTCGTCCATCTCGGCCGTTCTCACTAAGGAGTTGCTCAGGTTGGTAGCGGTATTTGTGGCATAGTCCGTAATCTCGCCGCTGAAGTCAAAGTTTGCAGGGTCGTAACCGCCGCCACCTCCCAGTTTCCATGCAGTTCTCCAGTCGGCGGTGGAGAATGTCTGCCCGGCTCTTTCCGTGCCTGCCGGCCAGGTGTCGGGCTTGTGGGTATTCATGAAACGCTGTTCGGTCTCCGCATTGAGCACTTTGCCTGCTTGTCCGCCGCCGTACACCTCGTAGACCATGGCACCGGCATGCAGGTTGACCTCCGTGTTCTGCGCCCATGTGTTGGCACCGTAGCCTGCGCCGTAGACACTGGCGTTGTACCCTTTTGCCTTGTTTGACCATACGGGCGAATAGATGTTGACATTTGTGTAGAGGGTGCGGCGCTCACTGTTGTTGCCGCCGTAGATGGAACCCGTCAGCTGGGCATCGTCGCTGCGGTAGTTGACGTTGGATTCGTACACGTCGCAGGCGGCATAGGTGTTTTCGCCATAGCCACCGCCGAAGAGGTTCTGAATCTTGATGGTGGAGGTGACGGGCACATTGACCACGGAGCGTCGGACGATACCTTCCGAAAGGCTGCCGCCATAGGCCGCACGGATGTCACCGCGTACAAGGTCAATGACGGCGGAGACCTTGGCGAGGTTTTCGCCCGTAAGTGCCCTTGAGGCTGCATAGGACTTGCTCATGCCGAGGCCGCTGTAGGCACCGCCGCCGTATACTTCCAGGTTCTGGAAGGTGGTCATCGTCTGCGGAATGTCCACGAGCACGTAGCTGCTCTCCTGCATGATGTCGCGGTCGGAGTCGTTGCGGTAGCCCAGGCCCGCTCCGAAGACTTGCGACACCTGATTATTGCCGTGGGCGACGGGACGGAAGTTGATGAAGGTGCTGACCATGCGCGGCTTTGTGTAGCCAGGACGTGCTGTGCCAAGGTTTTCCTCGGTAGTGTCAGCGTCTCCCGTTGTATAGAAAAAATCCTTGAAGAGGGGTTGCGAATAGTCGAAGTAGCCATAGCAGCCTCCATAGAGGCAGTCCATGCGTCCTTGCAGGTATTCGGTGTAGGCCGATGCCGTCATGGGTATTTCCGAGGCCGAGGGAGTGGCTGTTGGTTCAGCGGCAAAGCCCAGCACGCGGGTTTTGGCTTCGGCTGTGATGCGGTCTTTGAAGTTTGCCGTGCCCCAAATCCTTCCGCCGAGGTCGTTACCGCCGTAGATGTGGTCGCGTATCCAGGGGAAGCCGAGGTCATTGTCGTTGCTCGTGTTGAGGCCGACGTAGGTTTCCGTGTGTCCAAGAACGTCGGCATTGCAGGCACCACCATAACTGTTGAAGATGCGGCCGTTGCCCAGGTTGATGCGCGTGTTTCCAGCCACCGGACCAAGGAAACCGCCGCCGTATATGAATTCGGTCTCGGCCATTTGGGCGATGTCGTCGCCTGCGGCGTACCGGGCCACGCCGGGGATGGAACCTTTCAGGTTGATTGTGGTGCTGTAGGCAGGGTTGTAGGTGTATTCGCCCGTGACGTCGTCGCGCTTTCCGATAGCCCCCAACTCGCCACCGCCAAAGACTTGGAACACGTAGCCACGGTTCAGGTTGATGGTGGTCTTGCCCCATACCTCGGAGTCGACACCGTAGCCACCGCCGAAGACGTTGAGGGCTGAGCCCAGCACATCCATTCCCTGCTCGCTGAGCAATACACCGCTGTTGCGCTTGGTAATTTTGTAGCTTGAGAGGTCTTCAATCTCTACGTAGTATTTGGGTTCGCCGTTCTCGTATTCCACGACGTCGAAGACTTCCGTGCGGTCGGTGATGGAGGCGTTGATGTTGATGACGACATTGCCGTTGACGTGGCCGCTCTGGTAGCATCCGCCATAGACATGACCTCCTTTCAGGCGACGGTCGGCATCGGCCGCAGTGCTGGTGACAGGGGATTCCTCGGAGGCACCACTTGTGACGGGGGGTACGTCCTTGCCCGTGCTGGCACTGATGGTGTTCCATTCCAAATGGGTTTCGGCAGCACCCGTATAGATGACGTTGCCTTCAGCATCGAGCACCTTGTCGTAGTTCTCGTCACGCTGTACAATCCAGCGCTTCGGCTCAATCTTCAGACCCTCAAGGTCAAACATCACCTTGTTGCCCGTAGTGGCATCCGGTGCGCCGAGCATGCCGCCGTTGTAGGCCGCGTTGATGCCAGCGTGTTCAGGCACATTGGCATTGTTGCAGCCGCCCACGAACTTGTCGTAGATGACGAGTTTATGGTTGAAGTTGATGCGTTCCTGGCCGTCGAGAATCATGCTGCCCACATTGCCGCCGCAGTAGAAGGAGCCGATGTAGCAGGTGTGGTCGATGTAGGTGTCGGGGTCTTCGCGCAGTTCCTCGCTGTCGAAGACAACGTTGGGGATGATGGTCATGGCGCATCCCTTCATGTAGTCTGCGAAGGTGTTGGCATTAGTGAGGTCAAGCGTGCTGAAGTCTGTGGTCTCGCTGCTTTCCGCCGACCCTGCCTGATAGTGCATTCCCTTCTGCGCATACTGCCAAAGAATGCCACCCTCCGTGGCGTCCACCATGTTGACACCATTGTTGCCGAGGAAGACATTTTCGATGATGGAGTGGGAACCAATTTTCAGCTCTACCATCTGTTTGGGCTTGTTGGTCTTGAGCAGCGAGGCACTGTTGCCGCCGAGGTAGAGCGAACCGTGAATGATGGTGGGGTTGTCGTCCTTTCCGCTCACGCGGATGGAGGTCTGCTCGGCATTGGGGCGGTGGGCGTTGAGGGCTTCTGCCGAACTTGTGGCCCCGCCTTCTGTGGGGTCATAGTAGAAGTCGCCCCATAGGATGTCGTTCTTGAACTTTTCGTTGTCGGTATAGGCGTAGGATCCGTTTCCGCCGCCATATACGTCGCCACTGATGCTGGTGTAAATACCCACGGCGGTGCCGCCGCGCACGTGGCCTGTAATGTCATTGCCGCCGTAGACATCCTTTACCTTTCCGCCGCGCACGAGGACGCGTGCGCTGAGGTCGGCAGGGAATTTGTAGCCGGCGGGCGACAGTACTTGTTCGGTGGGGTCGCCGTTGTCGTCCAGCGGATTCACGTCGGCTTTTCGGCATCCGCCGAAGATGCGGTCTACCTCAATCTGCGAGGTGGCGCCGATTTCCAGCAGCAAGCCGTTTTCGGCCGTCATGTCGCCCTCGTTGCCGCCACTGTACAGGTTGTCTATCTTGCCCTGCTCAAGATGCCATGTGGGCATGATGTGCATGGCGGCCTGATTGTTGCCACCGAAAACGCGGCGGAAGTTGTAGCCTATCTTCCACGTAGTGAGGTTGATGCCCATGTCCATGAGGCGCTGGTTGTTGGGCTCTGCCAATTCGCCCGTCGGACCAAAGAGATTGGTGAGGTCAATGGAGGCAGGCAGCGTCAGGTGGCTGTTTGCCGTCATCGGCGTACTCGTATTGTCGATGCAGATGTCGGCCGCAGCGGTGACAGTGGCGTTGTTGCCACCGGCATAGACGTAGCCGAAGGTGCCGCCCTTCACTTCCATGTAGGTCTTGTCCACCTCGGGACGAATGAAGGCTGTCTCGCTCGTGGCAATCACGTTGCCCGACGTCTTGTCCTTCACGCGGTGTTCGTCGCCCACCGTTTCGTAGTCATAGGCACCATTGCTGCCACCAAACATTTGGCCGATGAAGATGTGGCGTTGTGTTTCTCCCTCGCCGGCTGTCCGCTCGGGGGTGGTGAGGATGAAGCTGTTGTAGGTCTCATCTACGCCATAGCCTTCGGCCTTGGTCATTTCCGTGGGCACAGCGTCGGCAGCGCCGATGGTGCCGGAGATGTTGTTGCCGCCATAGACGTAGTTGATGGTGATGTCGCCGCTCATGTGCTCGCCGTCAATGTGGACGAAGGTGTTCTTGCCCACATTGGCTTGGCGGGCTCCACCGAACACACTACCTTTCAGGTCGCCCGAGTGCACAACAACTTCCGTGCTACCTCCCATGTCGCCGGCGTTGCCGCCGCCATAGACGTTGCCGCCAATCGAGATTTGTCCCCATGCCGAGAGGGACAATAGCAGGAGGGGCAGCAAGGTGGCTATGTGGCGAAAGGTTTTTGTGGTCGTATGGAGCATCATGATAGGCATTTATCTTTATTCGATGGTAAGTGTGGGGTTGTCCAAATCGTCGTTGGAAAGCACGTAGAGGTAGGAGGGATTCACCGTGAGGAAGAGCGTCGTTCGCTGGCCGAATGTCAGCGTGCCGAGTTGCGGCAGTTTGTTTTCACTGCGCTGGTTTTCGCGGATGAGTTTGCCCTTTCGGTCATAGACGTCATAGGTAGTCACGAGCACAAGGTCGGCAGCACCAGCTGTGAAGTAGGTGGTGGCGATGTCCTGATAGGAGGTGGTCAGCGTGAGACCTTCTGTGCTCTCAAACACTTGTGCCTCCGATGTGCCGGCCGTCGTGGGCGTCCATGTGATGTCGGTGATGGGCGAGAGGCCCGTCTCGTTGGGTTGCAGGGTGACAGTGCCCGAGAATTTCTGCCCGCTTGAAGTCTGGAGGCTCATCGAGCGCAGTTTGATGGTGCGTAGCAGGCTGTAGTCGGATTCGGAGGTGGGGACGATGCGCATCTGCAGGCTCACACTGGCAAAGATGTGGTTGAGGAGCAGGAAGAGGCGGTTGCCGTCCTTGGAGCTCTGGCCCTCGAAGCTGAACGTGCCGGCACGCACGTCGGTGAGGAGGCTGAAGTCGTTGTGTGAGCTGTCGCCCTGCTTCACGCCGGTGATGACGCAGATGTCCGTCGGGCAGACGGGGGGTATGTTGGTGAATGTCAGCACGGCACCGTTGGCATAGTCACCGCTGAAGGGTGCATAGTCTACGGGCATAAGCACATTCTTGGGCATCATGCCGTAGAGCTGGTAGGTGCGGCCTTCCTCGGCCATGACATCCGTGGTCCATTGGGTGCCGTCGTAGGTGAAAGCACCATAGACGGGCGCTGTGCCGTCGGTGGTCAGGCAAAGGTCGATGGCCGTGGAGGGGCTGGGCGAAAAGAGCGTGAAACCGACAGGGAGGGCTTTCGCCGAGGGACCCACTTCCTTGTGCTGGTACTCCTGGCTGAGCACCGTCAGCGATACGTCGTGCCACCGCCTCACGTCGTCCTCCTCCGTGGAGCAGGCAGCGAGAAGCAGGGAAAGCGCAAGGAGCAGTGTCAGTTTTTTTGTGAATAGGCTCATACTCAGGAATACCTTTATTTGTTGTTTACCAGTTGTAGAGTTCTTGAGGGTCGGTGGCTACGGTGGTCCAGTTGCGCACCGCTGTCTGCACCACTTGCAGGTAGACGTCGTCCTCGGTGATTTTGAAAACGTAGGTGTATTCGAAACCAGCCTGCCAGGTCATGAGCTGTGCAGGCACGGCGGCGGTTCGTGTGGAGTTGAACACCTTCACGCTCAGTTGGAAGGGGCCTTGCGACGTGTTGGGCAGGACGTCGTACCACTTCTCGTCCACGCCCTCCTGCCAGTCCTCGGTGAGGGCGGCGAGGTTGCCCGTGGCGGCAGGCGTCGTGGTCCATGTCTCGGTCGTGCCTGTGCCGGTCAGGGGATAGTCGATGTGGAGCGTGCCGTTGAGGGCGATGACGTCGGTCGGCTCGACGGGTGCAAAGCTGATTTCGCTCAGCTTGCTGTGGTCGTAGATGGCATCTCCTTCGGGGTACACAAATATAAAACGTACGCGCGCGAGAGGCTTCACAAATTCCATCTTGACGGTTCGCCCAAAGAGACGGGTGGGGTAGAGGGTGGCATTGCCGGTGGAGAACCACAGGTGGCTGACGTAGGGCAGCGCATCGGGCGCATCTGCGGAAGCGTCGAAGCTGAAGCGCACGTTGTCGTGAATGCTGCGCGTGCCTACGGTGTGGCTGGTGATGTCGGTCGTGATGCCTGTGGCATCGGCGGGAGCATAGGCGAAGAATCGGTAGGCACCCGCCGACCAGTCCCAGTACTTGATGTACTGGCCGTTGGCTTGGTCCACGTATTCCCAGTTGTCGGAGTTTGTGGTGGTGCGTGCCGTCTGCCAGTCCACGCGGTAGGCGTCCATCACCAGCTGCGTGCTGGTGTAGGTGCCGGCTTCGTAGCCGTCGTTCTTGTAGGCGTAGACGCGAAAGCTGTTCGTAGCATGGTCGTGGAGGCTTGTGGCGCGGCTGCGCACGGCCTGCACCTCTTCCGCGTCGCTGTGCATGCCGCTGAAGGTGATGGCCTCTACGCTCTCCTGACCGGGCACGGGCACTTCTGCCTCCTCTGCCTGCGAGCAAGAAGAAAGGCCCATGAGGGCGATGAGCCCTATAGAGCCTATATGGCCCATAAGCCCTATATGGCCTATAAGCCCTATAAGTCCTATAAGGCCCATAAGCCCCATATGCCCTATATGCCTTATAAGGCTCATTCCCCCCATCAGCCCCATCAGCCCCGCTTTGCGGATGGTTTCTTCCAGTTGTGCGAGGCGTTGCTTGAGCGATGTGTTTTCGGCTTTCAACTGTGTGAGTTCTTCTTTCTGAGCATTGCGATGCCCCAGGCGTGCCGCTGTCATGCGTTCGCGGATGCCGCCTTCCTCTACAAATGACTTTTCAAGATACTCAATGTATCTGCGAATGAGGACGTCATACTGGTGGATGAGCGTGATAATGATGTTGGCGGTGGTCTGTGGCGTTCTCGACTGCACCTGTTCCAGGAAGTCGGCCGACGCTTCGTGGGCGTTGCAGTAGGCCTGGGTCTTACGTGTGCGCTCATCGTCAAGCGGCCATTGTTCGAAGCCTCTGACGCGAAGGAAGTCTTCGTAGTCCGCCAGAAGTTCGTGCATGCTTGCACGTGCCACATTGAGCAGTTTCAGTTCCGTTTCCCGAGAGGTGGCAGCCGCTGCACACCCCTCGACGATGTTCTGCTTCCCAGAGCGAGCCGCCTGCACCATCTGGTCGACGGTGCGGTCTTTATGCCCCGACAGGTACTTGCTGGTGAAGAAGAACGTGAGGTCGTAGATGACCACAGCCTTCTTGTAGCAAGCCAAGTCGCGGTAGTTGCCCTTCTTGGGTAGGAACGTCTGAGGAACTGTCATTACTATTGATTATGGCTTCTGGGCCTTATGGGCGCCTTATTGCTCGTGTTTGTGGGTAGCCTGACGGGGAGTCGAACCCCGTCAGGCTGAGAGTTAGGTTTTGAGTGTCTATAGCATAGATTATTCTTCTACCTTCACAATCTTGTAGGTGTGGACACCTCCGTCACCAGTATACTCGATGACGTAGGTGCGAGCCACTGTCGGCGTGAAGGAAGCCCAGTTGCCTGAAGGAACTTCCTGGCCGTTGATGGCCTGAGCTGCGGCACCGATGGTGGTAGTAAACTTGTTGCCATCTACGGGACGTACGAGAGCCATGTCGGCTTCCGTCTTGCCGGGATCCGTCACGTAAACCTGGATGTTTCCTTCAACAGGCGTACCATAGTTGGAGAGGGCAGTCAGCGTCTTCAGCGCACCTGTCTCGTCGTTCTGAACGGTGAAGTAGATGGGCGTGTTCTTCTTGTACTTGATGCCCTCGGCCGTTACGGAACCTTCCTGATAGGTCGTGATGCTGGGCGTGCTCACCGTGGTGATGGTGCCCTGCTGCGTACCATCTATCTCAGCTATGACAGCTGCGTCGAAGGTGATGGGGAACAGACCTTCGAGATCGGTGCCAGGCGTACCCGTCGTACCATTCGTGTTGTCGGAGATCTTGAAGAGGTAGGTGTAGCTCGTGTTGGGATTCCACTTACAGAAGGCAGCGGGGATGGCGGCCGTAGCGCCGCTCACCTTGATCGTCTCACCCTTGCCGTCGTCGGCCGTCAGCACGTAGTCACACTTGATGAGGAGGGGCTGAGCGGTAAGGGCAGAGGGAGAAGGAATGACCGTGAAGTACTTGCTGGTGGTATTCATGTCAGAATCCGTACCCCAGCTGGGAGCTGTGGAGGTCGTGCCCATCGTGATACCCGTGCCGAGCTTACCGCCGTACCAGTTGTTCTGCTTGGTCATGGTCGTGCCGTCGTTGACAAAGGTGTAGGAAGGTGTGGGAGCCCAAGTGTAGGTGATGGTGGCTTTTCCGTTGTTGGAGCCCATGAAGTAGTCGGCTGCCGTGGAAGCCAGCGTGATGTTGTCCGTGGCTGGTGTGCCCCATTTCGAGTTAGCCTGGTCGTAGGGGTAGAACTTAATCTCCGTTACGCTGTAGCCGGGGATGGTCTCGAAGAAACCAACGCGTACGAAAGTCTGCTGACGCTTGAAGCTGAGCAGCACTTCCTGATTGTAGTTAGTCTTTGCCACGTTGACGGGGTCGGCAATGTAGATGGGGTTGGTCGTGATTCCCGTGCCTGTGTTCGGGTTGAGGTGACCGGCAAGGCCTGTCACCGTAGCCGTGGTGATACCAGTGGCTGCGCCATCGAATGTGAATGCGCTTGCGGGCGAACCTGCTACAAAGTGGTAGTTGGGCGCACTGTAGTCCCAGTACTTGATGGTCTGAGTGCCCAGTCCACCCTTGGCAGAGCCGTCACCCACGTACTCCCACCCGTTCATGCGGGATTTGTTGTCTGCGTCGGCAGCATCTCCGTCGGGGTTGGAGGTTGTCTTTGTAGTGTTGTCCCAGACGGCGTAGTTCTGGAACACATCGGTGAAAGTGCCGGCTGTGGCCGTCTCTTTCACACCATACACCTTGAAGTGGTGGTCGAGCATTTCGGCAACGGTACCTGTGTTGCTCGTCGCGCGTACCATGCGTCCGGCGTTGCCGCCGAAGGCACTGGCGCCAGTGGTTTCCTGCGAGAGGGCGAATTCTTCGTCACCCAGGTAGGAATCGCTGGAGCAGCCGGCAAATGTGATTGCCGCAGCTGCGAGGAGGAATTGAAGTTTTTTCATAATTGAAAAAGTTTAAAAAAGTGAATAATAGAGTGAATTGAAAATAGTTGGTTTTGTTGAAGTATATGTTATTCGGGTTTTCTGAGAACCCGTTTTCGTCTTGTGAGGTCGAAGACGTGGGTGCCGCCGTCTTCCACTTCCAGCACGGTGGCATCGAAACCGCTACCGCCGGGGCGTTGGGGGATGGGGATGTCGTCCACGTCGAGTTCGATGGTCAGCACGCCGCCCTTGTAGCGCCGGCGCACCTGGTCGGTGACGTCGAAGACCATCGTGGAGTCCATGCCGTTTTGGAACTGCACGTTGATGTCGAGGTAGTGGCGATGGTTGTCGGGCACCATCTCGCTGCGCGGCGATACGCGATTGGCATCCAGCTCGGGAATGCCGAATGTCATGAGGCGTCCGCCGATGATGTCGACGCGCTCGGCGTCCTGCGTGGAGGCTCCGGCCGTGGTCTGGGCGTAGGATACGTAGGGTACATCATTTTTCATGCGCGTGGTATAGGCCACGGTGATGGCATCGGTGCCTGCACGTCCCGTGTTGAGCACGGTGGAGCGCGCCATGCCCGAGAGATTTCCGCTGCCGTCGGTGCTGACAATGCGTCCGCGGTTGTTGTGGAGGATGATCTGCGTCAGATAGATGTAGGTGAGGGGCAGCAGCTCCATGTTGAGCGTGCGAACCCATACGTTCTCCTCGGGGTTGTAGACGAAGCCGTCGAGGTTGCGGTTGATCTCGATGCCTTGCTCGTAGGCCGCGAAGAGGGGTTCGGGCGCGTAGAACGAGTGGGTATACTTTGGCGCGTTGTAGCGTGAGGAGTGCATGGTCTGGTTGGTATATGCGGTGACGTAGTCGAGGCTGGTCTCTTCGTCGAAGATGAGGCTCTGGATGCCGTCGAGGGTGTGGATGTCGTTCCAGCAGAGGATGTCCCAGTAGCCCCAGTCGTAGCGTTCGCGGAAGTGAGAGCCCTGGACGGTGCTCTGACGCACGGTGGTGTGGGGCTGGTTGGGGCGGTCGCCTGTGTAGTAGCGGCGGAGGTTGAAGATGGTGGGCTCGACGTAGCCCAGTTCGCCGAAGAGTTCGCGGTCTTCATCGTCCCATCCGTAGTACCACTCGGCCTTCCAGTCGTAGTTGACGCCGTAGACCATGCTGTAGTCCCAGTATACTTGCAGGTCGAGGTCCACCACGGGAAGGTCCATCTCCACGTCGCCCTCGTCGTACAGATGGAGGGGCGGTTCGGGCGCGCAGGCGCTCAGCAACGGGAAGAGAATGACTATGTAGAGGTGTCGGAGTTTCATCATTGGCAGCTTATTCTTCATCGATGGTTTCTCCGGCAGGTACGTGGCGTATCTCTGTCTCGTAGGATTTGAAACTTATGCCTTTCTTCTGTATGCGGCGGTAGAGGAGGTCGTAGCTCAGCGTGATGCCGATGCGCGTGGGTCCCAGCCAGCTCCATTGGTACTGGCGCTTCTTGAAGGCCGAGGGCTTGCCGGTCCACTTGTAGTAGTAGAGTCCGTCGCGATAGTTGGGGTTGACGGGATTCTCAAACTGATAGGGGTCGTACTTACAAATGAAGAATCCTGCCTGCAGGCCAAACTCCAGGCGCCAATGGCCTTTGCGCGTCAGCGGCAGCACGTAGCCCGCACCGATACCGGCACCGACGCCTTCGCCCACCCATCCGCGGTCGGCATCGAAGCAGATGCCGAAGAGTCCGGCGTGGACATAGCCTTGCAGGTAGAGCCCGCGGAAGGCGGCACCCTGTCCCGGCGGATTGAGGCGCTCGTCGCCCGAGCGCAGGTAGTAGCGCGTCTCGAGTTGGTAGTTGCGGAGCTGGAAGTATTTGTGCCCGTCGTAGTCCTGCCACCAGGGCATGTCGAAGGACGCGCCGTAGGTGAAGTGACCGTGGCGGGGGAAGTATTCGATGGCAATGTTGGGGATGGGGCAGTAGCGGTCGTAGCCCGGCATGTAGATGCCATAGAAGAGGAGGTTTGTCTTCACCGAGAGCATTTCACGGCGCGGCAGCTTCACCTCGACGGGGCGGTAGATGGGCAGCTGGGGGAGGGGCGTTTCCACAATGGTGTCCACGGGGGCTACGGCTACGGTGTCCACGGCAACGATGCGCTCGGTCTCCTCCACCTCCTCGACCGTCTGTGCAGGTTCGGGGGCGACGGCCTTTTCGATGTAGATGATGACGCGGGCGGCACGCAACTGGGGATAGTACTGCTTGAGGAGGCGCCACCACAGCTCGCCGCGCTTGGCCGTCTGGAGTTTGCGCTTCAGCGTGGCGAGGCGTCCGGCAGCATAGTGCTCGTCGCAGATGGCACGCACGAGCTCGTAGTCGGGGTCGCCGGCGCGCTTCATCATGGCACAGAGCAGGGGATAGTCCTCGGCAATGGTATGCGTGGCAATGTAGTCCTCGGCGGGCGGGTAGGCCATGTGCTGGCGCATGTAGTCCGAGAGTGCCTGTGCGCGGTGTTCGCTGAGGAATTTGTTCCAGCGAAAGGGTCCCTCGGGGGAGGCGGCACCCCGGAAGACAATGTGGCGTACACGCATGCTGTCGCGGTTGAGGCGGGGGATGACTTCGTCGGCTATCTGGCGGAACGTCTTGTCGCGCTGCGGCAAGGTGTACTTGTTGACGGGATAGATGATGGGGGCTGCGATGTCAAGGAATGCGTCATCGCCGAAATCGCTGATGGAATCCCCGCTTTCCACAAAAAGGATGTAGGGATAGCGGGCGTAGAAGGCGGAATCGGCTGCCATGCTCTGGGAAAAGGCGACTACGGGCACGAGCCATGCGCAGGTTGCGATGGCCAGTGTGATCTGTAAAATGTTGTATTTTAGTCGCTTCATCAGATTTTTTGCGGTTTATCGTGCCGATAGGTCTTTTCTTGTGGCAGGCCCATTGTGCCAGTCTCCCTTACGCATACGTGCGCTTATGCGCGCAAGGGTATTTAGATGCAAATCTATATCGCCAATTTTTGTAAGCAAATATTAATCGGATTATTTTAACATAATTCAGCTATTTTGTCAATAATCGGGGGGGGTATTGCTAAGTACAGATAGCAAATTTGCTGTTACGGAATTCACGGAATACCTTTGGTGTATCGCGGAATACCGTGAGGGAGATGTCTGTACGCAGAAGCCGCGAGCGACATTTCTGTGTGGCCTAA
>JAFSQD010000089.1 GCA_017446765.1 Alloprevotella sp.
CGCCGATGGTGTTCTTGATCCAACTGAGCGTCTCGTGCATCACGAAGATGGGCAGTACAGGGGGCGTGTTGAACATCGAGATGTTGCGAGCCTCTTCGGCTGCATGCGTGCGGTAGTCGACCATCGTGGGCAGCGGGTTCATGTAGGCGCGGTCGCCAATCTGGCCGAGAAGGTCCTTGCGGACAATTACAAACGTCACGCCGGCGGGACCTACGTTCTTCTGTGCACCGCCATAGATGACACCATACTTCGTCACGTCGACGGGACGGCTCATGATGTCGGACGACATGTCAGCCACAAGCGTCACGCCGTTCACCTCTTCGGCAGAGAAATCTTTGCGAATCTCCGTACCATAGATTGTATTGTTGGTCGTGATGTGGAAATAGTCGGCATCGGCCGGCACTTCCCATCCCGTCGGGATATAGCTGTAGGTCTTATCTTCAGAACTTGCCACGATGACCGTTTCGCCGAAGTTCTTGGCCTCCTTGGCAGCCTTCTTGGCCCAAACGCCCGTCTGGAGATAGGCCGCCTTTTTCTTCATCAGGTTTGCGGGCAGCATGAAGAATTGTGTGCTGGCACCACCACCGAGGAAGAGAACCTCGTAGGTGTCGGGGATGCCAAGCAGGTCGCGCCACAGCTGACGTGTCTCAGCCATAAGACGCTCCCAGCCGGGGGTGCGGTGAGAAATCTCCATAAGACCAATACCCGTGTTGTCGAAATCGCGGATGGCATTGATGGTAGACTCTACGGCTTCTTTGGGAAGTACGCAGGGTCCTGCATTGAAATTGTACTTTTTCATTGGTTGTGTTGGTATGATTTTGATTTGAAAAGATGTGTTTTCTTTGGCGGCAAAGGTATGGAAAAGAATTTTTAAAACCAAGCATTTGCTGAAAATCTCCCTACATAGTTCCCGAGAGTTTCCTTTTTGGTAGTCATGGAAAGCCTCCTTGTTCACAAACCACAACTGTGGTTTTATAATTTCACGTCTGTGGTTTTATGATTTCACGTCTGTGGTTTTTTCGTCCCACGCTTGTGGTTTATCAACTGAAAGGCTACTTTTGCGGTGTCAGGTGCCTCAAAAATGAGGAAGAAGCCTTCCGGGCGTAAGTCGTGTGCTTCCTTGAATTGCACCTGTCTCACTTAAAGTGAAGAAATAGCATCGGATTTGTAAGAACAATTAAATCAATTTAATAAGAATATGGCAATACACTATGACTTTTACCCAGCAAAGGGGTTGAAGGGTGCGAAGGACCAACTCTTTGTGCGCCCCATTTCCAATAAGACCACAAGTACAGATGAACTCATGCGGGACATTGAGCGCGCCACCACAGCCACGAGGGGCGACATACGCCTGGTACTTTCGGCACTCTCCCAATCCGTCATTAGCGAACTGCTGGCCGGCAACCGCGTCCATCTGGATGGATTTGGCTATTTCTCGCTCTCGATGGACGGTGACATCGTGCGCGACAAAAACGGCAAGCCCCAATTGAGGAATGCCGCCGTCCGCAACGTGCTGTTCCAGCCCGAGCGTGCGATGATGGGTATGCTGGGCGGTGCCCGTTTCACGGCAGCCGACCATCGGGGACGTCGCTCTTCGCAACTTTCCGACGACAAGTTGCAAGCCGCCTTGCGGGAGCTGGGCGAGGAAGGCCGCCTATTCTCCTCGGCTCAGTTTCGCAAGAAGCTCGGGCTTACCATCTCCACCGCCAGTCGCATCCTGCGCCGCTTGCGCAACGAGGGCATTTTGGAAAATGTAGGTACGAAAAACAGTTTGATGCTACGCCTCAAGTAGGCTGGGGACAAAGATTTTCTCGTGTAGGAATACATATTATAATAAAAAAATATGTACTTTCGCGTCGCGAAATAATATCACAACAACACATACATGGAACAAACAATTAAACTACGCAGGGGTCTCAACCTCCATTTGGAAGGTGAGGCTCAGAAGGTTGTGCGCCAGTTGCCACAGCCGGCGGAGGTAGCTGTGCGTCCGACAGATTTCACGGGGCTGACCCCTAAGCTCCTCGTGCGCGAGGGCGACGAGGTGGTGGCTGGGCAGGCCTTGCTGACGGACAAGCAAAGTGGCCGGATACACATTCCTTCGCCCATCGGTGGCCGCGTGAAGAGCGTGGTGCGCGGTGACAGGCGCAAGCTCTTGGCCGTCGTGGTGGAAAGTGTAGAGAAGGCTGATGCTACCCTCAGCGAGGGTCAAGGCGCAGTGCAGGAGGGTTCGCTCGTGGAGCGACTCTGCCAGGCCGGTCTTTTCTGCTTCTTCCGCCAGCGCCCCTACGACGTTGTCGCGTCTCCCGACGACACGCCGAAAGGCATTTTTATTTCTACGTTTAGCAAAATGCCCCTCGCGGCCGATTTCTCCTTCGTCCTGAAGGGTGAGGAGGAAGCTTTCAAGGAAGGTCTCAAGGCTTTGGCCACCATTGCTCCCGTACATCTCGGCATCTGTACCTGTCAGGAAAAGCTCCTCGGTGGGCTCGACGCTCTGGAAAACGTCACGGTGCACAGGTTTGATGGTCCCAACCCGAGTGGCAACGTGGGCGTGCAGATCAACCACGTATCGCCGGTCAACAAGGGTGAGATTGTATGGACACTGCGTCCGCAGGCTGTCATCTTCATCGGCCGTTGGATGCAGACCGGAAGGGTAGACCTGCGCGAGAAGGTGGCGGTGGCAGGTAGCGAAGTGGCCGAGCCGCAGTATGTGGAGACCATCCTTGGCGCTCCGCTCCGCGACCTCGTAGGCACGGTGGGCGCACATCAGCGCGTCATCAACGGCAATCCCCTTGTGGGCGAGAAAGCCGGTGCCGACGATTTCCTCGCAGCTTTTGTCAGTGAGGTGTGCGTGCTGCCCGAGGGTGACGACGTGCACGAAGCTTTTGGCTGGATACTGCCCCGATTGAAGCAGCACAGCACGAGCCGCAGCTACCTCAGTTGGCTCATGCCGGGCAAGAAGTACGCCCCCGACTGCCGCATCAAAGGTGGCAAGCGCCACATGATCATGTCGGGCGAGTACGACCGTGTGTTCCCCATGGACATCTTCGCCGGCTATCTCATCAAAGCCATCATCACGGGCGACATTGACCGTCAGGAAGCGCTCGGCATCTACGAGGTGGCTCCCGAGGACTTCGCCGTGGCCGAATACGTGGACAGTTCGAAACTGGAGCTCCAGCGCATCGTGCGTGAAGGGCTTGACATATTAAGAAAGGAGAACGCATAATGTTACAACAGATATTTGACAAACTACGTCCGAGCTTCGAAGAAGGAGGCAAACTGCATGCTTTCCGTTCCGTTTTCGAGGGTTTTGAGACTTTTGCCCTCGTGCCGAGCGAGACGTCTCGCTCGGGCGTGAGCATCCACGACGCGATCGACTCAAAGCGCATCATGAGCTTCGTGGTCATCGCCTTGCTGCCAGCCCTGCTGTTCGGCATGTACAACATCGGCTACCAGAATGCTGCCGCAGCCGGTGCTCTTGCCACGACGGGTTGCTGGGAAATGTTCCTCTACGGATTCTGCGTCATGTTGCCGAAGATAGTCGTGAGCTACTTCGTAGGTCTCGGCATCGAGTTTGCGGTAGCTCAGTGGAAGAAAGAAGAAATCAACGAGGGCTACCTCGTCACGGGTCTGCTCATACCGATGATATTGCCTGTCGGCACACCCCTTTGGATGATGGCCGTGGCTGTGGCCTTCAGCGTTGTCTTTGCCAAGGAAGTGTTTGGCGGCACAGGCATGAACATCTTCAACCCCGCCCTTGTGGCCCGCGCCTTCCTCTTTTTCGCCTATCCCACGAAGATGTCGGGCGACAACGTGTGGCTCTCCAAAGACACATGGTTCGGCCTCGGCCATGTCGTGCCCGATACCCAGACGATGGCAACGCCTCTCGGTGAAGCCGCAGCAGGGCGGATGGCGGACATAAGCTTTGCCGACATGCTCGTGGGCCTCATGCCCGGTAGTGTCGGCGAAACCAGCGTCTACGCCATCCTCATCGGTGCTGTCATCCTCCTCGTGACCGGCATAGCCTCATGGAAGACGATGCTCAGCGTATTCGTGGGCGGAGGTCTCGTAGCATGGCTGTTCAACATGGGCGGCATGGACAATGCCGTGGCTCAGATTCCCTGGTACGAGCATCTTGCACTGGGTGGCTTCTGCTTTGGTGCCGTGTTCATGGCTACCGACCCCGTGACTTCAGCACGCACAGAATGCGGTAAGTATGTCTACGGCTTCCTCATCGGTGCCCTTGCCATCACCATCCGTGTCCTCAACCCCGGCTATCCCGAGGGTATGATGCTGGCCATCCTCTTTATGAACATGTTTGCTCCGCTCATCGACTGGTGCGTGGTGCAGGGCAATATCAATAAACGTGCTAAACGAATGGAAAAATGAGTTTTGGCTTTTAGGTTTTGGGGTTGGGCTTTGCCGATAGACAAATAAACAATCAAACCACGAAACCATTAAAACCGCCAAGCAACTCTTTAGCCGATAATTCTGAAAGGTTATGAAACTCAATACGAACAGTAATACCTACACCTTTCTCTACGCCTCGGGCGTAGTCGTAGTGGTCGCTTTCCTGTTGGCTTTCGCCTATGCGGGCTTGAAGGAACGCAGCGATGCCAACGAGCGCATCGACAAGAAGCAGCAGATACTCGCCGCACTGAACATCCGCGGGCTTGACAAGGCCGACGTGGAGGCAAAGTACAAGGATGTTGTGCTGCAGGACATGATAGTGAACGCCAAGGGCGAAACGCTCAATGAAGGCACGGAGGATACAAAGGACGAGGCTGGCTTTGCCATTGACCGCAAGGACATCAACGCCGAAAGTCTCCCCCTATATGTATGCAATGTGGATGGCGCGAAGAAATTTGTGCTTCCCATGGTGGGCAAAGGCCTTTGGGGCGGCATATGGGGCTTCGTAGCACTTGACGAAGACGGCACCACCGTCTTCGGCTCCTACTTCTCCCACGAAAGCGAGACAGCAGGTCTCGGAGCACTCATCAAGGAACAGAAGTTCCAGGAAGCCTTTTCCGGCAAGCAAGCCTTTGCGGCCGACGGAACGGCGGCACTGACCGTCGTCAAGAGCGGCAACGTGCAGAACGCAGCATGTGAAGTGGATGGCATCACGGGTGCCACGCTCACCTCCAACGGCGTGCGCGACATGATAAAGGAATACTTAGGACTCTACACCGCATTCTTAAGCAAGCAATAAGTATGGACGCAAAACTCAAACAAGCATTCACGGAGCCGCTGAGCCTGAACAACCCCATCCTGATTCAGGTGCTTGGCATCTGCTCCGCGCTGGCCGTGAACGCGCAGCTCGAGCCCGCCATCGTGATGGGACTCTCCGTAACGGTCATTACGGCTTTCAGCAACCTCATCATATCCCTCATTCGCAAGACCATCCCCAACCGCATCCGCATCATCATCCAGCTTGTCGTCGTGGCCGCACTCGTGACCATCGTCAGCATGGTGCTCAAGGCCTTCGCCTACGACGTGAGCGTTCAGCTCAGCGTCTATGTCGGCCTGATCATCACCAACTGCATCCTGATGGGGCGCCTTGAGGCCTTCGCTATGTCCAACGGTCCCTTGGCCTCCCTGCTCGACGGTATCGGCAGCGGTCTCGGCTATGCATGGATTCTCGTCGTCGTCGGTGCCGTGCGCGAACTGTTCGGTGCCGGCACCCTGCTCGGTTTCCAGATCATCCCCGACGCCTGCTACGAGGCAGGATACGTCAACAACGGCATGATGACCATGCCTGCCATGGCACTCATCATCGTCGGCTGCGTCATTTGGGTTCACCGTATTTTTACGAGTAAAAATTAAAGTAATAAATAAAAAGTAAAAGGTAAAAGTTGAGTTAGCACTGATGGATAAAGGAAACCAAATCGTTGAAAAGTCCTACTACTTTGCAATTCGCATTGTTAAGATGACGAAGCTTTTGACAGCCCGGAGAACTGAGGATGTCCTTACAAGGCAAATCCTCAAAAGCGGAACAGCTGTTGGAGCTCTTATAAGCGAAGCGGTTTTTGCCCAGTCGAAGGCTGATTTCATCAACAAATACAGCATTGCGCTAAAGGAAGCAAATGAGACAAAATATTGGTTGGATTTATTTCACGATACAGAAATCATTTCTGAAAAAGAATATGTGTCTATTTATCCCGACTGCGTAGAGTTGGTAAAATACTTGTAGCCATTTTGAATACTCTAAAAGCCTCTAAAGCACAACAAGGTGGCATGTTCTAACATCATCAATTATTACTTTTTACTTGTTAATTTTTAATTTTTAATTATATAAATGGAACATATACTTAGCCTATTCGTCCGCTCCATCTTCGTGGACAACATGATATTCGCCTTTTTCCTCGGCATGTGCTCCTACCTTGCCGTGTCGAAGAACGTGAAGACCTCGTTCGGCCTGGGCATGGCGGTCATCTTCGTGCTGCTCGTCACCTTGCCCGTCAACTATGCCATGCAGACCTACGTCCTTGCACCCGATGCGCTCGTTGAAGGGGTTGACCTCTCGTTTCTGGCCTTCATTCTGTTCATAGCCGTCATTGCCGGCATCGTGCAGCTGGTGGAAATGGTGGTCGAGCGATTCTCACCCAGCCTCTATGCCGCGCTCGGCATCTTCCTTCCGCTCATTGCCGTGAACTGTTCCATCATGGGTGCTTCGCTCTTTATGCAGCAGCGCATACAGATGGACCCTGCCACGAGCACGCAAGCCATCGGCGGCTTCGGCGATGCCTTCGCCTACGCACTCGGTAGCGGCATTGGTTGGCTGCTGGCCATTGTGGCCTTGGCCGCCATACGCGAAAAGATGGCCTACACCAACGTGCCCAAGCCCCTCCAGGGTCTCGGCATCACGTTTATCACCGTAGGCCTCATGGCCATGGCCTTTATGTGCTTTAGCGGGTTGAACATCTAAAAGAAGGAGGACAAGAATAATGACAAATCTGATTATATACAGTATTGGCGTATTTCTCGCCATCATCCTCGTGCTCGTTGTCATCCTGCTCGTGGCAAAGAAGTATCTCATGCCCAGCGGCAACGTGACGGTGAAAGTCAACGACAAGGAGTTTTCCGTGCCCCAAGGCGGCACGCTGCTGGCCACGCTTGCCGAACAGGGTGTACACCTTCCCTCTGCATGCGGCGGTAAAGGCTCCTGCGGACAGTGCAAGTGCCAGGTGCCCGAAGGCGGCGGCGAAATACTCGACTCCGAGAGGGGGCAGTTTACGCGCAAGCAAATCAAGGAGCACTATCGCCTCGGCTGCCAGTGCAAGGTGAAGGGCGATCTCACCGTGCAGGTGCCCGAGAGCGTGCTTGGTGTGAAGGAGTACGAATGTACCGTTGTTTCCAACAACAACGTGGCCTCGTTCATCAAGGAGTTCATCGTAGCCCTGCCCGAAGGCGAGCACATGGACTTCATCCCTGGCAGCTACGCGCAAATCCGCATCCCGAAGTTTGAAATCGACTACGACAAAGACTTCGATAAAGACGCCATCGGCGAACAGTATATCGGTGCTTGGCAGAAGTTCGGTCTCTTCAACCTAAAGTGCGTCAACAAGGAGGAGACCATCCGCGCCTACTCCATGGCCAACTATCCTGCCGAGGGCGACCGCTTCATGCTCACCGTGCGCATCGCTACGCCGCCCTTCAAGGATGGCAAGATGATGGCCGTGAACCCCGGTATCGCATCCTCCTACATTTTCTCGCTCAAGCCTGGCGACAAGGTCATCATGAGCGGACCTTACGGTGATTTCCACCCCCACTTCGACTCGAAGAAGGAGATGATTTGGGTAGGCGGCGGCGCCGGCATGGCTCCCCTGCGCGCCCAGATTATGCACATGACCAAGACGCTGCACACCTCCGACCGCAAGATGTCCTACTTCTACGGCGCGCGCTCGCTGGGCGAAGTGTTCTACCTCGAAGACTTCCTGCAACTCGAAAAGGAATTCCCCAACTTCAAGTTCTATCTCGCCCTTGACCGTCCCGACCCCGTGGCCGACGAGAAAGGCGTGGCCTATACCGCAGGCTTCGTCCACCAAGTAATGTACGAAAAATACCTCAAAGACCACGAAGCCCCTGAAGATATCGAATACTACATGTGCGGCCCTGGCCCGATGTCGAAGGCCGTTGTCGGTTTGCTCGACTCCCTCGGCGTAGAGAAGGAGAGCATCCTCTTCGATGACTTCGGCGGATAAGCAGATATCATGTCGCAATCTCAATCCAACGCGGAGCTTTACAACGCTCCGGCTCCAAAACAGCAGATACAAGGAACAGCCACGCCCACAACAGAAGTGGACGTGGCTGCTGTTCCTTCAATCCCATCATCCGGCAAGCAGGACACCAATACCACGATACTCTACGTGCTTATCGCCTCTCTGGCAGTATTGCTTGTGGGAACAATTGTTGCCTTCGTACTATGGAGGAACGCATCGGTTGCATCTTCCCGCGGACACGGAGCCGACAATCAGTCCGCTGTCGTTGATACGATAGTAGTACGTGAGAGGACCGTGGTTTCTTCTCCGTCGCGACAGGCATGCGGCGGCGAAGTGGAAGCTGTGCTTTTGAAACGCATCGCTGAGTGGGACAGGCTGCACCGCCTGGGTGGCGAGGAGGAAGTTTTCGGCCTCTATGCTTCCATGCCTGTGTTCTACACGAAACGCTGCACCCGCCAAGAGATTGTCACCATCCTGCACGAGCTCCTTGTCAAGGCTCCCGACTATGTACAGACAAGCCACGACGTGTGCTTTTCGGAAATCAAACCAGGTGTGATGCGCTGCGACTTTACAAAGAGTACCGTGAGCAATGGCGTCTCGCGCGACTATCCCTCCTATCTTGAGTTTTCTTGGGACGGCATGCAATGGCTCATTACCTGTGAGAGCGATGCCGTCACCGACCACAACGTGAGAAAACGCAGGTAGCCGTACACAAGTTAAAAGAATCCAAGAACAAGGGACGCATCTTGTCGGTGCGTCCCTTGTTCTTGGATTTAGTTAAACAGAAATGCCTCTTACTTGGCTGCCTTCTGTGCTGCTTCAATCATGTCCTCGCTGGGGTAAACGTAAACCTCAACGCGGCGGTTCTGCTCGAGGGTGGGGTAGGTAGAGTCTTCGCCCATACCTTCGATAGCCTTGAAGCGCTTGCTGGGAACACCGGCCGTAGCGAGATAGTTACCTACAGATTTGGCACGCTTTTCGGAAAGTTCCTTGTTCAGGACTTTGCTCTCGGAAGCCGTGCGACCCTTGAACTTCTGCGTGTCGCTGAAGCCTACGATGTAAAGGTCCATGTCGCTGGTCAGACCATTGGCAAATGTGGCGAGGTCCTGCTTGGCAGCCGCCGTGAGGGCATCCTTACCTGTGCCGAAGAGCAGACCGCTGGGGAAGGTAACCTTCACGTAGTCGTAGCCCTGTTCGTTCTGATACACTTCAGCTTCAGCGTTAGCCAGTTCGGCAGCTTTCTTAGCCTTGTCCATCTTGTTGCCGATGATGAGGCCGGCTGTCGTTCCTGCAACAGCACCGATGGCACCACCGATGGCAGCACCCTTGCCCTTGTTGCTGCCTCCGAGGAGCGCACCGAGCACGGCACCAACAGCAGCACCGCCAACGCCAATGCCCGTACCGAGCTTAGCCTTGTTGGAGGCGTTCTGGATTGCCTGACATCCACTGAGCACAAGTGCTGCGCTCAGCAGGAGAGCTGTGATTTTCGTCTTCATTTTGTTGTGATTTTAGTTTGGTTGGGTTGAATTAAAATGTCTTTTCGACTGCAAATGTAAGCCAACTTTCCTAAAAGAGCAAGAAAAGCCATATTTTTTGTTTTAAAATGACTATCTTCGCGGCCAAAATAAAAATAATAAGTTTCGGGAGTTATAATATGGAGTAAAATGCTTCGCGTAGGGAGTGATGTCAGCAGGACTGGCAGGACGATGGCATCAGCGCGCTCCAAGCGAAAAGGTCTTGTCCACTATCGCTCTGACTTGCTCGCTTTGCTTGCCAAGTTTCGCTACGCGCTTTGCTTGCAAAGAACTTCACCTTTAACTTCCATTGATACTTCCGAATCAAAGAAAGATATAAATATAGTATGGCAAAAGAACTCAAAGACCTTACGAAGCGCAGTGTGGACTACTCGCGCTGGTATAACGAACTCGTGGTGAAGGCAGAACTGGCCGAGCAGGCCGACGTGCGCGGCTGCATGGTCATTAAGCCCTACGGCTACGCTATCTGGGAACGCATACAGCAGTCACTGGACGCCATGTTCAAGGAGACGGGCGTACAGAACGTATATTTCCCCATGCTCATCCCGAAGAGCTTCCTTTCCCGCGAGGCCGAGCACGTGGAAGGGTTTGCCAAGGAGTGTGCCGTCGTGACTCACTATCGTCTAAAGGCAAACCCAGAAGGTGATGGCGTCGTAGTGGATCCCGCTGCAAAGCTGGAGGAAGAGCTCATCATCCGCCCCACAAGCGAAACTACGATTTGGAACACCTATAAGAAGTGGATTCATTCTTGGCGCGACCTGCCTCTGCTCTACAACCAGTGGTGCAACGTGATGCGCTGGGAGATGCGCACACGTCTGTTCCTGCGTACTTCCGAATTCCTTTGGCAGGAAGGGCATACGGCACATGCCACGAAGGAAGAGGCCGAGGCACGAGCCAAGCAAATGCTGAAGGTTTATGCAGACTTTGCCGAAAAATACCTTGCCCTTCCTGTCGTGCAGGGCGTGAAGAGCGAGACCGAGCGCTTCGCCGGCGCCCTCGATACCTATACCATCGAGGCCATGATGCAGGACGGTAAGGCCTTGCAGAGCGGTACGAGCCACTTCCTCGGGCAAAACTTCGGTAAGGCCTTCGGCGTACAGTTTGTCAACAAGGAAAACCAGCTGGAGTATGCTTGGGCCACGTCGTGGGGTGTGAGCACACGCCTCATGGGCGCACTCATCATGACCCACTCCGACGACAATGGCCTTGTC
>JAFSQD010000090.1 GCA_017446765.1 Alloprevotella sp.
GGTAGAAATTCATCTCCCCATTCATGACGGGAGGCAGGGCGATGTCGGCAAAATGCTGCATGCGCAGGAACCACTGCAGGGAAAGCCGGGGTTCGATGGCTGTGTCGGGATTTCGCTCGCTGTAGCCCACCTTGTTGGTATAGTCTTCCACCTTTTCCAAAAGGCCGGCCTCATCAAGGTCGGGCACAATTTGCTTGCGACAGTCAAATCGATCCATGCCCACGTAGAGCGGCGACTGCTCGGAGATGGTACCGTCGGCATTGAAGATATCAATCGTCTCAAGGTCATGGGTCTTGCCGAGCATGTAGTCGTTGGTGTCGTGAGCGGGTGTCACCTTCAGACAGCCCGTACCGAACTCGATGTCTACATAGCGGTCTTCGATGACGGGAATGACACGCCCCACCAGCGGGACGATGACTCTGCGTCCTTTGAGCCACTGATTCTTCGGATCCTTAGGATTGATGCACATGGCCGTGTCGCCCATAATGGTCTCGGGACGTGTAGTGGCAACGACGGCATAGTATCCGCGCTCGTCGCGGTGTATCACATTTCCTTCCGCCTCGAGTGATGCCTGGTTCTCAAGATTTTCAAGGCCATCGACATAGTACTTGAGATGATAGAGTTTGCTCTGTTCCTCGCGATAGATGACTTCTTCGGTGGAAAGGGCCGTGAGAGCCTTCGGATCCCAATTGACCATACGCAGGCCGCGATAGATATAGCCCTTGTTGTAGAGATCGACGAAAACCTTGATGACGCTCTCGCTTCGTTTCTCGTCCATCGTGAAGGCCGTACGCTCCCAGTCGCACGAGGCACCAAGCTTGCGCAACTGTTTCAGGATGATACCACCGTGCTCGCGAGTCCAGTCCCAAGCGTGCTCAAGGAACTGCTCACGGGTCAAGTCGTGCTTTTTGATACCTTCGGCGGCAAGTTTCTTCACCACCTTGGCCTCTGTAGCAATGGAAGCATGATCGGTGCCAGGCACCCAGCAGGCATTCTTGCCCTCCATGCGGGCTCGCCGTACGAGTATGTCCTGTATCGTATTGTTGAGCATGTGCCCCATGTGGAGTACGCCCGTGACGTTGGGCGGGGGGATGACGATGGTATAGGGAACGCGGCCATCGGGACGGCTCTTGAACAGGCCTTTCTGTTCCCAGTAAGCATACCATTTTGATTCTACTTCACGCGGACTATACTTTGTTGCTAACTCTTTCATCTTTTATCTCTTATGTTTTTTTTGTGGGTTCTTTACTTTAGGCCATCAAGGGGATTACAGGCGGTTTTGCTCGTCAGGGAAAACAACACAAGGTTTATGCTGAGCAGCTTCCTCGGCCGAGAACTGAGCATAGGCCATGATGATGACCGTATCGCCCTGCTGGAACTTGCGTGCAGCGGCACCGTTCAGGCAGATGCAACCGCTATCCCTTGGACCACGGATGACATACGTGACGATGCGCTCGCCATTGTTGTTGTTGACCACGTGCACTTGCTCTCCAGCCACGATGCCCGTGGCTTCCATCAAGCTCTCGTCAATGGTTATGCTGCCCATATAGTCCAGGTTGGCTTCAGTCACATGGGCGCAATGTATCTTAGATTTCAGTAATGTCAGTAGCATATCTGTCCGCTTGTCACTTGTATTTCACATTGTCAATGAGCCGCACCGGACGATGTCCGCAATAAACGGTAATGCATCCCTGCACCTCCTCGGCATCATCCCAGTCCTTCACAGCCTGCAACGTGTGCGCATCTACGATTTCGAAATATTCCACCTCCAGTCCCTCAAGGGCATTCAAGGCAGCCACCACGGTGGCGTGCGTCTCTTTCACTGTGTGGGAGCTCGCATAGGCTACGCTATAGAAGAGAATGCGACTGATGTTGACAGCGAGCTCACGCTCGTCGGCTGTCAGCAATGCGTTTCGGCTACTCAGCGCCAAGCCGTCGTTCTCGCGGACAATGGGACAGGAGACAATCTGCACGCCCTGCTTCAGGTCGGCCTCCATCGCACGGATGACGGCAATCTGCTGAAAATCTTTCTCGCCGAAGTAGGCACGCTGGGGACGAACGAACATGAAAAGTTTGCTCACAACCTGACACACGCCGTTGAAATGGCCTGGCCGGCGCGGACCTTCCATCACCTCGGTGACCGGGGGATAGGAGAATATGCGGGTATCGGGTTCAGGATACACCTCCTCGGGCGTCGGCGCAAACATGATGTCGGCACCAAAGCTTTCGAGCAGACGGGCGTCGGCTTCGGGCGTGCGCGGATAGGTATCCAAGTCCTTGGGATCGTTAAACTGCGTGGGATTCACAAACACGCTGACAACAGTCAGGTCGTTCTCCTCCACGCTGCGCCTCACCAGCGAGGCGTGGCCTTCGTGCAGGGCACCCATCGTGGGCACGAGTCCCACCTGGCGGCCCTCGGCACGTGCCGAGGCAAGTGCGGCCTCCAGGGCCGCAATGGTCTTTACAAGCTGCATTGTGTGATGTATTTTCAGCGCGCAAAATTAGTACATGCGCGCGAGAAGACAAACTTTTTTGGGTCCGTTTTTTGGCGCGGCAAGAATGTTAGCAAGCAAAAGGCGCGCCGGAAAGCGCGCCTTTTGTCAAAGTTGTAAAAATATTCTGACCTCTTAAAAACTAAAGTCTACACCAATGCCGATGACATCGTTGGTTCGGTCAAGGAGGTCGTTACCCCTGAACGCACCGCCTTCCACCATCTGCCGTACAGCACCCGAAGCCGCCTGGGCCGTCTGCTCATCGAGAAGACCTGCCTGCTGAGCAACGCCCACGAGCTTCTGAGCGGTGGCGCCAAGGCCGTTGTAGTCCTGCTGCACCTTGCGCATGCTGTGGTAGAAAGTCTTGAAATAAGCTAAGTTGATGCCGATGTTGTCCGTCACGTGAAACTTCACACCTGCACCAAGGGAGTAGCTGCTGGAGACGAAGGATATGTCGCTGATGTACTTCTTGTCCTTCCCAAGTCCATAGTTGGTGCTTTGTCCGCCGAGACTTACCGTCCACTGGTCGTCAATGTCGTATTCCACGCCGGCCAACACCTCCCAAGTGTTACCCTTGAGGAGCTTCTCCTTATGCTCGAACTGATGAGCCTGTTTGTCAAAGAAGAGGTGACCCGAGAGATAGGCGCGCAACTGAGGCGTAAACTCATAGCCGACACCCACGCCGAGGAGGGCAGGTATGTCGCAGGGCACCTTCTTGCCATCTTCAAACTCGGCGAGATTGCCGAGAAGGGCTGCCTGCTGGGCTGTCGTGGTGGACTCGTTCTTCAGGCGCAGGCGGGTCTTGAACTCATAGCGCAAGCCTAACGACAAGGGACCCTTCTTATAGCTCACACCGATGATGGGAGCGAAGCCCCAGTCGTACTGGTCGCAGTTCACCTCCACTTCGGAGGCAAGGCTGCTGAGCGCAGCTACCTGCTCGGCAAGATCGGGGCGTGCCTGAGCCAAGCCGCCCAGGAGCTGAGTCATGCCGAGCTGCGTACCTGCCGGCAAGGTTGTGACCTGATCGTTGTGCATAGTCGTATAGGGGGCGCCAAGGGTGAGGTTGATGTCGCGCACGTAGCCATAGTAGTTGCTCTTTGCATACACGAGGCGTCCGCCCAGGCTGACGTTGAGCTCGGGCAGCACCTTATAGCCCACGCCAAACTGGGCACCTATAAAGAATTGTTTCCCGCGCATGTACGTATCCAAACTGTACTGCGAGGGTGGAAAGTTTCCCAGTCCCAAGGTCGGAGCTGCCATCTGAAGAGCCATGGGCATCACGCTCACTACGCTCTCGAAGGAACCCAAACCGTCCTCAAAGGTGCACTGGCCGCCACCACCGACCACGCCGGCATGGAACGAACCCGACCAGCGGCCATTCACATAGGCTACGTCCAAGGCGGGAAGGATGGGCGCCGTGGCCTTTCCCTTGAAGCGCTTCGTCGAGCCGTCGTTGTGGAGACCATAGTTATAGAGGTCGAAAGTGCTGATGGCCGTACGCGTCTGGAAGGCACTCTGATTGTTCACGGCCACATGCCATCCGTCGGAAAGGAAGCCTATGCCGCCGGGATTATAATAAGCGCCCTCTACCGAAATATAGCCCTCTTGGGCTGGCATACGGAGAAAGGACGCTGTCTGATTCGTGTTGGTGAGATAGTCGCCGGCAAAAGCCGTCATACTGCTGAGGCATAGTGCCGCGACAAGAGGCAATGATGTCTTCATTTCTAAACATTTGGTTGGTAAAACGGCGGCAAAAGTAAGCCTTGTTTGCACAACTACCAAATTTTTGTGCAGTTTTCGCCTTGTGCGCGCAACTGCTCACCATGTGGGCCGCATTTTGCTCACTGGACTAAGCGAAAACAAGAGTGAAGATGGCCAAAACGTCGGAATTTTTGTGTAAAACCGAACAAGAACATTGGCGGTTGTCATAGGGAAACTGTACTTTTGCACTACAATTTCATGCAGGGCATATGCCTCGCAATGTCAAACAAAAACCAAACAAAAACCAAACAAAAACTATGAAGAAGTTATTTCTTACATTTGCTTTTGCCGTTACGGCTCTGGCAATGAACGCCCAGCTCTACGTGGGCGGTGAAGTTGGCGCATGGCGCAACTGGGATGAGAACACCACGAGCTTCAAAATTGCTCCCGAAGTGGGCTACAACCTGAGCGACAAGTGGGCTGTAGGTATCGAACTTGCCTACAGCTACAACTACACGCATCCGCAGGGCATGCCCAAGGGTGCTGACCTGAACATCTTCGGCCTTGCTCCCTACGCACGCTACACCTTCGCCAAGTTCGGTGCCGTAAACCTCTTCCTTGATGGTGGCCTCGCATGGTATGGTGCCAGCGGCGACCTTGCCGATGACGACAAGGCATTCGAAGTAGGCCTGAAGCCCGGCCTTTCCGTAAACCTGACCGACAAGCTCTCCTTTGTGAGCCACGTGGGTTTCCTCGGCTATCGCGATGCTGACCCCATCTTCCAGGCTGCAGGTATCGAGAGCGGCTTTGGCTTCGATCTCAGTGGTCAGACGCTGAACTTCGGTCTCTACTACAACTTCTAAGAAACACATCTTACTCGCTCAGAGGCGTTTCCGTATTAGCGGGAACGCCTCTTTCTGTATTTTCTCAAAAAAAAGTTGCACTAAAGCCTACACTCTACACTAAATTTCAATCAAACGCCTGACTTTCCGCAGGTTATCACCATGTAAAGCCTACACAAAGTATACACAAAGCCTACACAAAGTATACACAAAGCCCCACCCCGACACTCCCCAAAAAGGAGGGGGATAAGCCTTGCGAATTGATTCATAAGCCTTGCGAATTGATTCATAAGCCTTGCGAATTGATTCTTAAGCCTTGCTGACAATATGTTTGGGATTAGGAGGGGGCTGGGTAGGGCTTCTTGGGGAGTTTCTGGAATAGCAGATGCGGCTTTCTGAGCGGCTTTGTGTATACTTTGTGTATACTTTGTGTAGGCTTTGTGTAGGCTTTGTGTATACTTTGTGTATACTTTCACATAGTCTATCTGACAATATACCAATACGTTAAATCACTTTTAGTGTATAGTGTAGGCTTTGTGGGCAAAAAAAATCTGAAAACAAAAATAGCCGTCGAGACTTCGCCGCATGGGGAAATCTTCCCATCTTTGCACCGCAAAAATCAAAGTCATGGAAATGAAACGCTCGCTTATCGTCCTTTGCCTGTTCCTTTTCCTCGGCACTTATGCCATAGCACAGCGCAACAAGATGCTACTGCCCGAGATGCGCACCCTGACCGTCCTGGCCGGGGCCGACGGCAACAGCCTACCCATCCTGCAACTGGGCTCGGCCGAACGGCTACACATCAGCTTCGACATCATGGACACGGAATACCGACGCTTCACCTACCGCATCGAACACCTGACGTGGGACTTTCACCCCACGACAGAAATCTTCGAGAGCGACTACGTGCGGGCTGCCGCCGAGGAAGAAGTCATCGAGGACTACGAAGAGAGCATGAACACCACCACAAGCTATGCCCACTACTGGCTGGAGTTTCCCAACGAGAGGATGCGCCCCTTGCTGGCTGGCAACTACCGTCTCTCCATCTCGACCGAGGACGAAGACGGCGAAAGCGTGCCGGCGGCGGAAGTGTACTTCGCCGTCATCGACCCCCAAGCGGCACTCAGCGTGAACTTTACCACAAATACCGACGTGGACTGGAACCAGGCACACCAACAGCTATCCATGGAACTGGACATGCGCAACCTCACCTTGCGGGACGAACGAGCCGAGGTGAAAACCATCATCCTGCAAAACCGCCGATGGGACAATGCCGTCGTGGACCCTACCCCCACCTATCGCAACGGACAGAAACTCATCTGGAACCATTGCCGCGACCTCATCTTTCCCGCAGGCAATGAGTTTCGGGCCTTCGACATGCTCAGCACACGCTATCCCGGCATGCACATGGAAAGCATCCGATGGGAAGACGACACCTACCAGGCCGTCGTGGAGCCCGACGAGCCGCGACGTAACTACTTGGTCTACAACGACCGCAACGGACAATACGTATCGCGTACGAACGACTCGGCGGAAGCTGCCACCGAGAGCGACTACTGCTGGACACGATTCACCTACGTCACCCCTCCCCTACCCGATGCCGACGTATACCTCAACGGACAGTGGACCAACAACCGCTTTACGCCGGAATACAAGATGGAATACGACGAAAGCCTCGGAGCCTACGTGGCCGACCTGCACCTTAAACTGGGCTACTACAGCTATCAGTATCTCGCCGTCCCCCACACGGGAAAACGTTGCGGTCTGTCGGGACCGCTGGACGGCGACTTCTGGCAGACGGAAAACGAATACACCGTGCTGGTGTACTACCGACGCACGGGCGACCGATACTGGAGCCTCGTGGCAGAAACAAATCCCAGCTACAAACCATGACCATCGTATTCCTCGACGCCTACACCATCAACCCGGGCGATCTCACATGGGAAGCCTTGGAGCGCTTCGGCACCTTCCGCAGCTACGACCGCACCACTCCCGAGCAGGTTCTCGAGCGCGCGGCTGATGCTGACGTGCTTATCGTCAACAAGACCCGCCTGACGACCGAGCATTTCGCACGCCTGCCCAAACTGCGCATCCTGCTCATGGCCTCGGCGGGCTATGACAACGTGGACGTGACGGCAGCACGCAGCCACGGCATTCCCGTATGCAACGCCGCCGGCTATGGCAATGCCAGCGTGGCGCAGGCTGCCATAGCGCATCTGCTAAACATCACCAACCAGGTGGGCGAATACGCACGGCGCAACCGCGAAGGCTTCTGGGCTGAAAGTCCGGATTTCTGCGCTTGCGAGAGCACACTCATCGAACTGACCGGAAAGCGTGTCGCCATCGTGGGATATGGGCACATAGGAGCCACACTCGCCACCCTTCTGCGCCCCTTTGGCGTAAAACTGTTCGCTGTCACGTCAAAGGCACAGAAAGACCTGCCGGAAGACATCAGGAAGATTTCTCTTGAGGAAGCCTTCAACTCATGCGATATCGTGAGCCTCAATTGCGCGTTGACTCCACAAAATCAAGGAATGATCGATGGCAGGCTGCTCAAGGTCGGAACACTGAAACCCGGCCTCATCCTCATCAATACGGCACGTGGCGCACTGGTCAACGAAGCCGACGTGGCTGAAGCCCTGCACGAAGGACGCCTCGGAGCCTACGCCACAGACGTGCTCTCGCAGGAACCCCCTCCCGCCGACCATCCCCTGTTCACCGCGCCCCGATGCTACATAACGCCACACAACGCATGGGCCACAAGGGAAGCGCGCATTCGCATCATCCACATCCTGGCCGAATGCCTCGAAGCGTTCCTTGCCGGAAAGCCCAAAAACGTGGTGAACTAAAACAGAGAAAAAACTATGGACGCTACATTTATATATATATGCGATTTCATCGGCACGCTGGCCTTTGCCATCTCGGGCATCAGGCTGGCATCGGCAAAGCACTTTGACCTTTTTGGCGCCTATGTGGTCGGAGTGACTACAGCCATCGGTGGCGGCACCATGCGAGACCTCATGCTGGGTCATCCACCCTTCTGGATGACAAATCCGTTCTATCTCATCTGTTCGGGCATCGCACTGCTGTGGGTCATTGTGTTCCGCAAACTCCTCGTAAGACAGAACAACACGTGGTTCCTCTTTGACACCATCGGTCTCGCCCTCTTCACGGTGACAGGCATGGAAAAGACCCTTCAAGCAGGCTTTCCCTTTTGGACAGCCATCCTCATGGGCACAATGACCGGAGCCGGAGGAGGTGTCATCCGCGACGTGCTCATCAACGAGATCCCGCTCATCTTCCGCAAAGAAATCTACGCCATGTCCTGCGTATTGGGTGGCATTGCATATTGGCTGGGCATGCGCCTTGACGCACCGGCCGAAGTATGCGCCATTGCCTGCGCCGTCGTCGTCATTGCCATGCGCTTGCTGGCCGTGAAGTTCAAGCTCCGCCTACCCATCCTTAAAGGCGAGGAACAGGGATAGGACAAGTCCGACAAACAAAAAAGGGGACGGGAGGCACAGAGCTTGTGTGCCGCCCGTCCCTTTAAGGATAGTGTCAGCAAAACAGGAAAATCAGAGCTTCTGCTGAGCCTTCTGAGCTTTCTCAAGCGCGCGCTGGGCTTTCTCCACACGCTTCTGAGCCTTCTCAGCCTTCTCCTTTTGCTTCTTCTCAGCCTTCTTTTTCTTCTCGTCGGCTTTCTTTGCCTTCTTCTCCTTCTTCTGCTGAGCTTTCTTTGCCTTCTTCTCCTTCTTCTCGGCCTTAGCCTTAGCCTTAGCATCCGCAATAGCCTGACTGCAAGTTTCACAGAGCGTATAGCCCTGCTTGCGTGCCATCTTTGCCGTAGTCTCGACAAGAGCCGCCGAACAGCCCTTTAGGACAGAACATTTCTTGTCACTATGAAAGACTTGACCACTTTGAGGGCAAACATAGGCCTTAGAGCCCTTGTAGTTGTCTGCATGGACAGCAGGCAACATTGTCATGAGGCAAAAGATTGTCAATGAGAATGTTTTCAATACTAAACTTTTCATTAGCAAATAATCGTTTATGGTTAGTAAAAAGTGATTGCCACCAACGGCTTTCCGCCTTTTCTGGGGGCAAAGATATGAAATAATCGCTCAAAAACAACAAAAATGCGCAAACTACTTGCACAATCCCAAAAGAAATGTTACTTTTGCGCGACTTTTAACGCACCTTCACAATAAAAAGACAAAATAAAAACAACAACAATAATTCTCAACACAAAAAATGGACAACGTAAAAAGAGTCTACACGTTCGGCAATGGCCAAGCAGAAGGCCGCGCCGACATGCGCAACGAATTGGGCGGTAAGGGCGCAAACCTCGCCGAAATGAACCACATCGGCGTGCCCGTACCTCCAGGTTTCACGATTACCACCGACACGTGCAACGAATACTATGCCGTCGGCAAGGAGAAAGTGGTCGACATGCTCAAGGAGGACGTAGAGCGCAGCCTACACCACATCGAAGCACTCACTGACCAGAAATTCGGTGACGCCCAGAACCCCCTACTCGTCAGCGTTCGAAGCGGTGCACGCGCCTCCATGCCCGGTATGATGGACACCATCTTGAACCTCGGACTGAACGACACCGTGGTTGAAGGCCTTGCACGCAAGACCGGCAATCCACGCTTTGCCTACGATGCCTACCGCCGCTTCGTCCAGATGTACGGCGACGTCGTGCTTGAACTCAAACCTGCCAGCAAGGAGGAAATCGACCCATTCGAGGAAATCATTGAGAAAGTCAAGGCCGAGAAAGGCGTAAAACTTGATAACGAACTCGACACGGAAGACCTCAAGCGCCTCGTCAAGCTTTTCAAGGAAGCCATCCTCGCCCGTACAGGCAAGAATTTCCCCGACGACCCCATGGAGCAGCTCTGGGGTGCTATCTGCGCCGTGTTCGACAGCTGGATGAACGACCGAGCCATCCTCTACCGCAAGATGGAAGGCATCCCCGGCGAATGGGGTACGGCCGTCACCGTCATGGCAATGGTCTTTGGCAACATGGGCGAGACAAGCGCCACCGGCGTATGCTTCAGCCGCAACGCCGCTACAGGTGAAGATATCTTCAACGGAGAATGGCTTGTCAACGCACAGGGCGAAGATGTCGTTGCCGGCATTCGCACCCCCCAGCAGATTACGCTCGAGGGTAGCCGCCGCTGGGCTGAACTTCAGGGCATCAGCGAAGAAGAGCGCGCTGCGAAATACCCCAGCATGGAAGAAGCCATGCCTGAAATCTACAAAGAACTTGACGCCATCCAGACAAAACTGGAAGAGCATTACCGTGACATGCAGGACATGGAGTTCACCGTACAGGAAGGAAAACTTTGGTTCCTGCAGACACGAAACGGCAAGCGCACGGGTGCTGCCATGGTGAAAATCGCCATGGATCTGCTCCATCAAGGCATGATCGATGAAAAGACTGCCATCCAGCGTTGCGAACCCCTCAAGCTTGACGAATTGCTCCACCCCGTATTCAACAAGGAAGAACTCTCCAAAGCAAAAGAAATCACACGCGGACTGCCCGCCAGTCCCGGTGCTGCCTGCGGACAAATCGTATTCTTTGCCGACGATGCCGAGAAGTGGCACAAGGAAGGCCATCAGGTCGTACTCGTACGCCTTGAAACCTCACCCGAAGACCTTGCCGGTATGGCCGAGGCAGAAGGCATTCTCACAGCGCGCGGCGGCATGACCAGTCACGCTGCCGTTGTAGCGCGCGGCATGGGCAAATGCTGCGTCAGCGGTGCAGGGGCCCTGAACGTAAACTATCATGAGCGCACAGTCGAAATTGACGGAAAACTCTTCCGCGAGGGCGACTGGATCTCCATCAATGGCTCAAACGGACGCGTATATGAAGGCAAAATCCCCACAACGGCTGCAGAATTAGACGGTGCCTTTGGTGAGCTGATGGATCTGTGTGCCAAATATACGCGCCTCCAAGTACGCACAAATGCCGACACCCCCCACGACGCTGAGGTCGCCCGCAACTTTGGTGCTGTAGGTATCGGCCTCTGCCGCACAGAGCACATGTTCTTCGACAACGAAAAAATCATCGCCATGCGCGAAATGATTCTTGCCGAGAACACCGAAGGCCGCAAGAAAGCACTTGAGAAGCTACTCCCCTACCAAAAGGACGACTTCAAGGGCATCTTCAAGGCTATGGACGGCTTCCCCGTCAACGTACGCCTGCTTGACCCGCCCCTCCACGAATTCGTACCCCATGACACAAAGGGCCAAGAGACAATGGCTAAGGAAATGGGCGTCAGCGTGGATTACATTCGCAAGCGCGTAGATGAACTTTGCGAGCACAACCCCATGCTGGGTCACCGTGGCTGCCGCCTTGGCAACACCTATCCTGAAATCACAGCCATGCAGACGCGTGCCATTCTGACGGCCGCTATCGAACTGAAGCGTGAAGGCTTTGACCCCCACCCCGAAATCATGGTACCCCTCACAGGTATCCTCTATGAGTTCGAGGCCCAGGAGAAAGTCATCCGCGCCGAAGCAGCAAAGGTCTTCGAGGAAGAAAACATGGAAATTCCCTTCAAGGTAGGCACCATGATTGAGATTCCCCGCGCAGCCCTCACGGCAGACCGAATTGCTACCCGCGCCGAATACTTCAGCTTTGGCACAAACGACCTCACTCAGATGACCTTCGGCTATAGCCGCGACGACATCGCAAGCTTCCTCCCCGTATATCTGGAAAAGAAGATCCTGAAGGTAGACCCCTTCCAGGTACTCGACCAGCACGGTGTGGGTCAACTCGTACAAATGGCTGTCGACAAGGGTCGCGAAGTACGTCCCACGCTGAAGTGCGGCATCTGTGGCGAACATGGCGGTGAGCCTACTAGCGTAAAGTTCTGCCACAAGGTAGGTCTCGACTACGTGAGCTGCTCACCCTTCCGCGTGCCCATCGCACGCCTCGCCGCCGCGCAGGCAGCCGTTGAGGAATAAATTGAC
>JAFSQD010000008.1 GCA_017446765.1 Alloprevotella sp.
CAGAAGTTCTCCGCCGACACCTTCCAGTACAAGCCCAGCGACCATCCCGGCGTGGAAGTCATCGACCTCCGCTGAGCCGACCATCCCAGAGCTCCCCTCGACCCTTGCGTGAGCATTCTTGGCTCACACGCCCGACACAAACCAAGCAACATCTAACGTCAAACAATAATCTCCAAAACACTATAAGCATGGAAACAATACGTTGCCTCATCATCGGTTCCGGCCCCGCCGGATACACCGCCGGCATCTACGCTGGACGCGCAGGCCTCAAACCTGTCATCATCGAGGGTCTGCAGCCCGGCGGACAGCTCACGACCACCACGGAAGTGGAAAACTTTCCCGGATATCCCGACGGCGTCGACGCCAACGACATGATGGACGACCTCCGCCGCCAAGCCGAACGCTTCGGTGCCGAGATCCGCTCCGAGATTGTCGTGAAGGCCGACCTCTCAAAAGCCCCCTACGTCCTTACCCTCGACGGGGGAAAAGAACTCGCGTGCCACACGCTCATCATCGCAACAGGCGCCTCCGCAAAATACCTCGGCCTCGCCGACGAGGAAAAGTATCGCGGACAAGGCGTGAGCGCATGCGCTACGTGCGATGGCTTCTTCTATCGCAAGAAGACCGTTGCCGTCGTAGGCGGTGGCGACACGGCATGCGAAGAGGCCAGCTACCTCGCCGGTCTTGCCCAGAAGGTCTACCTCATCGTGCGCAAGCCCTTCCTCCGCGCCAGCAAGGCCATGCAGGACCGCGTGCTCCAGAACGAAAAAATCGAGGTCCTCTTCGAGACCAACACCGAAGGCCTCTACGGCAACAACGGCGTCGAAGGCGCCCACGTGGTCTACCGCCGAGGCGAAAGCGACGAACGACGCTACGACCTGCCCATTGACGGCTTCTTCCTCGCCATCGGCCACAAGCCCAACAGCGACCTCTTCGCCCAGTGGCTCAAGACCGACGAGCACGGATACATCGTCACCGAGGGCCAGACGCCCCAGACCGGCATCCCCGGCGTCTACGCAGCCGGCGACGTGGCCGACCCCCTCTACCGACAGGCCATCACAGCGGCCGCCAGCGGCTGCAAAGCAGCCATCGAAGCCAACCGCTTCCTCCAGGAGAACGGACTATGACACGCCACCGTCGTCCTGACACACAAAGTGCCCCCACCCTGCCTTTCGCACGACGCGGAGGGCAGAGGGGGACGCTTTGCCACTTCAGGAGGACGGTCCCTCTTCTGCCCATAGCCCTTTCCCTCCTTGTTCTCACGGCATGCCACACCTCGCGCAGCACGCAGCAAAAGTCCCACACGCCTTCGCACGCCACAACGACGCGCATCGAGACAACCCGCAGCCACCATAGCCACAGCGCCAAGGCCGCCGAAATGCTCACAACGGCTTCGCAACGCCTCGGACTCGCACCCGACTATCGACGTGACAACGCCCGACTCCTCGGCGAGTGCGCCGCATGGATAGGCACGCCCTACGTCTACGGCGGCAACACGCAGCGCGGCGTCGACTGCTCGGGGCTGACACTCGCAATATATAAAAAGGTGTATGGGAAAAAGCTCCATCGCCGCAGCCGCGACCAATACGAAAAGGACGCCCGACCCATCCGTCGCGACGACATGCAGCAGGGCGACCTCGTATTCTTCACCTCGCCACGCAGCGGAGGCCGCGTGGGGCACGTCGGCATATACCTGCGCGACGGATACTTCCTGCACGCAAGCAGTACGCGAGGCGTCGTGGTCAGCCACCTCGACGGAAACTACTACCGCAAACACTGGGTCGGAGCAGGCCGTGTGCCCGACGACGACATTCACGACCCCTCGCGTGCACTGCCCTGACTCAGCCGCTACGGCTCACACAGCATACCAAACACGGAAAACGGCGGAAATCCATCTCCCTCTGACTTTAAATATCTATCTTTGTCGCGAAAAAACACTTCCGAAAAATGACAGACAACGCTCATCAAGCACTGCGCATATCCGAGCGGGCCGAGGAAATGCCCCTCTCCCCCATACGAAAGCTGGCTCCGCTGGCTACGGATGCCGTCAAGCGCGGACTCAAAGTCTACCACCTCAATATCGGACAGCCCGACCTGCCCTCCCCCCAAGCCGGACTTGAGGCCTTGAAACACATCGACCGGACAACGCTGGAGTACAGCCCCAGCCAGGGCTTCCTCTCATACCGCGAAAAACTCACGGGCTACTATGCGAAGTACAACATCTCGCTTTCCCCCGATGACATCATCATCACCGCAGGAGGAAGCGAGGCCGTACTCTTTGCCTTCCTCACCTGTCTGAACCCTGGCGACGAGATCATCATGCCCGAGCCGGGCTATGCAAACTACAAAAGTTTCGCCATCGCCGCCGGCGCACGCATCCGAACCATCGCGACAACCATAGAGGAAGGATTTTCGCTGCCGAAGGTGGAAGAGTTCGAAAAGCTCATCAACGACCGCACGCGCGCCATCATGATCTGCAATCCCAACAACCCCACGGGATATCTCTATACGAGACGCGAGATGAACCAAATCCGCGACCTCGTCAAGCGCTACAACCTCTACCTCTTCAGCGACGAAGTCTACCGGGAGTTCATCTACACGGGTTCGCCCTATATCTCCGCCTTCCACCTCGAGGGCATCGAGCAACACGTCATCCTCATCGACTCCGTTTCCAAGCGCTACAGCGAATGCGGCATACGCATCGGAGCCCTCGTCACCAAGAACAAGGCCGTGCGCGAAGCCGTCATGAAATTCTGCCAGGCACGCCTCAGCCCCCCACTCCTGGGACAAATCGTGGCCGAAGCCTCCATGGACGAAGGACCACAGTATGCCATGGACTGCTATGAGGAATATGTCGAACGACGCAAATGCCTCATCGACGGCCTCAACCGCATACCGGGTGTCTACAGCCCCATCCCCATGGGCGCATTCTACACCGTGGCACGACTGCCGGTGGACGACGCCGAAAAGTTCTGTGCCTGGTGTCTCACCGACTTCGCCTACGAAGGCCAGACCCTCATGATGGCACCCGCATCCGGATTCTATGTGACACCCGGCTCGGGCATCGACGAAGTGCGCATTGCCTATGTACTCAACATCGATGACCTCAACCGCGCACTCGTAGTGCTCCAGAAAGCACTCGAAGCCTACCCCGGACGCCGCGAAGTATAAAGACCTCTGCTTCCCATGGGACTCTCACTGACACTTGCACGCCGCTTCTTCAGCGCAAGTGGCGAAAACGGGAAACGCGCCTCGCGACCCGCCATTGCCATAGCCACGGCCGGCATCGCCGTTGGCCTTGCCGTGATGCTCATCAGCGTCTGCGTCGTCAGAGGATTCCAGGCGGAAGTGGCCGGAAAGCTCATGGGATTCGGCTCACACATGGAAGTGCTCGACTACAACACCTTTGCCTCGCCCGAGAGCTTCCCCGTCACCGCCGACACAGCACTCATCAATGCCCTTGAAAACCTCCCGGAAGTATCAAAAGTGCAGCGCTACGCCGAGAAAATCGGTATCCTCAAGACGGAAGAGTCTTTCGCTGCCATCGAGCTCAAAGGACTCAGTCCCGAATACGACACGGACTTCATTCAAAAGCATCTCGTGGCAGGCAAACTGCCACACTTATCCGACACGGCCTCCACAAACAGAATCGTCCTCTCAAAGCAACTTGCCACAGATCTTCAACTCGCTGTTGGAGACCGCGTTTACGCCTATTTCTTCGAGGATAACGTGAAGATGCGACGCTTCACCATTGCGGCCATCTACCAGACAAACATGAAGCAGTTTGACCGCACCTTCGTCCTCACCGACCTCCACACGGTACAACGCCTCAACAGCTGGGACGAATCCAAGGCCAGCGGATTGGAAATACGCATCCGCGACTTTGCACGCCTTGCCGAAAGCAAGATCACCGTGGAAGAAGTCGTCAACGCCCTCCCCGACACCGCCGGCACGGTGCGCTCCGTCCTGACCATACGCGAAAACCCGCGCACGGCAGGCGTCTTCAACTGGCTCACATTGCTCGACACGAACGTCTACGTGATTCTCGTGCTCATCCTTCTCGTGGCCGCCTTTTCCATGATAAGCGGACTCCTAATCCTTATCCTGGAACGCACGCAGACCATCGGCGTCCTGAAAGCCCTGGGAGCCACCAACACCCGCCTGCGCCATACCTTCCTCTACTACGGAGCCTTCATCGTGCTGCGCGGAATGCTCTTCGGCAACATCCTGAGCCTCCTCATCCTCTGGGCACAGGACCGCTTCGGCCTCGTACACCTCAACCCCGAAACATACTACGTCGACACCGTACCCGTGAGCCTTGAATGGTGGCCCATCGTGCTCGTCAACGTAGCGACACTCCTCCTCACCGTCGCCACTCTCGTCATCCCCAGCTTCCTGATATCCCGCATCCAACCTGCACGCGCCATCCGCTTCGACTGACGCCCTCTCCCTCAAGACAAGTCCCGTCACTATCAAGTAAGTTTCCGCTCCTTTCCGCACCCTTCATAAAAAATATTTCCACCACAAGGCGTGCGTTCTCATAAAAATCCCTATCTTCGCGGCCGAAAACGGGGTGTAGCGCAGTCCGGTAGCGCACCTGCTTTGGGAGCAGGGAGTCGCAGGTTCGAATCCTGTCGCCCCGACAAGGCTGAGAAGCCCATTGTAAGAGTAATCTTGTAGCCTCCAAATGTCGCGCAAGCGCCTTGGAGGTTTTTTTTGTGCCCCACAGCGGATTGGAGCAAAAGCCAATGGGAAGAATTCGTAAAAGGGACAACATGCAGGAAGAGGCTTACGAGCCTCTTCCTGTGTGATCCGTTTGGAGCTCGCGCTTGTCGCAAAGCGACGCTTTCACAAGGCAAAGCGACTGAAAGAGCCCTTGGGTGAGAGCCCTTCGCCGGATAATCAAAAAAGGCACCCATTGGGATGCCTCTTTTGTGTGATCCGCTTGGGGCTCGAACCCAAGACCCCAACATTAAAAGTGTTGTGCTCTACCAACTGAGCTAGCGGATCAACCCATTAGTGTGCCGTTAAGCGGGTGCAAAAGTAGGGTATTATTTCTGGACAGCCAAATTTTCTTCATTATTTTTCGCATTGTCAACGCAGGCAGAAGGCATCTGAAGCGTTTCGTCGGGGATGTCGCCAGTGTCGGTATCGCCGATGACAAAGCGTCGATAGTAGGAAATCATCAGCGTGGTGACAGGCAGAGCAATGATGAGGCCTATGATGCCGAGCATATAGCCCCAGACGGAGAGGGCGAGGAGGATGATGGCGGGCGAAAGGCCTGTAATGTTGCCCATGACGTATGGGGTGACGATGGAGTCCTGAAGCACTTGAACGACAAGGTAGACGAGAATGACGCCACCGATGAGCAGCCAGAAGTTTTGTCCCGTATCGGCTGCACGCAGGAGGGCAAGGATGGCTGCAGGAAGGATGCCGACCACCTGCACGTAGGGTATGAAGCTGATGAGACCGATGAAGCAGCCCAGTGCGATGGGCATGGGGAAGCCTATGATGAGGAATCCGACGGAGAACATGACGCAATTGCTCAGGGCGACAAGGGCTTGTCCCCGGAAGTATCCGCTCATTCCCTGGCTGATGTCGGAGATGAGCATCTGTGCCATGGGGCGGCGCTTCTTCGGGATGTAGCGTGTCCACCCGTCGGCGTACTTTTCGTAGTCCTTCAGGAGGAAGAAGAAATAGAGTATGCCCATGAGTGAGGCTATGAAGTCAATGATGACGCCAGCAGCTCCCCACACGACGCCCCACACTTTGCCAAAGATGCTTTTCAGCGAGCTCTGCACGTCCTTCTGCTTCAGCAAGTCACTGATTTTCTCCTCGCTGAAGTTTTCGCGCAGATACTGCTCCACCTCCCGGGGCACTACGTTCCGATAGTTTGACTGGTCGTTGACGAAGCGTTTGGCGACCTCACTTACGTGGCCGAGTTCCTCTACGAATGGCGGCACGATGACATAGGAAATGGCCGTCAGGGCTCCTCCCACGAGCATCAAGGTCAGCACGATGCAGAGGATGCGGTTGCGCAGGTGGCAACGGTACTGCAGGAATCTCACGATGGGGTAGAGCATATAGGCCGCTACCCAAGCAATGAAAAAGGGTAAGAGTACGGGACTAAGATAGTTGAGGAGCAAATAGACGATGATGATGCCTACGAGAAAGAGCAGACCGCGCACGAAGCGATCGAAGTTGATTTCCTTGTACTGCATATACCCTTATTTATTGTATAGCGTCGCTTACAGATTGTTTTCTGCCGTAAAATTATGAAAAAAAACTAAAACGGAAAGTATTTTTTGCCGCATAGCAGATTATTGCATACATTTGCACGCAGAAATGGGAACGCTCTACGTCGTGCCGACACCTGTCGGCAATATGGAAGACATCACGCTTCGTGCCCTCCGCATCCTGAAGGAGGCAGACGTGGTGCTGGCAGAAGACACACGGACATCGGGTATTCTGCTGAAGCATTACGACATTCAGGCCCATCTCAGCTCCCACCACAAATTTAATGAGCACCAGACGGCAGAGACATTTGCCCGCCGCATCAAGGCAGGCGAGACAATGGCCCTCGTCTCGGATGCAGGCACTCCAGCCATCAGCGACCCCGGCTTCATGCTCGTGCGAGCCTGCGCCGAAATGGGCGTCCGCGTGGAATGCCTGCCTGGAGCCACCGCTTTCGTACCGGCACTCGTGGCCTCTGCCCTGCCCTGCGACCGCTTCGCATTCGAAGGCTTTCTGCCTCAGAAGAAGGGACGGCAGTCGCGCGTTCAGGCATTGGCCGAAGAGGAACGCACGATGATATTCTACGAATCGCCCCACCGCGTAGTGAAACCCCTGCAGCTGTTTGCAGAAGTCTTCGGCGAGGAACGACGTGCCGCAGCATGCCGCGAGATATCCAAGATGCACGAACAGACGGTGCGAGGCACGTTGGCAGAACTGCTTGCCCACTTCAACGAAAACGAGCCGCGCGGCGAGTTTGTGCTGCTGGTGGAGGGCAAGAAGAAAGAGAAAACTTCAAAATCAGAAAAACGTATAATCAACAAGCAATCATGAAACAGTTTCTATTCGTATGCATGGCAGCGCTTGCCCTCGGCCTGACGGTGGGTTCCTGCGACACTAAGAAAGAAAAGGACGCACAAGAACAGGCATGGCAGCGCGAGCGCGACTCCTTGCTCAACGAACTCCGCATGGCGCGCAACGAATCCGGCGATCTCGTGGATATGGTCAACCAGATTGAGGATGGATTCCGCCAAATCAACGAGGCTGAGAACATCGTGGTCAGTAACCAGCGCGACGGCGGCAACCGCCAGGCCATCATTGACAACATGGCGCTCATCCAGGACAAGCTTCGCCTCAACCGCGAACTGATTGAGAACCTCAAGCAACAGCTGCGCACCTCAAACAGCGGCAACGATGAGATGAAGAAAAAGCTCGAGGCCACCATCACACGCTTCAACGAACAGCTGGAGGAGAAGACAAAGCAGATCGAAACGCTGCGCCAGGAACTGGAAAAGCGCGACATACGCATCGCCGAGCAAGACCAGCAAATCACGAACCTCAACCAGAACGTAGGACAGCTCACGGAAAGCAACCAACAGAAACAGCGCACCATTGAGAAGAACACGGAGGAAATCGCCCGCCAGGACCAGGAGCTCCACACGGCCTACTTCGTGTTTGGCACCAAAAAGGAACTGCGCCAGCAACGCATCCTGCAACATGGCGACGTGCTGAAATCCTCCGACTTCAACCGCGACTATTTTACAAAGATTGACTATCGCGTGACGAAGACCATCCGCCTCTACTCAAAGAGTGCCACGCTGCTGACCTCACACCCTGCCGATTCCTACGCACTCGACAAAGACGCCCAGGGACAGTACACGCTGCGCATCACAAACCCCGACCGATTCTGGAGTCTCAGCAAGTATCTTGTCATCACGGTGAAATAGGGATTTTCGTCCTGCACCTTAAACCTTCGGGCGCTTCGCGGCTCTAACCATAAAGCAGCGGCAGCCCGAAGGTTGCCATTTCAGACAAAACCCCACTAAACAGCAAGCGTC